>NZ_JBBKZV010000014.1:0-147385 GCF_037889915.1 Variovorax humicola | reverse complement strand
GGGTGGAGAAGAACGGCCCTTCGAAGTCGCTGCGGTGATGTTCGCAGGACATGCGAATTACCAGGATGTCGGGGCGTTGCCTGGCCAAGTGCAGCGCTACGTAGTCGATCGGGCTCTGGTGCAAATCGCGCCTCCGGTAGGCTGTGGCTTTTGAACTGAAGGCGGCTCTATGGCGCAGAGACTGCAAAGCATGGACGAACTGTTCAAGGGCCGGCACTTTGAGCGAGAGGTAATCGTCCTGTGCGTTCGCTGGTACCTGCGCTTCAAGCTGAGCCTGCGTGACCTGGTGGAAATGATGGCCGAGCGCGGCCTGGCCTTGGCCCACACGACGATCATGCGCTGGGTCCAGCGTTTCGTGCCCGAGTTCGAGAAGCGCTGGAATCGATTCGCTCGCAAGGCCGGTCGCTCATGGCGCGTCGACGAGACCTATGTGAAGATCCGCGGCAAGTGGACCTATCTCTATCGTGCCGTCGATCGAGATGGCCAGACAGTTGATTTTCGCTTGAGCGCCAACCGCGACGTGAAGGCGGCCAAGGCGTTCTTTCGCAAGGCGCTGGAGACGCAAGGGCGACCGCCGGTGAGCATCACGCTGGATGGCTATGCCGCCTCGCACCGAGCGGTGCGAGAGTTGCCCGCGCAGAGCTCACGCTGGAAAGACACGCGGCTGCGCTCGTCGAAGTACCTCAACAACATGATTGAGCAGGACCATCGAGGCGTGAAGTCACGCATCAACCCCATGCTCGGGTTCAAGGTCTTCGACCGTGCTGCGGTGACGATCGCCGGCGTCGAGTTGCTGCACCGAGTTCGCAAGGGTCAGTTCAATCTCGGTCGGCTGCATGTTCGAGGCCAGGCCGCGCCCGCGATCTGGAATGCTGTGCTTTCGGCATAACCTGCGCGCCCCCCCCCCGGAGACATCACTCGGCTACGCCAAAATTTTGCACCAGAGCCTCTGCAGACTTCTTGTGGGCGAAATCCGTGGCGAAGAACTTCCCGAGTTTCATGTGTTTCCTCCAACGCATCCGACGGTACCTGGACGCGCCCAACTCCAACGGGCATGTTAAAGCGTGCCAAGTTTGCGTCACCTTCACCCTTGCAGCAACAGAGATCGTGAATGGATCGAAGAAAAGATCGACTGGCTGATGCGATCCATTCTCGGGGTTGCCGTACATCCGGAATTCAATGGCGCATCGAGGGAGAAAGCCCCAACCGATTGTGGCGAAGCCGATGGCATCAACCAACGGAAAAGAGTAGGTGCAGGCGCGCCGGCCAAGGCGACTCGACCCGGGACAGCCGGGGCGTCAGGCCGGTTATTTCGTCTTCCTGACCGGCGACCGCCGTACACCGCCAATTTTGCGCATGTCCGTTAGCGCGGTGGCCAACAGAACGCGCGTGCTCTCGTGCGACTTCCTTTCTTCACCCAGCTGACGTTCAAGGTCGTCCAGCCGCTGTGCCAGAGCCGCACCTTCTGTCTGCGCCTGTGCCAGCAGGCTTGCCTGCAGGGTGAGCTGATCGCGAAGCTCGCGCTCGACCTGCTGGGCGGCCTGCTGCGTCTCGCGCAGCATCCGGCGGCCGGCCTCCAGCGTCTGGGCCGCGGCTTCTTCACTTCGCAGGCGCTGCTGCTGTTCCCTGGCCAGTCCGATTTCCAGCTGTTTCGAGGCCTGGCGCGCACGGTCGACTTCCTCAAACGCGTGGCGTTCCTGGGCTTCGTGACGCTGTCGCTCCTCGACAAAGTCCTTGTCGCGGGCGGCCAGCGCCGCCGCCTGCTCCTGCCGCAGCACTTCCTTGCTGGCGTGCGCCTCCTGGAGGAGGGCGTTCAGCCGGGCGATCTCCTGCGCCGACGCGGCCCGCAACCCTGCGATCTCGGCCGTCTGTTCGGCCAGTTGTCGCTCCAGCGTCTCGCGCGCCTGCTGCGAGGAGGCCAAGGCGGCGCCCAGGCTCGCGCGAGCTTGCTCAAAGGCGGCTTCACGCTGCGCCAGATCGGCCTGGCCAACCGCCAGCACATTGCCCGCTTCATCGAGGGCCGCTCGGGCGCCTTCGAGTTCCTGCCGCTGAACATCATCGGCCTCGCGCCGCGCCGTCTCCCAGAGCAGCCGAGTGGCGTTCCGCACCGACACCGGCACACCGTCCGCATCATTACCGGCGGCGAGGTTGGCCGACGGATTCGTCCCGCCGGCAATCCGTTGCCCCAGCGACCCAAACCATTTCTCGAGCATCGGACTCACGGTGTTCGGCGAGCCGCGCCCGATCTTCAGCCGTACGCGCTCGATCGTGGGCCTTAAACCTTCGGCGAGGAGCGCATCCGCGGCCCGAAACACGTCTTCTTCCTGAATCCCGCGTCGAAACTGTTGAATCTCAGCCATCTGTGGACCTCCAACGGACCTCGAACTTTCCGGCGACGACCGCCCTCTTCCCTGGATTTTTTACCATCGATAAGGGCAGGTTATCGTGACCTATCGGTGTATGATGTCACAAATCATACGTCATACATATGAAAAAATGTGGTTCCAGCCGTTCCTTTGCGTTTTCACAAGCAATCCGTTGGCTTGTTGGGTTGGGATCGGCCCCCTGCGGCGCGGGTCGCTCGCTCAAAAAAGCCCGAGGCACGAAAGGGATCCGCGAGGCATCAGCAACCCGGGGGCCCAGATCCGGGGCCGCGCCCGCGTGGGACGCGCTGGTGACGGCGGCAGGAAGCCATGCACCGCCAAATTCGTAGATAGGCTGTCTGGAGCCGCCCCTCACATCCATGAAAAATCCATGAAAACCGAAACTTCGCACCCTCCGCTCGTGAACACGGCGCAATGGCGCCCCATGCTGGAGCCGGCGCGGCTCACGCAAACCGCGGAGGCTGCGGCCCGGGCGCTCCTGCGCGAAGGCGAATCCGCGAACACGCGCGCGTCGTACGCCTCGGCCATGCGCTACTGGTGCGCCTGGTACGCGGCGCGCTACGGCCAGGCCCTGGCGCTTCCGGTGCCCGTGCCCGTCGTGATCCAGTTCATCGTTGACCACGCAGCGCGCAAGGCCGATGTGGACGAGGCCGGTGAAGGCAACGGTAACGGCAACGGCAAAACGAAATCCAAACTCGTGCATGAACTGCCGCCAGAGATCGACCAGGCGCTCGTGGCCAACGGGTACAAGGCAAAGCTGGGGGTGCCGGCGCTCAACACGCTGGTGCATCGCGTGGCGGTGCTTTCGAAAGCGCATCAGCTGGCGAAGGAAAACAATCCGTGCGGCGATGCCCTGGTGCGGGAACTGCTGGGCCGCACGCGCCGTGCCTACGCGCAACGTGGCGCGCGCGCGCACAAGCAGCGCGCGCTGACAAAAGATCCGCTGCAGGCGGTGCTGGCGACCTGTGATGACACCCTGCGCGGCAAGCGCGATCGCGCGCTGCTCCTGTTTGCGTGGGCTTCGGGCGGGCGGCGTCGCTCCGAAGTGGCGGGGGCGACCTTTGAAAACCTGCGGCGGGTCAATCCCCATGCCTCTGCGATCGCCTACGTTTACACCCTGGGGCACTCCAAGACGAACCAGACCGGCGCCGAACGCCCGGAAGACGTGAAGCCGCTCGTGGGCAGCGCTGCGCTGGCGATGCAGGCCTGGCTGGCTGCCAGCGGGATCCAGGAAGGCGCCCTCTTCCGCCGCATCCGCAAGGGCGGGCATCTGGGCGAGCCCCTGGCACCCGCGGCGGTGCGCGACATCGTCAAGGAGCGGTGTGCGCTCGCCGGGGTCGAGGGGGATTTTTCTGCGCACTCGCTGCGGGCGGGCTTTGTGACGGAGGCCGGACGACAGGCCATGTCGCTGCCCGAAACCATGGCGATGACGGGGCACCACAGCGTCACGACCGTGATGGGCTACTTTCGCGCCGAGAGCTCACTGGGCAGCAAGGCGAGCCGGATGCTTGACGACGAGTGACAGGCAGTGTGCGCCCGGGTCGCGCTGGTCGCGAACGTCACTGCCTGTTGGCGTTTTCTGAGCGCTCCCCGGGATCCAAGGCGCATCATCGGGAAGCACCGAGCGACCCCGAGATGGCAAGCTGATGACCGTGCCCATCACCCCTCCCGATCTGCTCGAGCTAAGCTCAAATGAGTCTCCTGCAGGATCTGATCGACAAACTCCTTCGTGAACCATGGCGTGCGGCCTGGCCCAGGCAGCTTCATCCTGTACCGGGCAATGTCCTGACCCCAAACAGCACGCTGCGTACAGCCAACATCAATTCCCCACTGGTACTCGCCCAAGAGAGAAACAGTCGCCAGCCTGTGCAATAGGTCTTGGATGCACGCGACGTCATACCCGGCGCAACGCCACGTCTTCGCGTCGTTGCGACGCAGGACGCGCCAGTAAGGAGGAGGCCAAAGACACAAGTATTCGGCCTCCTCCTGGTCGGTCTTTCCTTTCCAGTTCTGGCTGCCAGGAGCCGACAGATCCAGGCCGATGGCATGGGCTGTCTGGACCACGCACAAGCCGAACAAGTCGAGCGCCACCTGAGGCTCGACCAAGTAATCAAGCTGCGCCAACAGATCCACGGCGTGGACTCGCTGGTGGTGTTGGTGTGCGTAGAAGATGGCGGCAAACGACGCACGCCAGCGCGCAAATGCAAAGCAGCAGGCGCACACGCCCTGGCGGGATGACCGCGAGACATTGTGGCGCTGCGTCGCGCTTATCCAGCAGGGCTCCATCATGCCGCGTTCGACCCGTCGCAGAGTCATCGATGGAGGATGTCGATGTCCGCAGTGCCTGCGAACCCATCTTGCAAGATAGCGTCCGATGGCCCGCACGGTCCGCTTGGACAACTCAAACGCTTCTGCCGCATTCGATGCGTCGATCTGCAAGCGCTCGCAGTCGTGCATCTGGAACTGCAACCACTGCCCATCCGCTGCGACGCCGAGCCGCTCGCGTGCGCGCGTCCCGGCCAGCAGGACTTGCAGGTGAGCGGCAGCGGGATACGGGTATTCACTCGCGAGGCCTTGAAAATGTCGGCGATACGGGCAACGCAAGGGTGGCCGTCGAGCTCGCTTCGCGACGGGTTCACCAGGTAGATGTCCCTCGGCTTCGGCCCTGCGCGCCCAGTTGTTCGACCTGCTGGCACAAGGCAGCACCGACCGACGCGGCATGATGGAGGACGCGCTGGTGCCCATCGCATATGCGGACCTTCTCATGCCGGTGCGCATAGGTGGGTACACGGATTTCTTCGCATCGGTGCACCATGCGACCAACGCCGGGCGCCTGTTCCGTCCTGACCAGCCGCTGCTTCCCAACTACAAGTACGTGCCGGTCGGCTACAACGGCCGCGCAGCCAGCGTGCAACTGGCCCACGCCCCGGTTCACCGGCCGCGCGGCCAGGTGCGCCGACCGGGCAGCGATGCGCCGGACTACCTGCCCTGCGAAAGACTGGACTACGAGGTCGAACTTGGCCTCTTCGTCGGACGCGGCTCCTCGTCCGGCCAACCCATTGCAGTCGACGGCGCCTGGGACCACCTGTTCGGCATGTGCCTGCTGAACGACTGGTCGGCACGCGACGTCCAGGCATGGGAAGCCCAACCGCTCGGGCCGTTCCTTGCCAAGAGTTTTGCCACGGGCATTTCACCCTGGATCGTGACCGCCGAAGCGCTTGCCTGTGGTCCGCAAAAATTCCGTCCGTCGTCTCACCTGTCTCACCGATGAATGGTTGGCTCGGACCGAACACCGTGGCACGATGAGGCCATGGTGATGCTCGTGCAGATCGTGCTCCGCCTGATTGAAGACGCCTTGCGGTGGCTGGTGCTGCTGGCGCGCTCGGATGAGTCCGTCCGCGCCGAGAATCTTGTGCTGCGACGCCAACTGGCCATGTTCGTCGAGCGGGGTATCCAGCCTCGTCGCGTGGATGCCGCAACCCGAGTCAGTCTGGCCGTTCTGACGCGTCTGTTCTACTGGCGCAACGCGGTGGTGATCGTGAAACCGGCCACGATCGTGCGCTGGCATCGCGCTGGATGGAGGCTCTTGTGGCGGATGAAGTCGCGGCCGGGTCGTCCGCCGATCCCTGGGGAACTACGCCTGCTGATTCGGCGGATGGGACAGGAGAACCCGCTGTGGGGCGAAGAGCGCATTGCCAACGAGTTGCTACTCAAGCTGGGCGTGCGGGTCTCGCCGCGGACGGTCCGCAAGTACCTGCCGAAGCGACCTCCCGGTCAGCCTCGCGGCGATGAACGCTGGTCGACATTCCTGAAGAACCACGCGAAGGCGATTCTGGCGTGCGACTTCTTCGTGACCGTCACCGCGACGTTTCGACTGCTCTACGTGTTCGTCGTCATCGAGCACGGTAGCCGCCGACTGATGCACGTGAACGTCACCGCGCATCCGAGCGCGGCCTGGACGCTGCAGCAGATGAGAGAAGTGATCGCGGACACCAACGGCTACGGGTATCTGCTTCATGACCGGGACAGCATCTTTGCAAAACACCTGGACGATTCGATCCGGGCGTTGGGCCTCGCAGTCTTGCGCTTCCCGTTCGCAAGTCCGAAGGCGAACTCCATCTGTGAGCGGGTCATCGGAACGATTCGTCGCGAGTGCCTGGACTGGGTGATCCCTCTATCGGAGCCGCACTTGAGATCGATCCTCCACGAGTGGGTCTCGCACTACAACGGTGGACGCCCTCACAGCGCATTGGGACCGGGCGTGCCGGGCCCTCCTCGTGGCTCGGTGCGGCGACCGAAAGCCGAAGCTCGGCATCGATGGGTGCCGGGCGCGCGTGTGCGCGCACAGCCCGTGCTGGGTGGATTGCACCACGAGTATTCGTTGGCTCAGTTGGCGGCGCCCTTGTAGCCGCTATCCGAGGTCCGACGAACCGTCTCCGAGGTCTGCCGAACGCCCAAGTCAGCTGATAGAGGCGAGATTTTGCGGAGCACAAGTGATCCCCTTCGGACCAGCTTCGGCATAGACGATCAGCGTGTTTGCATCGCCACCGTTTGTGATCCACATCTTCGAGCCATTCAGCACGTAGCGATCGCCCTTCCTGTCGGCGCGCAGCTTCATGCTCACGACGTCCGACCCGGCGTTCGGCTCGCTCATCGCCAGGGCGCCGACGTGTTCACCGGAGACCAGCTTGGGGAGGTACTTCTCCTTCTGGGCCGCAGAGCCATTGCGGTGCATCTGGTTCACGCACAGATTCGAATGCGCCCCGTACGAAAGGCCGACGGAGGCCGATGCGCGCGACACTTCCTCCAACGCGACCATGTGCGCCAGGTAGCCCAAATTGGTGCCGCCGTACTCCCGTGCAGTCCAAGATCGCCAAGCTTTTTCCAGAGGTCGGCGGGAAAGTGGTTGTCGTGGTCGATCGCTGCGGCGCGCGGCGCGATTTCACCGGCGGCGAAGCTCTGCACCGTGTCGCGCAACATCTCGATGGTTTCGCCGAGCGGGAAATGAAGGCCTGGAAGTTAGGTCATTGATTTCTCCTGGGAAGGTGAATTTTGCGGGGCTAGGCAGCGTTGCGAACCACTGCGGGATTGACAGAGTTGCTGAACGCAGCCAACAAACGCTGCTGCTGCTTGGCGGCAGCCGCGTGGTTGCGTTCCTTGACATGGCCGAAGCCACGGACGCTTTGCGGAAGGCGGGCGATCTCGATCGCCGTTGCGAGGTGCTCGGGCGTCAGCTCATTGGCGACTCGGCGCGCCAGTTCGATGAACTCGCCGATCGCGGCGCGCTCGTCACGCCGCTCCTGCGTGTAGCCAAAAACGTCGAGCGCTGTGCCACGCAGACCCTTGGCCTTGGCGAGCCAGCGGTAGACGGTCTTGATCCATGGACCATAGGGCCGCTTGACCAGACGCCCCTGCGCATCGCGCTTGGCGAGCAGCGGCGGCGCCAGGTGGAAGCGCAACTTGAAGTCGCCCTCGAACTGCCCGTTGATGCGATCGAAGAAGCCAGTCTCCATGTACAGGCGCGCGACCTCGTACTCGTCCTTGTAGGCCATCAGCTTGTACAGACTGGCGCCGACTTCGCGGGCCAACTTGTCGCTGCCTGTGCGCTGCTTCTCGGTGGCGGCCACCTCGCGAACCATGGCCTCGTAGCGCTTCGCATAGGCCTCGCTCTGATAGGCTGTCAAGCGCCGTACGCGGTCGGCTACGAGCGCTTCCAACGGCATCGTCCTGGGCGGCATCATGACCACGGTCCCACCTTTGTCCAACCCGGCCGCAACGCGCACCTTTGCAAGGTCGAGCGCGGCCTGCCGGCCCCAGGCAAAGGCAGCCTTGTTCATCGGGATCGCGGCGCCGTTCAGTTCGATCGCGCGCTGCAAGGCTGACTCGCCCAGGGGAATCCATCCACGCTGCCAGGCATAGCCGAGGACGAACACGTTGGTGGCGACGGCATCGCCCATGAGCGCAGTCGCAATGGCCGTCGCGTTGAGCGAATCGCAGGCGGCGGCGCTCTCGCGAACACGTTCGAGCATGGCTTCAGGCGATGTTTGCCAATCAGGGTTCTGCGTGAAGGCCCCAGTCGGGGCGACGTCAGTGTTCATCACAGCGCGGGTGCGTCGGGCGTCCATCGCGCCGAGCGCCTCCTTGCCCGCGCCGACCATCAGGTCGCAACCCAGGACGAGATCCGCTTGTCTCGCGGCGACGCGCGCCGCATGCAGCCCCTCTGGAGTCGCAGCCAGACGAACATGCGACATGACGGCTCCGCCCTTCTGCGCCAAGCCCGCCATGTCGAGCACCAGGACGCCCTTTCCTTCCAAGTGCGCGGCCATGCCCATCAACGCACCGATGGTGACCACGCCGGTTCCCCCGACGCCGGTGATGATGACGTTGCACGGCTGTTCCAGCCTCGGAAGCAGGGGCATGGGCAGGTTCTCTGGGGCCGCCGCCTTGGCCTTGGCTGGCTTGCGCAGCGCACCGCCTTCGACCGTCACGAAGCTCGGGCAGAAGCCCTTCACGCACGAGTAGTCCTTGTTGCACGAACTCTGATCGATGACCCGCTTGCGCCCGAGCGGGGTCTCCAGGGGAAGGATCGAAACGCAGTTGCTCTGCACGCCGCAATCGCCGCAACCTTCACAGACCTCCTCGTTGATCACCACCCGTTTCGGCGGATCGACGAGCTCCTTCTTCTTTCGCCTGCGGCGCTTCTCCGCGGCGCAAACCTGGGCGTACACAATGACGGACACACCCTTCTTGCTGCGCAGCTCGAGCTGTAGGGCCTCCATGCCGTCGCGATGGCTGATCGACACATACTCCGGCATTCCAGTCATGCCCCGATAGAGGTCGGGTTCATCGCTGACGAGATGGATCGTCTCCACGCCTTCTGCCCAGACCTGCTGAACAATCTGCGGCACGGTCGGGGAGCCTTCCACCGGTTGACCCCCGGTCATCGCGACGGCGTCGTTGACCAAGATCTTGTAGGTGATGTTGACGCCGGCCGCCTTCGCTGCCCGAATCGCCAGCGAGCCCGAATGCATGTAGGTGCCATCGCCCAAGTTGGCGAAGATGTGCTCGGTCCCGGTGAACGGTGCTTGGCCGATCCAGGACACACCCTCCCCCCCCATCTGGGTGAAGGTTTCGGTGCGCCGGTCCATCCACTGGGCCATATAGTGACAGCCGATCCCCGCCACCGCCCTTGAACCCTCGGGCACCTTCGTGCTGGTGTTGTGCGGACAGCCGGAACAGAAAAATGGCAGGCGCTGCTGGGTACCCGGGTCAATGCGTGTGAAACCATCGGCCGCCTTGCACTCGACAAGGTAGTCACGGGCACGGTCAGTGAGGGTCTGGGCGCCCAGCACCTTGGCGATCCGTGAGGCAATCACGTTTGCGATCGACGCAGGTGTGAGTTCGCCGTTCGGCGACAGCAAGATGCCCGCATTCGGAACTTGAACCCATTCCCCGGTCTCGTCGTACTTGCCGACGACACGAGGCCGGGCCGCTGGCTGCGCGTTATACAGCTGCTCCTTGAGCTGGTACTCGATGATCTGGCGCTTTTCCTCGACGACGAGGATCTCTTCGAGACCGTCGGCGAACTCACGGATGCACTGCGGCTCGAGCGGCCATGACACCCCGATCTTGAGCAAGCGCAGGCCAATGGCCTTCGCCCCGGGCTCATCGATCCCCATCATCGCCAAGGCTTCGCGCACGTCCAAGTAGCTCTTGCCGGTGGTCACGATGCCAAGCTTGGCGACGGGAGCATTCCAGTCCTGCCGGTTCAGTCGGTTGAGGCGCACGTACTCCAGCAAGGCGTAGAGGCGTTCTCGCTGGAGCCGATTCTCCTGCTCCAGGGGTGGGTCCGGCCAGCGCAAATGGAAGCCGTCTGCGGGAATTGGATAGCCGTCGGGAATCTTGATGTCGACCGCCAGGGGATCGATCTCGAACGACGAGGACGACTCGATGGTGTCGCTGATCGACTTGAAGCCCACCCAGCAGCCGGAGTAGCGCGACATCGCGTAGCCATGGAGGCCGAATTCGATGAACTCGCGCACGCCCGACGGATTGAGCACCGGGATCATGGCGGCGATGAAGGCATGCTCGCTTTGGTGCGGGAGGCTCGACGACTTGCACGAATGGTCGTCACCAGCGATCAGCAGCACACCACCGTGCTTCGAACAGCCGGCGATGTTGCCGTGCTTGAACACATCGCCGCTGCGATCGACACCAGGGCCCTTGCCGTACCAGAGCGCGAACACGCCGTCGACATTGGCGTTCGGATCCAGATTGACCATCTGGGAACCCCAGACGGATGTTGCGGCCAACTCCTCGTTGAGGCCGGGGTTGAACTTGATCTGATGGGCATCCAGGTGCTTGCGGGCCTTCCAGAGCTCCTGATCGACGGCGCCAAGCGGCGACCCACGGTAGCCCGATACGAAACCGCCCGTGTTGAGTCCAGCCGCCGCATCGCGCTGCTTTTGCGCAAGCAGCATGCGCACCAGTGCCTGAGTGCCGGTCATGTAGACCCGCCCACTTGCCTTTAGGTACTTGTCGTCGAGGGAGACCTGGCTTTCGTTGCCATGCTCGATGGAGCCGAACTGCCCGGCCGTTGCGCTCGGCACTGCGTCCGTCGCGCCGCGGCCGGACATGGCCGGTGCGACATTGACATCGGGTGCTTTCGAGGTCGTTGGATTCATGGGAACTCCTGGGGCGTCGAACTAGTAGGAAAGCGTGGAAATCATGATCAGTAGACGAATTCTTGACGCCCGCGCCTTCGATGTAAAACTCATATAGTTGTTATCTAATATTGATGAAATCGATGGTTAGGACATGACGATTCGCTTCACGCTGCGCCAACTTCAGTACTTCGTGACCGTTGCCAGGACCGGGCAGATTTCCTCAGCGGCCGCCGAGTCGAACGTCACTCAGTCGACGATGACGGCGGCGATCGCCGAACTGGAAAAGGCCCTCGACACCCTGCTGTTCGAACGGGCCCGCACTGGCGTGACGCTGACCTACCATGGCCACCTTTTTCTGCAACACGCGACGGCAGTACTTGAAGCGGCTGCGGATGCCGCCCGCCATCCTTTTCGGGAACGCAGCGGCGTGGCCGGCACCATCGAGCTGGCGGCGAGCTACACCGTGCTCGGGTACTTCCTCCTGCCTCACATCGCCAAGTTTCAGAAGCAGAATCCCGGAGTCCGTGTCATTCCGGTCGAGCGCGATCGCTCCCAGATCGAGAGCACCGTCGGCACCGGCGAAACAGAACTTGCGGTGGCCCTGATTTCCAACCTGATCGAGCCCAAGCGCTTCCATCGGCATGCCTTGGCTCGGTCGCGCAGGCAGTTGTGGGTTGCGGACGGTCATCCGCTGGCCGACACCCCCCAGGTCTCGTTGCAAGACGTCGCGCCCTTCCCCTATATCCTTCCAATGGTCGATGAAGGCGAACTGTCTGCCTTGCGGTATTGGTCGGATGCCGGCATCAAGCCGTCCTGCTTGTTGCGCACGTCTTCCATGGAAGCGGTACGCGAGATGGTTGCGCTCGGCCTCGGCGTCACGATCCTGTCCGACATGGTATTCCGCCCGTGGTCTTTGGACGGACGACGCATCAGGACGGTGCCCTTGGCCAGCCCGATCCCGCCAATGGAGGTCGGCTTGATATGGCTCAAGGGACGCAAGCTTGATCCGATTGCCGATGCCTTCAGAAAGTATCTCGAGGTTTCGGTTCGGCAGCATGGGGGCGCCTGATTCTCAATCTGTCACGACGCCAGGGACTCGACGATGGCATCGCCCATTTCCGAGGTCGATACGACGCGCGTTCCCGCACCGGCGGACATTTCTGCCGTTCGAAAGCCCCGTGCGAAAACGTCGGCGATGGCGGCTTCGATTCGCTCGGCCAAGTCGACTCGATCAAGCGAATGGCGCAACATCAGCGCAGCAGCGCGAACACAGGCGATAGGGTTCGCCCGGCCGGTTCCGGCGATGTCAAGCGCAGTGCCGTGCCCGGCCTCGCAGATTCCTTTCGGACTATCGCCGAGCATGGCCGAACCTGCCATCGCGATGGACCCTGTGAGGGTCGATGCCGCGTCGGCGATCAAGTCGCCAAAGAGGTTTCCTGTGAGGATGACATCAAAATCCGTCGGACGCGAGACCAGCTGCATGAGTGTGTTGTCCGCATAGAGATGCGTCAGCGATACATCGGGGTAACCCTGCGCGACCTCACCGACGATCTCCCGCCAAAGCCCGGAGGTCTCGAGCACATTGGACTTGTCGACGCTCGCGACCCGACCGCGGCGCTGACGGGACGCCTCGAAGGCAACACGTGCCACCCGGCGCACCTCACCCTCGGCGTAGCGCATGGTGTCAAAGCCTTCGCGGTCACCCGCAAAGGGGCCGTCAGGCGCGCGGCGACGCCCCCGCGGCTGTCCGGTGTAGACGTCGCCATTCAGTTCCCGAACCACGAGCAGATCCATACCCGCCACGCGTTCGGGGCGAAGAGGCGAAAGCCCGGACAACTCGTTCGGTACGGTGACATGCTTGAGATAGGCGTAAAGGCCGAGCTCTCGCCGAAGGCCAAGAATCGCATGCTCAGGCCGCAAGGTGCGATCAAGATGATCAAAACGCGGATCGCCCACCGCTCCGAATAGCACAGCGTCGGCTTGGCGCACGAGGTCAAGGGTCGCTTCCGGCAATGGTTGGCCCGATGCTTCGTAAGCCACGCCACCCACCGCTCCCTCACAGGCCTCGAACTGAAAATCGTAGGGCTTGAGGGCATTCAAGACCTTGCGCGCCTCGGCCACGATCTCGGGGCCGATGCCCTCGCCCGGCAAAAACACGATCTTTGAAGGCATCGTCAGTCCAAAGTCGCTCCGGACTGCTTGACCAGCTTCTGATGCTTTGCCAACTCGGTCTGGAAGAACGCCGGTGCCGCCTCCGGCCCTGTGTTCATCGCCATCAAGCCCTGGCCTTCAAGGGCCCGCTGGACCTCCGGGGACGCCATGGACGTCTTCACCGCGGCGTAGTAGTTGTCCACGATCGCCTTTGGCAGTCCCGCCGGTCCGACCATGGAGATCCACGCATCGAAGCTGTATTTCGGCACGCCGGCTTGCGCCATCGTCGGAACATCGGGCAGCGCGGGGGAGCGTACCGTCGTCGAGACGGCAAGGGCGCGCAATTGGCCGGCCTTGATCTGAGGCGCCACCTGCGAAATCGAGACGAAGCCAAGCTGGACCTGGCCGCCGATCAAATCGGTGAGCAAGGGCCCGGTTCCGCGATAGGGGACGTGCTTGATGTCGATGCCTGTTTCGCTGCGCAGAAGTTCAGCAGCGAGATGCAGCGTGCTGCCGTTGCCGGCAGAGCCGTAGTTCAACGTCCCCGGCTTGGCTTTTGCGAGGGCGATCAGTTCTTTGACATCTTTGGCCGGCACCGACGGATGCACGACCAGCACCAGCGGGACGGTCGCAATCACCGCGATGGGGGTGATGTCCTTCAGGCTGTCATAGGGCACCGACTTGTAGATGCCAGGATTGATCACGTGGTTCGAAGAAATCATTCCGAGCGTCAATCCGTCCTTAGGCGCCTTCACGAGCTGCGCAGTCCCCGGAATGCCGCCGGCTCCCACCACGTTTTCCACGATGACCGGATGTCCGGTGGTCTTGCCAAAACTGGGCGTCAGGGCCCGCGCCACGGCATCGACCGTAGATCCAGCCGCCAATGGCACGATGATGCGAATTGGTTTGTCCGACTGAGCCCAGGTGGTCATCGGAGCGATGAACAGCGCGGCGCTGAGCAATGATGTCGCCGTGCGGCGAGAAACGAGGCGGAAATGCATGAAGCAGGTCTCCTGGGCTTAGTTCAAGGGGTCAATTTGCTGTGGCGCTGCTGTAGTTCTTCGAACGACAACAGTTCGCCGGCAATGGCACTTGCAGCCACGGTCGGCGGGCTTGCGAGCCAAACCTGACCGGGACCGCCCCGGCCGGGGAAATTGCGATTGATGGCGCTCACAGTGACTTGCTCCTTGGCGATCGATCCACCCGGCCCGCAGTTGCCGCAGGCCCCGCAGGAAGGCTGCAGCATGCGAGCCCCGACCTTGTCGAACGCGTCCATGTAGCCGGCGCTCACGCAATGGTCGCGCACCGCTGTGGTTCCGAACTGCAAGTACAGTTGCACACCAGGCGCCAACTTGAGCCCTCGATCGGCCGCCCAACGCAACACCTCGTGGTAGTGGTCGAAGTCTTCACGCTTGCCCGCAGTGCAGGAACCGCCGTAGGCGATGTCGATCCGCACGCGATCGGCAATCGCTGTGAGCGGGAGCCCGTTTCCGGGGTCACCCGGTGTAGCCACCATCGGAGGCACCACTGCGCAATCGACGTAAAGGGCCTGCGCATACTTCGCCTCTGGATCGCTCCGCATCCAAGGCTCAACTTCGAAGTCGACACCGCGCCGCTCGCGCAAGAATCGCACGGTCTCCGCGTCGGGCGCTACGATGCCGGTGAAGCCGCCAAGCTCGGCCGTCATGTTGGTCAAGGTGGCACGCTCGTCCGTGGAAAACTGCGCGATGGCTTCGCCGCAGAACTCGAACACCTTGCCCAGCCCTGCCCCGCCGCGAATCGCGGGTAGCGCCAGGAGGTGCAGGACCACATCCTTTGCGGTCACACCGGCCGGAACGCGTCCGTTCAACACCACGCGAAGCGACTGCGGCACGGTCAGCCGCACTGCCCCGGTCATGAAGGCGTTCGACATGTCGGTGGTCCCGACGCCGAACGCGACACAGCCGAGCGCGCCGCTGTGCGGGGTGTGCGAGTCCGTCCCTACGATCAACTGACCGGGCAGCGCGTATTGCTCGGCCATCATCGCATGCGAAATGCCGGCCACATTGCTGCCGTCGTCACCCGCCGCTTCAGCCTCGGTCAGGGTGCGGTGCGATCGCAGCCCGTAGCGCGAGGCAAACTCACGTTGCGCTTCCACCATGCGATGGACGTTCGGAACGAGTCCGCCGCGCACGTGCGCCGGGCTTTCCTCCACATAGGAGGTGTGGTCTTCAAACACGACGATCGAAGCCGGGTCGTGAAGCGTCAAAGGCTCTCCGAACGTAGCGTGCAGCATGTGTGCGGCCATGCCGGTGTAGTACTCATGGATGAAGCGCCAGTCGGCCCGCACGAAGGCGCCGTCGCCGGCCGCCGGGTGCGCCGCCGTGGGCTCGGTAGCGAGTGCGTGACGAGCGATGATCTTCTCGAACAGCGTGCGCGGGCGGCCATCATCGAGCGCCGCGACCTTCTCGATCTTTCGCATGAACTGCTGTCCGAAGCGCAGCAGGCCACCGCTCCTCAGAATCGCCGCCGCCAGGGCGTCGCGATCCGCAACCAAGTCGTCGAGCGGAATCGATTCACCGGCCTGGATGCGTTCCACCAATCCGAAATCGGTCGATGTGAAAAGGCCGATGTTGTCCGCGTTCTGGCGGTAGATTCTTTCGAAGCTGTCGGCTATCACAAGCCGCACGCCCGCCAACTTCTCGGCAGCAGGGCTGTGCTCACGCGAAGAGCCCTTGCCATATCGCTTCCCTGCCACGACGACTTCGACGCCAGCCGACCGAATCGCATCGGTACCGATCGGCGCCACGCCGCCTGCTCTAAACCCGGTGTACGGGTAGCGGCCGAGCTTGTCATCGTAGTGTGTGAGGATCGGCAGCGGCGTAATCTCGTCGGTCGAAACGTCGTCGCGCAAGGGCGATGCCTGCGACCACGTGACGTCCTCGCCCCGCACGACCCGCCCAACCTGGTCAGGCGATTGCGAAAGGAAAAGGATGCGCGGGGCGAACGTCAGATTCGCAGGGCTGTCGGCTGGCAAGGGTGCTGGCATGGCCCAATCATTGCGTCCTTCGAACGCAGTGTTAAGCGTTCAGATGGCAGAGGGGATCACGCAAACCGCGTGATCGGCATTTACCCTAAATCCCGGTTCATCAGGCCTGGCCCGCCAATGCGCGGATCGGCGCAAGGGTCGCTTCGGGAACATCGATACCCAAGCTCCGCGCTTTGGCCTCAAGGTCAAAGCGCCGGTACCCCGGTACGCGCACGCCTACATCTACGAGCATCGACTCCATCAATGCCTCCACCCGTGCGAAGTAAATGGCTGATCCCGCCATTGACGACGGATCGATCACAATGAACGCTTGGCCCAGCTTGGGCTGATTGCCTTCCTTCACAAAGAAGGAATCCGCTTCCGCGCCGAACTGCGCACCGGTGAGCGACGTGACCAACAGTTCGACAATCAAGGCCAGCATCGCGCCCTTGGAACCGCCCGCCGGAAGCATGGAGCCTTCCAGCCCCTTGGCGGGGTCCGTGGTCGGATTGCCGTCAGCGTCGAGTGCCCAACCCAAAGGAATTGCTTCTCCTTTCTTGGCAGCCACCATCAACTTGCCGCGCGCGACCTCGGAGAGCGAGAGATCGACGGTCACCGCCCTGGCGCCCTCGCGTGGGAACACCGCTGCAATCGGGTTGGTACCGAAAAGGGCGCGCTTGCCTCCGGCCGCGGGCATCGCGGCCGGCGAGTTACCGAAAGCCAGCCCGACCAGGCCCGCGGCCGCCACTGCCTCGAGGTGATATGCAGCGGCACCGAAATGGTGGCTGTTGGTGACGGCGCTGATGGCAACGCCGCACGTCCTGGCACGCGAAATGGCTTCGCGAACGGCAAGTTCGCAGGCGGCGAAGGCGAAGCCGTCGCCCGCGTCGACCAGCACGGCGCCAGCCCGCTCGGCCTGAATGCGAGGGAGGGCGTTGCCGACGACGCGGCCTGCCTCCATATGGCCGGCGTACATCGGCACGCGAGAGAGGCCATGCGAGGCCAGCCCCTGCGCTTCCGCGGCCACCAGAGCGCGCGCCGTCGGCGCGGCCTGTGCGGCAGACGCGCCCGCCTTTTCCAACGCGCGCTGAGTCAGGGCTTGTAGTTCTTGCAGGCTCTTCAGCGACATCTTCAGGCTCCCACGACGCTGGCCACTTCAGCCGCGATCATTGTGGACACCCGCGTATTGGCCTCGGCGGTCACGCCGGCCACGTGGGGCGTAAGGATCACGTTCGGACACCCAATCCACGGGTTGTCGGCCCCGAGCGGCTCGGGATCGAATACGTCGAATGCCGCTCCACCCAGCGCACCCGACTTGATCGCAGCAGCGATCGCGCCTTCGTCCGCAATGCCACCACGCGCTGAATTGATGACGATGGCACCTTTTTTCATGCTTGCTATTCGCTCGGCGGACAACAGATTTTTGGTTTCGGGGGTCAAGGGCACATGGAGGCTGACTGCATCCGACTGCGCCAGCAGGTCGTTCAGGCTCGCGTTCTTGACGCCGGTCAAAGTCCACACCTTGTCGTCGTCACGCAGCATCGGGTCGTACGCAACCACTTGCATGCCCAAGTTCTGCGCGAGACGCGCAGTGAGTCGCCCAATGCCGCCAAAGCCGATCAGGCCCAGCGTCTTGCCTGCTGTCTCGCGACCATTGGAGAGTTGCCCACGGGGCCATGCCCCGCTGGCCACCTCGTTGCCGGATTGATACACGCCGCGCAGCAGCATCATGCAAGTGCCGACCACATACTCGGCAACGGCCACCGAATTTGCCCCCGTCGCCGGGATGACCTTCATGCCTCGTGCCTCGCAGGCCGCGACGTCAATGTTGTCCAGACCGACGCCCAAGCGCCCTAGCACAACCGCCTTCTTGCAGGCGTCGAGCAACGCTCCTCGCACCTGCGTGCGATTGCGCACCACGATCGCGTCGGCGTTCACGACTTCGGTTAGGAGTCGCGCCTCGTCGTCGACCAGCTTCGGGTCATAGACAACGTTGAACTGCTTGCGCAGCGACTCGACTGCTGGGAGATCCATGAACTCGGTGATGACGATTTTTTTCATAACAGACCAGAAATTAGGGTGCGCAGCAAGCGCCGCAGGAGGAGCCACACGCGTCTCTTGCTCCTTGTCAGGAAGGCTGAAAGCGGGGCGGCAGGTGCGCGTGAAGACATTGGGAGAATCCGGCTGCAAACGTCGCTCAATCGGCGTGGATACCGCGCGCCTTGATGATCTCGCGCCAGCGGGCGATGTCCTTTTCGATCACTCGGCCAAATTCGACAGGACCCAGGCCCGTGGGCGTGAAACCCATGCCCGTCATCCGGCTGCTGACATCCGGCAGCTTCACAGCCTTGATGGCATCGGCTGAAACCTTGTCCACAATTGCCCCGGGCGTGCCCGCTGGCATCATCAGCCCTGTCCAGTTCTCGAGTTCCATGCCGGTCAATCCGGCTTCCGCAAAGGTGGGAACGTCTGGCAGCAACGCGTGCCGCTGGGCCGAAGTAACGGCCAGCGCGCGAAGTTTGCCGGCCTTGATGTAAGTTGCGGCCTCCGGCAGGTTCGCCACGATGAAATCGAGTTGGCGGCCCAGCAGATCGTTGATCGAGGGCGCGCCTCCCTTGTAGGGCACGTGCTGTGCGCTGATCTTGCCGTTGAGCACGAGCAATTCCAGCCCGAGGTGTGGCGGCGTTCCGTTTCCCGATGATCCTCCGTTAAGGGACTTCCCTTTCGCGTTGACCAGGAACTCGGCAAGTGTATTTGCCGGGTTCTCGGCGTTGACCACCAGCACCAAGGGGCTATTGGCCAGATGGGCCACCGGCGTCAGATCCTTCGTCAGGCTGTAGGTCAAGTTCGTGAAAAGCGACTGGTTGACCGCATGCGTGAGCGTGATGGCCAGCCATGTATAGCCATCCGGCGCCGACTTGGCCGCAAGCTCGGCTCCCAGGTTGGCGTTGGCGCCCGGCTTGTTGTCCACAACCACCGGCTGCGCGAGCAACTGGCTTGTCTTCTGGCCGATCTGGCGCGCAATGACATCAGTGAGACCACCCGCAGGGAACGGAACGATATAGCGCACCGCTTTGTTGGGGTAGTCGGCCTGGCCCAAGGCCCGCATCGGGAGCGCAGCAAGACCTGCCGCGCCAGCGAAGACCGCCAGCGCGTGTCGACGAGTATTCATCCAACTCTCCAAATGAAGAAGGCAAACCAAAGCTGCGCAACGCACCCTCGACCACCGGGCCCGCTGCGCGGCGCCGATCGGGTCAGGCGCTCTCGAAGAGCCTCGTCATGACGAATTCACGGTGACCGAGTGCCTCGGCGGCAGTGAAGCGCCCGTTGACGGTGCGCAGCATCATTTCGAGCAGTTGGTCACCCGTCTGGTCCATGGTGCGCTCGCGCTGCAGCAAGCCCGAGCAGTCGACATCCACGTGCTCGCTCATGGTTCGCACGGTGCGAGGATTGGCACAGATTTTGATGACGGGCACGATCGCATTGCCAATCACGTTGCCCTGCCCGGTCGGGAAAAAGTGCACCACGAAACCCGATGCAGCGCACAGAGTGACCATCTCCGCGGCGGCAGATGACGAATCCATGAACCAGAGGCCCGGGTGCGTCGGACGCTCGGCCTTGTCCAGCACGCCGTCGACGGTGCACTTGCGGCCGATCTTCTGGATGTTGCCCAGAGCCTTCTCCTCGATGGTGGTCAGTCCGCCCGCAATGTTGCCCTTGGTCGGCTGCGACTCGGACAGGTCCGTCGTCTTGTTGCGCTGAATCATGTCCTGATAGCGATCGAACATCTTCATGAAGTCCGCACGGACCCTGTCGTTGGCGCAGCGAGCAGCCACGATCTGCTCGCCACCAGTCAGTTCGGATGTCTCACCAAACACCAACGTGGTGCCGAGCGCGTGCAACTTGTCGAACGCGTCGCCCACCGTGGGATTCGCACCGCAACCCGACGTGGTGTCGGATTCGCCGCATTTGGTCGACACCCAGAGGTCGGCGATGGGGCATTCGACGCGCTGGATTTCGCTGGCATGCTGAACGTACTCCCTGGCAGCTTTGGAGGCCTTCATGATGGTCTCGTGGTCGCCATGGCCTTCGATGCCGAAGCCCACTACCGGCTTGCCTGTGGTTGCGATGCCGTCGACCACTTTTTGTGTCCAGCCGTCTTCGATGCCAATGACCACGACAGCAGCCACGTTGGGATTGCAGCCCGCACCAATGAGAGTTGCAAAGTGCAAATCGAGGTCGGCGCCGAATTGCAGACGACCGTAAGGAT
The DNA here is from genome assembly GCF_037889915.1 of Variovorax humicola. Classification (NCBI taxonomy): domain Bacteria; kingdom Pseudomonadati; phylum Pseudomonadota; class Betaproteobacteria; order Burkholderiales; family Comamonadaceae; genus Variovorax; species Variovorax humicola. The sequence continues at coordinate 126,907 of NZ_JBBKZV010000014.1, read as the reverse complement.
GCGGAATGGCCATCGCGCCCTTTACGTTGTGCGCGACGGCTTCGGCGGCAGCGTTGGAAAGGTCATCCAGCGGCAGGATGACGACGTAGTTGCGCACGCCGACGCGTCCATTTTCGCGGCGATAGCCCCAGAAGGTGGTGTCTTTTTCGATGATTGGCATGGGAGTTCCTTGAATTGGTTCGGGCGACTTACCAGCGCTTGGTTTTGATGTTCTGCACGTGGGCGTGCTCGCCGGTCTTGATCGCAGCGATCACCTTGCCGATGTCGGTCCCGTACTTGATGACCGTATCGCCGACCGCGAGGTCTTTCATGGCGACCTTGTGGCCCAAGGGAATGTCGGACTTGCAAGGAATCTGGATCGTGCGGTCCTCGTCCAGGATCAACGCCGTAAGCGTCTCTCCGGCCTTGACGCCTTCAGTGACAACAACCGCAACGCTGTCGTCCGGATCGTGCAATACGCAATGAATCATGGGTTCTCCTTCAGGGGTGGGGTGGGTGGGACGGCGCTTACATCAACCATATCATCTATATGACCAAGTTGACTACGTGTTTTCCCTGGATGAAAGTTGAGGCCATCGGTTGGCATGAATCCGGGGCGGGTTTTCGCGCGCATGTCGTCGAAGCGAAAATCAGGGCACCAGCACAATCTTTGCTGCCGCCGCGCGGCCAAGATCCAGGTCCTCGAAGGTGCGCGGTCCATCGGCAAGCGGCCGCTGCTCCAACTACGACAGATCGCCAAACATCGCGCCGTGAAGTGCAGCGACGGTTGCGCGCAGATCTGCCGTTGTGTAGGTGTAGGTGCCCAGCAAGGTGATCTCGGCGAGCGTGAGCTTGCGCATATCGATCTCGCTGGCCCAGTCCTGCAACCCGACGTGCATGACGACACCGCCGGGCTTGATGGCCGTCAGCGATTGTTCCCGCGTGATGCGCGCTCCCACCGCGTCCAGAACGAAGTCGAAATGACTTTCGGCAGGTGCCTCTTGACGGGGGTCCAGCACATCGCAACCGATGTGGACCTGCAGGGCACTTCGACGCAGGACGTTGGGCTCGCTCATGGTCAGGTGGCGCACGCCAAGCCGTTTCAGCAGCAAGCCGGACAGCATGCCGATCGCGCCGCCGCCGACCACCAGAGCCGAGCACACATGCAACGGACGCTGCAGCACGCGGATCACAGGTTGACGGCGTGCCAGGCGGTGGCCGCCGGCTCCGTCAGCGCGGCTGCCAGGTCCGACATGTCCTGCGGCATGGCGATGAGAGGCTGCGGGAATGCTCATGTACTCGGCATAGGCGCCCGGCCGGGTCATGCCGACCATGGTACGGGCGCTGCACAGGTTGTTTCGGCCCTGGACGCAGTATTCGCAAACGCCGCACGTGATGAGCGGATTGCCCTGTGAAGCGCGTGCCGCGCTCGAAGCCCGGAGCGGCTGACTCGGTTACGGTTCCCACGAACTCTGCCCTAATACCAGTCCAGGTTTTCGACGCGGATCGTGACCGTGCCAGGCGTGCATGTCCGAGCCGCAAATGCCGACGGCATCTATCTTGAGCACCACCTCTCCCGGCGCCAACTCCGGATAGGGTCGTTCCTGCATCTGCAGCTCTTTGGGTTGGGTATAGACAAGTGCCTTCATAGTGACCATCCTCGGTTTGAAATTTCTTTCAGCGGGCGGTAAAGCCGCCGTCGACAATGAGCGTCTGGCCGGTGGGCGTGGAGGTGCCGAAGGACCTTTCAGTGGTGGGCTTCGACGACCTCGAGATGGCTCGTCATCTGCATCCTGCGCTCACCACGATGCGCGTGCCGACGGAAGCGATGTGGTCCACGGCGGCGGACCGCTTGCTCGGCACATTGGCCGGCGAAACGCCACCCCGCAACACGGAGGTCGAGGTCGCGCTGGTCGTGCGGGAATCGACCGGACCGGCACCGAGAGCCTGACCATTTCAGCAATCAAGCAATAGCGCTTTCCATTCGTCTGCCACGCCCGGTCCAGCCGCGCAAACCTCTTGCGATTGCATCCACGGGAGACCGTCGAGCGTGAATATGCAGCCGCCGGCCTCTCGTATCAGCAAGACGCCAGCTGCGGCATCCCACGGCCCCATGCCACGCTGCCAAAAGCAATCGACGCGACCGGCCGCAAGATAGGCCAACTCCAACGCCATGCTCCCTGCGCGGCGAACGCCGGCGAGCGCGCGCACGACAGTGCCAAATCGCGCAAGGTAGCTGCCCATGAACGCTGCATCCGGCTTTGGAAACACAGTGGCGGCGAGCGCCTGGCCGAGGTCAACCGTGGCTGACACTGACAATGGCCGCCCATTCAAGACGGCGCCCTGGCCGAGCGCCCCGCTGAACAACTCGCCACGGCATGGATCTGCAATGCAACCGACCACCGGTTCACCATGATCCAACAGGGCGATTGCAACGCTGTACTGCGGATAGCCGCGAGTGAAATTGACTGTCCCGTCGATCGGGTCGGCCACCCAAAGCAATTCGTCGCCGGAACCGCGGCGGCGCCTGGCAGACGGATGGCTGAAGCCGCCCTCCTCGCCGAGGAACGAATGCGTCGGGAACGCCTTTGCAATCCGCTCGCGGATGTGATCCTCGATGCGCGCGTCAAGCTCAGTCGACCAATCACCGGGACTCTTGATGCGCGCGCTCGGCCGCCGCTCTGTAGCTGCCGTCAGCATGGCCGTTGCTTCTTGCGCCAGTGCTTCCGCGAAAGCACGCGCGGCGCCTACGAATTCAGTCATGCGGTTGGCTGTGCGCCGGAGACGTAATCGAACTCTCGTGAATCCACGATCGACACCCGAAATTCGGCCGGCTTGTTGTCGAAGGTCAGCGCCAGACGCTCGATGCGAAGTACTGGCTCACCCCGGCGGAGACCCAGCAGCCGCGCGCTGCTTTCACCAGCAGCTTCCGCTCGAACGCGCTCCTCTGTACCCACGATTGTCAGTCCAAAGTCGCTTTGGTAAAGCTCATATACGGTGCCTGTCCGTTGCTCGAACGCGCGCTTGTTGAGCCCCGGGAACAGCGAAGTGGCAATCACGATCTGGTCGTGGATCACCGGTCGCCCCTTGAGCGACAAGATGTTCTCTATTCGAAAGACAGGCTGCGCACCATGCAACGCAAGCGCATTGGCCTCCTCCAACGAAGCACGGGATTTCGAAAACGAATGGAGTCGAACCTCTGGAAACTCACGCGTGCCGTCCCGGGCGGCGATCTTGAAGAACTGGAACATGAATCGATCACGATCCAGGCGCCCGACAAATGTGCCGCGCCCTTGCTGCCGCACCAATATGTTGTCGGCCACCAATTCATCGACGGCACGGCGTACCGTGCCGATCGACACCTCGAAGCGTTTCGCAAGGTCGCTTTCATTGGGCAGAGCGCCCCCGGGCGGAACAGTTCCCGACTGAATATCCGCGATGAGTCGCTTCTTGACTTCGCGATAGAGCAAGGAAACGCCCGACCGCCCCGATAGCGACGTGCTAGACATTTGGTGATACCCATTGGGTTGCTTTGCATTCATCGTTTGCCGCGATCGCTCGCGGCAGAAGTATGACGAGCTTGACGTAGTTCAAAAAGTTCTCCTGTGAGTGGGCAAAGCTTCAAGCACATCAATGTACGGAGCTTAAGTATGGCGTCGCCGGTTCGGCCCATCTGGTCTGCAGTTCTCGCCCACTATCCGATCGATTGCGTGATTGGGGCTGAGGCCTTGGGCGGAGAGGTTGATTCCCGCACAACCAGTGATACATCAACCTCGTGATGCAATGCTGTGGGCCTGCCTGCGAGAGTCTTGACGAGGTACTCCCCTGCACGCGTCCACACCTCGTCGGTCGGTACATGCATGGTGGTCAGGCTTGGGCGCAGGTGTCGGCTCCATTCCAGGTCGTCAAAACCGATCACCGACAAATCTTGTGGCAAATTCAGACCACGTCGCTCCGCTTCCAGCATCACGCCGTATGCGATGACGTCATTGCCGCATACCAACGCTGTCGGGCGGTCTTTTAGACAGAGAAGAGTGCGTGCAGCCTCCCGTGCGTCATCCAGGTGGTAAGGAACCTCCAGGCACCACTCCGGCCGCAGCGCCAGCCCGGTCTCCTCAACGGCGCGCCTCACGCCGGCGACACGCAACATGGCGCGATCGTTGTTTGCCGAAACGGCTGCGACCATGCCGATCTTGCTATGACCCAGTTCAATCAAATAACGACAGGCACGCCATGCCGCCAATTCGTTATTGGCCCCCACCGATGCGTAGGGCTTGTCAGGGTGATAGACGCCAACATTGGCGAAGGGGATGCGCTGAGACGCCAGCAATCTGCGTAGCGCGTCCGTGTGAACGTCGCCTCTCAGGATCAATCCGTCGATGCCGCGGCTCACCATATTTTGGACCTGCCGAAATTCCACCTCCGGGTCGTAGCCACTGGTGGCCAGCAGAAGCAGATAGCCCTGCAAAGACAGATAGCTCTGCAGCGCCTCGATGCCGCGCGCAAACATTGCGTTGTCGACCGTCGGAATGATGGCGCCGATGGTCCGTGTGCGGCGCGAAGACAGAGCACGCGCCGCCGCGTCCGGGATATAGCTCAGATCGCGAATGGCCGCGTCAATGCGCGCCCGCAGCTCGGGGCGTACTGATTCCGGACTATTAAGTGCCCGCGAGACCGAAGCGGTGGAAACCTGTGCGGCCTTGGCGACGTCGCGAATGCCGGCATTCTTCGATCTCATTGAAACAGTTTACAGGAAACGATACCTGCACGAAATCCCAACTCCAAGGCGGTTTAGTTGGGGAAAATACCTAACTCTTGACCCTGTTTGCAGTTGCTCGAGGTCATCGTTGTCTGCAAAATATGTAAACGGTTACGGAGTTCGGTGACGCACTGAGAGCAACCGACCTCCCCACGAGAATGCAGGAGACAACGATGATTCTTTCAGCCGATCGACGCGACCTTCTCAAGACCATCCTTGCTACGGGGATCGCCCCTTTTGTGCCAAGCCTTGCGTTTGCTCAGACGCAGACCGTAAACGTCGTGGGCAATCCCGGCTTACACCACGAACTTTGGAAGCGCTGGGCGCAGATGCTCGCGCAAGACACAAATGGCGCCATCCAGGTCCGGTACGACCCGATCGGCTACGCCCCGGCGTATGGACGCATCAAGCAGGAGTTTGAGACCAAGAACTTCTCGACCGACGTTTTCTACAACGATGCCCCCTTTCCGGAGCAACTGTGGAACGAAGGCATGCTGCGCGAGATTCCGTACATGGACATGCCCAATACGCAGAAGCTATTTCCGCATGCGCGCCGGGCGTATGGCCTGGAGGTGTTCCAGACCATCTGGGGCATCGTCGGCTTCAACACAAATTTCGTGAAGGTCGGCGACTTCAAGCAACCGCTGACCTGGGAAGAATTCGCCGATCCGCGTTGGAAGGGCAAGGTGTCGTGGGTTGATGCGCGCGCCTTCCCGGCCTGGGTGCCGGTCATTGTCAATCAGTATGGCGACAAATGGATCGACTACTGCAAGCGCGTCGACGCCAACGTCAAGACCTATCACAGCCGCTGGATCGACAACCGCATCGGCATGCAGCGTGGCGATTCATGGCTCACTTTTCACAATTGGGCCACCATCTACATCGGCAACAAGGTCGAGCGTGCCAGCGTCGAAGGATTGCCGATCGCCAAGCCGCTGCAATCCATGGGCAACCTGCCGGTTTCGATGTCATTGCTGAAAAACGGCCCAAACCAGGCCACGGCGATCAAGGTGATGGATCTCTGCAGTCAATCCAGGTATACCAAGGTACTTCACGACATTGGCCTCAACCCCAGCAACCATCCGGACAACTATCCTGCCGCCATGCCGGTCCTCATGCTGCAGGTCAACAACGCCGGCACCATCGGCGTCGAGAGGTGGGAAGATGTGCTCAAGCACGTCAAGCCCATCGACTGGGTGGAATGGTCGAAAAAGATGCCGCAGTACGTGGCTCAGTGGGAGCAAGAAGTGCTGAAGAAGCGCACCTGAGCGCAGCCCGATGCCGAGACTGCCGATGGTCAAGCGCCAATCCGACAACAGGCGTGCCTGGGTCCTGGTAGGGCCTTATGTGCTGCTGTTGACGGCCTTGATGCTGGTCCCCTTCGTGGCCACTGTTCACAAGGCGCTTTCAACGGCGCCCAGCCTGACTTTCACCTTGCTGTCCAACCCCGCAAAGGCCCTGGCCGAACCCCTGTCGACAAAGAACTTCACCGCCATAGTCTCCGATTCGACCGCGCGCAAGGTGGTGGGAACCACCTTGCTGCTCGCAGCCTCGGTGGCCACGCTGCTCTGCGGCGTCGCAATGTTTGTCGGCTACCACATCGCCCGCGGCCGCCGCTGGTCCGGCACCGTGAATGCAATCGTTACCTTCCCATCGCTCGCACCGGGCGTGACGATCGCGTTCGGCATCTTGTGGCTCTTCGGCCCCACCGGACCCATCAACGCGCTGCTTTGGCGGACGTTGGGCATCGTCGACGAACCGATTGCCTTCACCGGCACCCTGTTCGCGGTGATCGTCGGAGACATGGCGCTGTTCTCCACCATTGCGGTGCGCATGGTAGCGTCGGTCTACGAAATGATCGACCCGGTGCTGGAACAGGCGTCCGAAAGCCTGGGCGCACGCGACTCGCAAACCTTTCGCTATGTAGTCTGGCCGCTTCTGCTGCCGGGCTTGGCCGCGGCCTGGATCTTTTTGTTCTTCCGTACCATGGCCGCCTACGTTGCTGCATTGGTGCTGGGTGGAGGTACCCAGGGCGTGGTGGTGATTCCGCTGGACATCTACATGCAGATCAATTCGCTAGGGATGGGTGGAACGATTGGCACCGCCGCCGCCATGGCTGTCGTTCTGGTGGGGACCACGCTGATCGGGCGCGCCGTCTTCCTGGTGCTCATGCGCCGCGCATTCCGCGAACGCCTGGGAACCGAGGTGCTCTGATGGCAGCCGTCGTTTCTCCCCGCGCCGCCGCTTCCATTGCCGGGCCGCACCGCGGTAGCTTCGGATTTCGCAGCCTGTTCCCGATTTCCACCATCGGACTGGTGCTGTTCATCCTGGTGCCGCCGCTCCTGCTGCTGTCGCTTTCGGTGAGCGAGCGCTTCGACTTGCGCGGCGGCGTGCTGCCGGTCGGATTCAACACCGACGCCTATGTGCAGTGGAGCGACGACATCATCAAGGCAGCGGGTGCTTCAATGGCCGTGGCGCTGCCCACGGTTCTGCTGGCGCTGTTGCTGGGCACGCCGGTCGCGTATGCGCTGGCGCGACTGCAGTTCAACGGCAAGGCCATGGTGATCGAGTTTGTGAACCTGCCGATGATCTTTCCACCTATCGTGTTGGGCTTCGGTCTCTTTCAGCTTTTTCGCAGCGGGGCACTCCCGGCCATGCCGCCGCTGCTGACATTGATTGCGGCGCACACGGTGGTGTCGACGCCATTCATGATCCGCCCCCTGATGCTTGCAATCCAACGCGTCGATCCGGCGCTGGAAGAGGCCTCGCTGTCCCTCGGGGCGTCCCGGCTGACCGGTTTCGTGCGCGTCGTGCTGCCGATGCTGGTTCCGGCCTTGTTGACTGGCATCGCCCTGACCTTTGCGCGCTCGATCTCTGACTTCGAGATCACCTTCCTCTTGGCTGGGGGCGATTTTTCGACGCTGCCAGTGACGATTTATCAAGCCTTCGAAACCGGCTCGTCGCGACTCGGTGCAGCAGTGGCAATGGCCGGCAATGTGTTCGCGATCAGCGTGATCGTTGTGCTCGAACTCGTGGTCAAAAAAGCGAAATGGTGGTGACATGAATTCAAGCGCAGTGTTGCCGCGATCGGCTAGAGGGATCGAAATTCGTGGCGTCAGCAAATCGTATGGCGAGGCATCTGTGCTCAAGAGCATCGACCTGAACATCGCTGCGGGCGAACTGGTATGTTTTCTCGGGCCTTCGGGGTGTGGCAAGACCACCCTCTTGCGCACCATCGCCGGTTTCAACCCGGCCGACAGCGGCGACATCCTGATCAATGGCCGCGACGTGTCGTCGCTGCCGCCCAACGAGCGCCAATGTGGACTTGTTTTCCAGGCCTATGCGCTGTTCCCGCACATGACCGTGCGCGATAACGTAGGCTATGGCCTGCGTGTTCGTGGCTGGGAAAAGAAAAAAATCGCCGGGCGAGTCGATGAGATGTTGCAGTTGGTCAAGCTCACAGCACTGGCCGACCGCTACCCGCGTCAGATGTCGGGCGGCCAACAGCAGCGTGTGGCCATCGCGCGTGCGCTTGCCATTCAGCCGGACGCGCTGTTGCTTGACGAGCCATTGTCGAACCTGGACGCCAAGCTGCGTGAAGAAATCCGCTTCGAGTTGCGCACGCTGATCAAATCGATCGGCATCACCACAATTTTCGTCACGCACGACCAGGAAGAGGCAATGGTGGTCGGAGACCGTATCGTGGTCATGAACCAGGGCGTGATCGACCAGGTCGGCACCGCGCAAGAGATATACCGCCGGCCCAGTACGGCGTTTGTGGCCGAGTTCGTAGGCCAGAACAACCTGCTTCCGGTCACAGCGTCGCCGTCCACGACCCCCGGTCGTGCGCGCGTCGAGGTGGCGGGCGAGTGCTTCGATGTGTTGTGCTCGGCGCCACTGTCGGCGGCGCAGCCAATGCGACTGGCCTTGCGGCCCGAACACATAACCGTGACGGAGAGTCCGGCGCCGCCCGGCACTCCAGCTATCCGATGCACGGTGACCTTGGCGGCATTTCTGGGTGCGACGGCTCGCTACGAAGTCGAAACCGCGCAGGGCGCAATGCTCAAGGTTTCAACCCCTGCGCGCGAGTTGCTGTTGCCCGTTGGCCAGCACGTCAACCTGTTGCTCGACCTCTCGCGGGCCGTGCTTGTACCCATCAACTAGTGCCGCCCCCAAAAAACCAATCGTGATCTAAAGGAGACAAACATGAGAAAGACATTTGCTCGCGGAATTGTCCGGTTCGCCCTCGGGGTTGCCGTCACCGCGACCTTCGCACAAAGTGCCCTTGCCCAGGAGTTCAACTGGAAGAAGTATCAAGGCCAGAGCCTCACCTTCCTCGCCAACAACAATCCGGTCGCCAATGCGCTGCTCAAGTACAAGGGTGACTTCGAGCAGCAGACCGGCATGACGCTCAAGGTTGATTCATACCAGGAGCAGCAGATGCGCCAGCGCCTGGTCACGGTGATGAACTCGCGCAGCGACGAGGTCGACCTTTTCATGTCGCTTCCCTCGCGCGAAGGCATGCAGTTCGCCAAGGCCGGCTGGTACGCCGATCTCAGCGAGTTCGTGAAGGCGTCGAGCGCCAAGGATTACGACTTCGGCGACCTGAGCGCGGGCATGCTCAAGGACGCGACCTGGAACAAGCAACTCACCGGCATCCCGCTCAACGTCGAAGGGCCGGTGCTCTACTACCGCAAGGACCTGTTCCAGAAGTGCGGCGTGGCGCTGCCCAAGAGCTTGCCCGAACTCGACGCTGTCGCGGCCAAGCTCAAGACCTGCGAGCCGGGCGTGACGCCCTTCGTCTCGCGCGGCCTGAAGCCTGCGCTCCCCTTCACTTACAGCGTGTTCCTGCACAACATGGGCGGCGAATACATGAAGAGCGGAAAGTCGCAGTTGTGCAGCAAGGAAGGCCAAGCCTCGCTGGACCTCTACGCAAAGCTGCTGAAGGACTACGGCCCACCCGGCGTGGTGAACTACAGCTTCTACCAAATCTCCTCCCTTTACCGCGAAGGCAAGGCGGCGATGGCATTCGAGTCGTCCAACGAACTGCGCAACGTAATGGACGGCGGCGCGCGGGCCAATGACACGGCTGTTGCAGTGCTGCCCGCCGGCCCAGGTGGCTCGCACCCGACCGTGATTGGCTGGACCATGTCGGTCTCGGCGTACAGCAAGAATAAGGAAGCCGCCTGGTACTTTGTGCAATGGGCGACCAGCCCGGCGATGCAGGCCAAGCTTGCTGTCGATGGCGTGGCGCCGCCGCGCGCGGCAGTGGCGAATTCCAAGGGCTACAAGGACTGGATGGCAGAACAGCCGGTGCGAAGCGGCTGGGTTGCCGCTGTCAACGAACTCTCCAAGACCGGGACCTCCGAAGTCGGCTACCCGATCGTTGCCAATCCAGCATCGCGCGAGTTCGTGGGTCAGGCCGTGACCGAACTCCTGCTTGGGCAGAAGACAGCGGCGCAGGCTTGCGCGGACGCCGACAAGCAACTCGACGCTCTGATCGCCAAAGAGTAAGTCGCGCGCCACCGCACAGCATTCGTCATGTCACCATTCGAATTCCCTCGCGGTCACCGCGTTCTCGTCGTCGGCGGGGCTGGTGACATCGGCACCGCCATTGCGCGCAGCTTTCTCGAGCGCGGCTGCGAAGTGATTGCCACCGGGGTCGACGAGGCCGCCCTGGCCGCAAGTTCACTCACGCCGTCATCATCGCTTCGCCTGGCGGCGCTGGACGTGACAAACGACGCACAGATCGCGGCCTCCATCGCCACGCTCGACCGCCTTGATACGCTGGTTAATTGCGCCGGCATCCTGTCGCGCTTCAAGGAATACGAGATCGAGACCTTCCAGCGCGTCCTCGATGTCAATCTCACCGGTACGTTCCGCCTCTGCAATGCTTGCCGTCCGTTGCTGGAAGCGAACGAAGACGGCGGGGTTATCGTCAATGTCGCGTCAATGAACGCCTTCGTCGCCCTGCCCTTCATTCCGGCCTACTGCGCAAGCAAGGGTGGCGTCGTCATGCTGACGAAGTCGCTCGCACTGGCCTGGGCCGATAAAGGCGTGCGCGTGAATGCGCTTGCGCCGGGCTACGTCGAAACGACGATCAACGCCACAGGGCGGCAGGACCTGGCGCACTACGAGCGCATCCGTGCGCGCATTCCGCAAGGCCAGTGGGCGCAGCCCGACGACATTGCCGGCAGCGCCGTGTTCCTGGCGTCCCGCGCCGCCCGCTATATCACCGGCACCGTGCTGGCGGTGGACGGCGGCTTCCTCGCAGGGTGAATCCATGAGCCAATCCATCGGAACCCGCGGCCAACTTGCATTCCTGTCGCTACCGGCCGTGGCCTTCACCACGGCCATGATCGCATTCCCGTTTGCCTACACCGTTTGGTTCAGCCTGCACGAATTCAGCTTCGGCGCCAAGCCCAAGCTCAACTTGGGCATGAACTACATCGAGATGTTGCAGGACGGCGAGTTCTGGAACGGGCTGAAGATCACGCTCGTGCTGTACGTGCTGTCGCTTGTGCTGCAGCTCGTGCTGGGCACCTACGTGGCTTTGCTGCTGCACGGCTCAAAGAAGCTCTCGGGCATCGTGCGCACCTTGATGATCTCCCCTTTCGTGTTGCCGCCGGTGGTGGTCGGGATGATGTGGCTGGTGGTGCTCGACCCTTCCATCGGTGCGGCCAACTACCTGCTGCAAAGCGTCGGATTGCCGCGCTCCGACTGGTTGGCCTCTCCCACCTGGGTGATCGCGACGGTGGCCATGATCGACACTTGGCAATGGACGCCCTACGTCGCGCTTATCGTGCTCGGCGGCCTTCAATCCTTGCCACCCAATGTCTACGAAGCAGCGCAAATCGACGGCGCCACACGTTGGAAGACCTTCTGGCGCATCACGCTGCCGCTGCTAATGCCCACACTGGTCACCGCCGCCATCCTGCGCAGCGTCGACCTCCTGCGCTTCTTCGACATCATCTACATCACGACGCAGGGCGGCCCCGGCAACGCCTCCAACACGCTCAACATCTACGGCTTTCGAAAGGGTTTCGAGCTGTTCGAGATCGGCTATGCGAGCGCTCTCATGATCACGCTGTCGGCGATCGTGCTGGGCGCGGTGATGGTGCTCACGCAAGCGCGCAAGCGTGTAGCCTGGTAGGAGCCCGAGGATGAACCTGAACGACAAACTCGTGCAGCGCCTGACGCTGCTGCAGATCGCCATCGTGGCGCTGCTGATCCTGTTGCCGATCACGTGGATGGTGCTGTCCTCCTTCAAGCCCTCGGCAGAAGTTACGGCCTATCCGCCCAAGCTGATCTTCTTGCCCACGCTCGAGAACTACCGCACGCTTTTCGGCACCACGCCGTTCCTGCACTACACCTGGAACAGCACGGTGATCACTGTTGGCTCGACTGCGATCGGCCTATTGCTCGGCGTGCCGGCCGCCTTCGCAGTGTCCTGGACCCGCATCACCTGGCCGGCCACGGTGACGCTGCTGGCGCGCATGGCCCCTGGCACGCTGTTCCTCCTTCCGTGGTACGTGATGTTCCGGGAGGCCGGGATGATCGGCAGCTACTGGGCACTGATCCTCACGCATGCGGCGATCACGATGCCGATCGTGATCTGGGTGCTTCTTCCCTTCTTCGACAACATTCCGCGCAGCGTGCTCGAGAGCGCGCAGGTGGACGGCTGCAGCGTGCCGAAGATCCTGTGGCGCATCGCTTTGCCACTGGTGATGCCGGGTCTGGTGGTGTCTTCGATCCTGTCCTTCGTATTCTCGTGGAACTACTTCCTGTTCGCGCTGGTGCTGTCGAACGGCGACACGAAAACACTGATCGCGGCATCTTTCAATTTCATCGGCGAAGGCGCGTCCAACTGGGGCGCGCTGATGGCGGCCGCAACGCTGATCGCGCTGCCGCCGCTCATCCTCGCATTCATCGTCCAGCGACGGCTCGTCTCGGGCCTGGCCATGGGCGCAGTCAAAGGTTAGGAGAACCCGTCATGCAAGCAGCTCAATTTCACGGCGACAAGCAGATCACGATCGGCGAGACACAACGACCCGTGCCCGCCGCAGGCGAGGTCCTGTTGAAGGTGCGGCGCACCGCCCTCTGCGGATCCGATACCAAACTTTGGATCAAGGGCGCCGAGTTCACGCCGGGCCACGAGATCTTCGGCGTTGTGCAGCAACCCGGCCATGCACTGGATGGCAAGCGCTGCCTTGTCTACATCCCGGTTCATTGCGGCAAATGCGAGACCTGCATCTCGGGCGATACGCAGATGTGCATCGTCGAGTCGGTGCTGGTTGGCTGGAACCGCCCGGGCGGCTACGCCGAATACCTCACCGTGCCGGAGCAATGCCTGTTGTCGGTTCCGGACGACATCGAGGATGAACTGGCGCCGCTGTTGCTCGACACCATCGGCACGGCCGCGCACGGGATTCGCTTCGTCAAGCGCCTGGTGCCGCCGGAGACGACCGGCCCGGTACTGGTCACCGGAGCAGGCCCGGTTGGCATGGGTGCAATCGTCGCACTGCAGGACATGGGCTACACCGACGTGCGCGTCTCCGACCTGAAGGAAGAGCGCCTTCAACTGGCCGAGAGGTTCGGCGCCAGGCGTCATCCGGTGGGCTCGCACGACACGCGCTTCAAGCTCATCGTCGAATGCAGCGGCTCGCATGCGGCACGCTCGCTGGGCATGGAAATCGTGTCGCCGCGCGGCGTGCTCATCTTGATCGGCGAAAGCGATTTGCCCTGGCCGGTGCAGGAGAACAAGGCGATCCGACGCAAGGACTTCTACATGGTGCGCACCTTCTACTTTCCGAAGAGCGATTTCCCGCTCAATGTCGACCTCCTGCGCAAGGAGAAGTCGCGCTACCGTCAACTGGTCGATGCACAGTTCGGCATCGAGCAGTTGCCCGAGATGTTCGGCCGCTTCGTCGCCGGCGAACTCGTCAAGCCGCTGCTGGCGTTCGCCTGAGGAGCAGTGCGAATGGCAGCGATTCACATCAAGGGACTGGTCAAGCGCTATGCCGACGTGACCGTAGTGCCCTCGCTTGACCTGGAGATCCGCGACCGGGAGTTCGTAGTCTTCGTCGGCCCGTCTGGCTGCGGCAAGTCGACGCTGCTGCGCATCATCGCGGGGCTGGAGCCGATCGACGGTGGCGACCTGTTTATCGGCGAGAACCGCGTCAACGACGTCGCCCCGGCGCAGCGCGACATCGCGATGGTGTTCCAAGACTATGCGCTCTACCCGCACATGACGGTGCGCGACAACATGGGCTTTGGCCTGGAGATGCGCCACACGCCGAAGGATGAGATCGCGCGCCGCGTCGACCGCGCGGCGGGAATGCTGCGCATCGAGCCCTACCTCGACCGCAAGCCGAAGGCACTGTCGGGCGGCCAGCGCCAGCGCGTCGCCATGGGCCGCGCGATGGTGCGCAACCCGAAGGTGTTCTTGTTCGACGAGCCGCTGTCGAACCTCGACGCCAAGCTACGCGGAGAAGTGCGTACCGAGATCAAGGCACTGTCGCAGCAACTCAAGACAACGATGATCTTCGTGACCCACGACCAGATCGAGGCCATGACCATGGCCGATCGCATCGTGGTTCTGAAGGACGGCCGGGTGCAGCAGTTCGGCACGCCAGAGGAGGTCTACAAGACGCCGGCGAACCAGTTCGTGGCCGGCTTCATCGGATCGCCGACGATGAACTTCTTCGCCGTGGAGATCGACAATGGCACGCTACGCATGGACGACGGCACGCCCTTCCCGCTGCCGGCGCACTGCGCGGGCCATCACGGCGCCGCGGTGCTCGGAGTGCGGCCGGAGCACATGCAGGTGCTTCATGCCGGGGCGGCTGGACTCAGGGTTCAGGTCAGCGTGGTCGAGCCGCTCGGTTCCGACACGCTCGTCTACTTTGACCGGGGCGGCAAGCGCTTTGTCGCGCGCGCTGAGCCGGACCTTCAGGTGCGCCCGGGCGACACCATCACGCTCGGCTTCGAGATGGACAAGAGCCATTTGTTCAGCACTACCGACGGCGCCGTGTTGCGCTGACATGCGTCCAACAGCCATGACTTCCTCGACGGCCTCGCCAAGTCCACGGCTCGTCTGCCTGGGACTCTCGGCGTTCGACATCACCTGGCAAGTCGAAGCCCTGCCCCACGGCGGCGGCAAGACACGCGCGGTGGACTTGCGCGAAGGCGGCGGCGGCATGGCTGCCAACGCAGCCGCCGCCGCGGCGCGGCTCGGTGCACAGGCGTGTTTCTGGGGTCGTGGCGGCGAAGACAGTGCAGGCCGCGAAATGAAGGCGCAACTTGGCGCGCTCGGCGTCGACACCCGCGGCTTTCGATTGTTCGCCGGTGGGCGCACCTCGGTCTCAGGCATCGTTGTCGATACGAATGGCGAACGCATGATCGTCAATTTCCGCGGGGCCAGCCTGCCATCCGACGCAACCTGGTTGCCACTCGAGGAGCTGGCGCAGGCAGATGCCGTGCTGGCCGACCCACGCTGGCCTGAAGGTGCCCTGGCGATGTTCGCAGCCGCCCGCGCATATGGACTGCCGACGGTGCTCGATGGCGATATCGCCGATGCGGCGGTCTTCGATGCACTGCTGCCGCATACGGATCACGCCGTGTTCTCGGAACCGGGCTTGGCGGGCTATGCGGCGCACGCGCGCACTGCCGAGGAACAGCTGCAGTTCGCACGCATGCGCGGATGTCGGCTCGCGGCCGTGACGCTCGGTGAACGCGGTGTGATCTGGGCCGATGCCGATGGCGTGCACCAGTTGCCCGCTTTCGATGTGCGCGCCGTTGACACCACCGGCGCCGGGGACGTTTTCCACGGCGCCTTTGCATTCGCGCTGGGCGCGCGCTGGCCGGTGCGGCAAGCGTTCCAGTTCTCTGCTGCGGTGGCGGCCATCAAGTGCACCCGCCCTGGAGGGCGTGAAGGAGTGCCTGATTACGCTACCGCGATGTCCTTGGTCGAAAGTTTGAAGGAGTAAACACATGACTGCCGAATTGAAATTGGGAAAGAAATGGGGGCTGCGCCGCATGGCGACGCCCGAAGGCCACTTCACAATGGTGGCGCTCGATCAACGTCCGCCCATCGCCAACCTGATCTCCGCGAAACGCGGCATCTCCGTTGCGGATGTGAGCTTTGCCGACATGGTGGCGGTCAAACGCACGCTGGTTGATACGCTGGGCGCCCATGCAAGCGCAATGCTGTTTGATCCCAACTACGCCTTCCCGGCTGCACTGCAGAAACTCCCGGCCCATACGGGCCTGGTGGTAACGCTCGAGGATCACCGCTTTCGCGACACGCCGGGTGGACGCCTGTCGCACTCCATCAACGACTGGAGCGTCGAGAAGATCAAGCGCGTCGGCGGCGACGGCGTGAAGGTGCTGGCCTGGTACCGTCCCGACGCCGAGCCCGACGTCATCGCTCATCAGCAGCGCTATGTCGAAGAAATCGGCAAGGAATGCGAGCGGTGGGACATTCCATTGGTCTTGGAATTGCTGGTGTATCCGTTCCCCAAAAGCGAGCGCCATACCCTCGACTACATCGAGTCGCCCGAGAAGATGCCCGAACTCGTCCTCGAAAGCGTCCGCGAGTTCGCCAAGCCGAAATACCGCGTAGACCTGTTTAAGCTCGAAGCCCCGCTTCCTGGCGCGACCCTCCCGGCACGCGACGGCGGCGCGGCCCACCTCGCCGCTCAGGGTTGGTTCGACCAGATGGGCGGCATCTGCAAGACTGCTGACATCCCATGGGTCATGCTCTCGGCCGGCGTGACCTCAGCGCAGTTCGTGCGCGTGATGGAGTACGCGTATGCGGCCGGCGCACACGGTTTTCTGGCGGGCCGCGCCGTCTGGTGGCAGGCGCTGCAGCACTTCCCCGACCTTGATCGCTGTGCAGGGCAATTGCGCGCGGAAGGCGGCGCCACGCTGGCAGAACTCGAACAGCTCACGCTGCGCGCGGGTAACGCCTGGCAAGCAGACTATAGTGAATTCGACGGCATGAAAGCCGAAGGCGAACTCTGCGCCGCTTACGCATGACACCGGGAACGCGCCTGCGCCACGTCGAGGCGCGTGTGTATCGTCAGCCGATCGCCCAACCGGTCGTCACCTCCTTCGGCACCATGCGGGATCGGCCCGCAGTGCTGGTCCGCGTCGAGGACGAAGACGGCGTCATCGGTTACGGGGAGATCTGGTGCAATTTTCCTTCGGTCGGGCCGGAACACCGCGCGCGGCTGGTCAACGCGTTGCTCGGGCCCATGCTGTTGGCCCAGGATGTCACCGACCCGGCATCACCTTGGGCGTTGTTGACCCAACGTACGGCTGTGCTCGCGCTGCAATGCGCCGAGCCCGGCCCGTTCGCTCAATGCATCGCGGGCATTGACATCGCGCTGTGGGATCTGGCCGCTCGACGCGCCGGGCAACCGCTGTGGCGCCTTCTGGGCGGCGGCTCGCCGAATGTCCCGGTCTACGCCAGCGGCATCAATCCCGAACGACCCGAAGCGATGGTCGAGGTCAAGCTGGCCGAGGGTCATTGCCGCTTCAAGCTCAAGGTCGGCTTCGGCATCGAGCGTGACGTGCGGAATCTCCAGACCCTGCGCAAACAGCTTGGCAGCGACGCCGTTCTCTGTGTCGATGCGAACCAAGCTTGGTCTCTGGATGAGGCGGCGGGAATCCTGCCGCAGCTCGAGCCGTTCGGACTCGCGTGGCTCGAGGAGCCGTTGCGCGCAGACCGGCCATGGTCCGAGTGGCGGCAACTTGCGGCGCGCACCGCCATCCCGCTCGCGGGAGGCGAAAACATATCGGGTCGCGCGGCCTTCGAAGAAGCGCTGGCCGAGGATGCATTGGCAATCGTGCAACCAGACGTCGCGAAGTGGGGTGGTTTGAGCGGCTGCCTTCCAGTCGCGCGTGCCGCACTCGCCGCCGGTCGACGCTACTGCCCGCATTACCTCGGCGCCGGCATCGGCCTGCTCGCATCCGCTCACCTGCTGGCGGCAGCGGGCGGCGACGGTTGGCTCGAGATCGACAGCAACGAGAATCCGCTGCGCGACCTGCTCTGCGGGCCAATCTCGCAAGTGCTGGATGGGCAAGTCACACTGACCGAAGCACCCGGTCTTGGAATTGCGCCCGACCTGGTGGCACTCGAGGCAATCCGCTGCGCGGTTTGAACAGTGTTGAACACGTTACTGCGGCCCGACGGTCGGGCGAAGGTCAGGTTATCGACAAGCGCGAGCTTTCGCGCACGATCAGCCGGCAGGGGACGACGTGCAGCTCTGGCCCAGTGCCTTTGTTCTTGCGCGCCTTCAGCTGCAGCACGACCTGCGCGGCCTTCAGGCCGATGGCGTAGGGCTCTGCCCGCATCGTGGTGAGCGAGGGGTGCAGGCGCTGCGCCATTGGCGCATCGCCGAAGCCGGCAATCGCGCAGTCTTCAGGAAACCTGAAGCCCATTTGAGGAGCCTGAAGGATGGCGCCGGCTGCCATGTTGTCACTGGCGAAGATGACAGCTTGCGGGCGCTGATCGGCGGGCTGCAGCGCCAGCCGATAGAGGATCTGTGCGCCGGCCTCGAACTCGTCGTTGATGCTGGACTCTTCGATGTCGGGTAGCAGGCCGGCGACCCGCATGACATCCGCGTAGCCTCGGGCGCGCTGCTGCGCGCGAAAGTCCTCGGGCGCCGCACGCAGGGCAAATCGGATGCGGCGTGCGCCCTGCTCCAGAAAGTGCCTGGCCAGCTGAGTGCCGATGTCCGCGTGCGGAAAGCCCACCTGATGGAACGGCCGCCCTGGCACAAACCCCCAGGTTTCGACGATCGGGCAGCGAGACGCCTGCAACAGCGTCTCGGCGTCCGGCGTGTGGTCGTCGCGCGTGAGGATCAACGCGCTGGGGTGCCAGCCAACGAAGGCACGGATGGCGCGCTCTTCCAGGGCACCTGAATATTCGGCGTTGGCGAGCAGCAGTTGCAGACCCGACTGCTCGAACCCGTCGCTCATGCCTTTGACCAGAGCCGCGAAATTGACGCTGCCTGTGTTTTGCATCACGGCTCCGACCACTCGGCTTTCGCCGGACGCCAGGCGACCCGCCATCTGGCTGGGCACATAGCCGGTTTCAAGAATGATCTGCCGCAATTTCTCGCGCACAGCCGGCGATACCTTGCCGGGCGCGTTGAAGTAGCGCGACACCGTGATCGAGGACACGCCGGCCAACGCAGCTACATCGTGAATGGTATGGGCGCCAAGCTTGCGGCGGGGCGCGCGCTCGCGGGAGGCCACCGCACCGTCGGCCGCGCCGGTCCCCCCCTCACCGATCGGTGTGTCGGGGTTTTCCCTTGATTGGACTCGAACAGGTTGACGCATGGCAGTGCTGAAATATACAGTCTCTTCGATGTTACCGGTGACATGAAATTCATTTCCCGTGAACGCCATTCAGTCGTGAGCAACAAAGGAGACAAACCATGCATTCAGTTGGCCGCCTCGTGGTCGCAGCATTGACCGCCACGGTCATGCTCGTGGCCTACGCTGAGGACACATTCCCGAATCGCCCACTGACGCTGGTCGTTCCTTATCCGGCAGGGGGCGTCGCCGACGCCATCGCGCGGCCGCTTGCGCAAGCGCTGGGCCAGCGGCTGGGGCAACCAGTGGTAATCGACAACCGTGCCGGCGCCAACGGCAACATCGGATCAGCCTGGGTGGCCAGACAGCAGCCCGCCGATGGGTACACCATCCTGTTGGGCTCCACCAGCACGCTGGCGGTGAACCCTCACCTGTACAAGGCAATGGGTTACGACCCGGTCAAGGACTTACAGCCTTTGACCCTGACCCACCAGATGCCCAATGTGCTGGTGGTGGGTCCGACCACGCCCTATCGCAGCGCGGCCGACGTGATCGCCGCTGCAAAGGCCACGCCGGGCCGTCTGGCCTTTGGCTCGGCCGGCAACGGCAATTCCATGCACCTGGCGGGCGTGCAGTTCCAGGAAAAGAGCGGGACAAAGCTGATGCATGTGCCCTACAAAGGGGGGGCGCCAGCGCTGAACGACGTACTGGCGGGCCAGATCCCCATGATGTTCCATAACCTGCCAGCGGTCGTGTCGCTCCAGCGGGGTGGCAAAGTGCGCGTGCTGGCTGTGGCCGACACCAAGCGCTCGCCGGTCCTGCCGGACGTTCCAACGATGGCAGAGGCCGGTGTGCCGGGCGTCGTGTCGATCGTCTGGAACGGCTTGCTGGTGCGGCGCGGCACCCCTGCGCCCATCGTGGAGCGCCTCAACACCGAACTGCGTGCCGTGCTGGCATCGCCCGAATTCCGCAAGCCGCTGGAGGCACAGGGCTACGAAATCCTGTCCTCGACGCCGGCCGAGTTCGAAAGCCTGCTGATCAGGGATCTTGCCGCCATGGGCGAGACGATCAAGCGCGCAGACATCCAGCTGGACTGATGCCCCAATCACGTTTTTCATGACCCTACCAAAATGACCAATTCCCCACGCAAAAATCTGAAGGAACTCCGCAGCCAACGCTGGTTTGCCAGCGACGATATGCGCGGCTTTGCCCATCGCCAGCGCATGCAGCAGCAAGGGCTGGTGCGCGAAGAGTTCATGGGCCGCCCGGTGATCGGCATCATCAACACCTGGAGCGAGCTTTCGCCGTGTCACGCACACCTGCGTGAACGTGCGGCGGCAGTGAAGCGCGGCGTTCTGCAGGCGGGCGGCTATCCCTTCGAGCTGCCTGCCATGAGCTTGGGCGAAGTGATGGTCAAGCCCACCACCATGATCTACCGCAACTTCCTCGCCATGGAAGTCGAGGAACTGCTTCGCAGCCTCCCGCTGGACGGCGCGGTCTTGATGGGCGGCTGCGACAAGACCACGCCGGGGCTGGTGATGGGCGCATTGTCGATGGACATCCCAGCCATCTTCTGCCCCGCCGGACCGATGCTCAACGACCGCTACAAGGGACTGACGGTCGGTGCCGGCACGCACACCAAGAAGTACTGGGAAGAGTACGTGGTGGGCAACATCGAGCAGCCGGAATGGATTGCCCTCGAGGCAAAGATGACGCGTGCTCCAGGCACCTGCAACACCATGGGCACGGCCAGCACCATGACGTCCATCATCGAGGCCATGGGTCTGACCTTTCCGGGCGCCACCAGCGTGCCGGCCATGGACGCCGGCCATACGCGCCTGGCCTGGGCCTGCGGCCAGCGCGCAGTGGAGATGGTGTGGGAAGACCTGCGGCCTTCGCGCGTCGTGACGCGCGCCTCGCTGCTCAATGGCGTGGCGGCATACATGGCGCTGGGCGGCTCCACCAACGCGGCTGTGCACCTGCCTGCCATCGCAGGTCGCGCCGGCATCGAACTCAGCCTTGACGACCTGGACGAAGTCGCGCGCCGCGTGCCCGTGCTGGCCAATATCTTTCCTTCCGGCAACCGCCTGATGGAGGACTTCTTCTTCGCCGGCGGGCTGCCCGCATTGCTCAACAAGATCAGTGCGCAGCTCGACCTGTCGACGCTGACGGTGACCGGCAAGACGCTGGGCGAGAACATCGCCGGCCGCATCTGCACCGACGACGACGTCATCCGGGACCCGCAAACTCCGCTCATCGCCGCAACCCCCGAGAGCCCCGAGGCCGGCACTGCGCTCGCGGTGGTGCGCGGAAACCTGTGCCCTGACGGCGCAGTGATCAAGCCGTCGGCAGCCACGCCACGGTTGCTGCGCCACACCGGCCCCGCGCTGGTGTTCGACTCCAACGCCGAGATGCTCGCCGCCGTCAACGACCCCGATCTGGACGCCGATGAGAACACGGTGCTGGTGCTGCGCAACGGTGGTCCCGTGGGCGCGCCCGGCATGCCCGAGTGGGGCAACCTCCCGATTCCCAAGAAGCTTCTGCAGCGTGGAGTGCGCGACATGCTGCGCATCTCCGACTCGCGCATGAGCGGCACGCACTACGGCACCTGCGTGCTGCACGTGGCGCCGGAGTCGGCGGTCGGTGGTCCGTTGGCCCTGCTGAAGACCGGTGACGTGGTGTCGCTCGACATCGGCCAGCGTCGTCTGGACATGCTGGTCTCCGACGACGAACTCGCGAGGCGGCGCGCCGCATGGGTCGCGCCGCCGAAGGCCTATACGCGCGGTTACGTGCGCATCTACCAGCAGGAGGTGACGCAGGCCGATAAGGGCTGCGATTTCACGGTGTTGGCTGGCAACGCCCCCACGTCCGAGCCCTCCATCTACTGACAGCGTTTTTTCCCTTATTTTCTCCACCCTTCAATACCAACAGCATGACTTCATCACCCGATTTGCTCTCCAATACCTTCCGCCAACGGCTCCAACAGGAAGGCACCCCGCTCGGCACCTGGCTAATGTCCGGTACCTCGAGTACCGCCGAGGCCATGGGCCGCGCCGGCTTCGACTGGTTGCTGGTTGACCAGGAACATGTGCCGCTGGATGAAACTGGCACTCTGCACGTCCTGCAAGCCGTAGCCGGCACGCGCGCCGCGGCGGTGGTGCGACTTGCAGCAAACGACATGGTGCTGTGCAAACGCGCGCTGGACCTGGGAGCGCAAACCGTCATGGTTCCTTTCGTCGATTCTGTCGATGAAGCCCGTCGCGCGGTGTCGTACGCGAAATACCCACCGCTTGGGATTCGAGGCTTCGCCGCGGTGCATCGTGCCAGCGGTTATGGCACCACACCGGACTACGGCAGGCGTGCCAATGACTCGGTCTTCACCATCATCCAGCTCGAAACACCGAAGGCCGTGGCCGCTCTGGAAGACATCGCGGCGGTCGAAGGCGTCGATGCGTTGTTCCTGGGCCCCGGCGATTTGTCGGCCAACATGGGCCATATCGGCAACATTCTCCACCCCGACGTGCAGAGCGTCATTGCTGACGTCGCCGCCCGCTGCCGCAAGATCGGCATCCCCTGCGGCATCGTCGGGCCGACGCCCGAGGTGGTCTCCAGCTTCGTCGCGATGGGGTATTCGTTCGTCGCCGTCGCTTCCGACCTTGGAATGATGATGCGCCAAGCCACGGCGTTCATCCAGGCAATCCAGCCCAGCCTGGCGCAGGGCTTCGAGGGCGGCGTTTACTGAGCCCACGGGGCCCGAGCCATGCCCGGCCGCCCTCCCCGGACGGATGAAGTCCGGATGGGAAAGCCACATCGACTTTGAGAGCCGGACATCGGCCCGGCTGGCCGATCGCTGAAGCCGGGTTCCCTGCTGTTGCTTGCCACAGCGATCTGGTTTTGCCGCGGCGCCGCCCGAGCTCGCCAAGCCGCCGCGCCGGCACCAGCCGGCCGGCAACTCCTGTCCATTCGGTACTGACGAGGGCATCGCGTCAGGCGGGCCTCGCGATGTGGAGATCGGAGCATCTACTGGTTTTCACCTAATCATTTCCACTATCAAATCGCCGATGTCACCGGTAACATTGGCGCTGTCAGATGTCGCGGCGACACGAAATCAACCCTCCGAATTCCACCTATCCAGAAGAACTCCATGAATCTGAAAGATCCGACCCTTCTCAAGACAAGCTGCCTGGTGGGCGGCGAGTGGACGTCGTCGGCCGACAGCAGGACGATTCCCGTGAACGATCCCGCTGACGGGTTGGAGGTCGCCACCGTGCCCCGCCTTGACATCGGCACGGTGCGCAAGGCGATCGACGCGGCCCACGCAGCATTTCCTGCGTGGCGGGCACGGCCGGCCAAGGAGCGTTCGGCCATCCTGCGCCGCTGGTTCGAACTCGTCGTGGCGAACGCCGACGACCTGGCGCAGATCCTGACCGCCGAGCAAGGCAAGCCGCTCGCGGAAGCCAGGGGCGAGATCATCTCCAACGCGGCCTACCTCGAATGGTTTGCCGAGGAAGCCAAGCGCGTCTACGGTGACGTGATTCCCTCGTCCGGGAGCAGCAGTCGTATCGTGGTACTGAAGCAGCCGGTCGGTGTTTGTGCCGCCATCACGCCCTGGAATTTCCCCAACGGCATGATCACCCGCAAGGCAGGTCCGGCACTGGCGGCAGGCTGCACGCTGGTGCTGAAGCCGGCCTCGAAGACACCGCTGTCGGCGCTGGCATTGGCCGAACTGGCGCAACGCGCCGGCGTGCCCCCGGGCGTGTTCTCCGTGGTCACCGGAGATGCTTCAGCCATTGGCATGGAGTTTTCGCACAACCCGAAGATCGCCAAGATCACCTTCACCGGCTCCACGGAAGTCGGTCGCTGGCTTCTCAAGGAAATGGCCGACGGCGTCAAGAGGGCATCGATGGAACTTGGCGGCAACGCGCCATTCATCGTTTTCGACGATGCAGACGTCGACGCTGCGGTCGAGGGCGCCATGATCTCGAAATTCCGCAACGCCGGCCAGACGTGCGTGTGTGCGAATCGAATCTATGTGCAGGCCGGCATCCAAGACCGCTTTGCCGAAAAGCTGGTCGCCAAAGTGCGGGAGTTGAAGATCGGCCGTGGCACCGAACCCGGCGTTCAGCAGGGCCCGCTGATCGACATGAAAGCGGTCGAGAAGATGGAGGAGCACATCCGCGATGCGCAGGAACAAGGCGCTGAAGTCGTCGTTGGCGGTCAGCGCCATGCGCTCGGCAGTTCCTTCTTCGAGCCTACCGTGATGCGCGGGGTCACGCAGGGCATGAAGGTGACGCACGAAGAGACCTTTGCACCGCTGGCAGCGCTGATCCGATTCGAAACCGAGGCAGAGGTGATCGGCATGGCCAACGACACCGATGTTGGCTTGGCCGCCTATTTCTTTTCGCGCGACCTGGCCCGCGTATGGCGCGTCGCCGAAGCCATCGAAGCCGGCATTGTGGGCGTGAACAGCGGCCTGATTGCCAACGAGATGGCGCCCTTCGGCGGCGTGAAGCAATCCGGCATGGGCCGCGAAGGGTCGAAGTACGGCATCGAGGACTACCTCGAGATCAAGTACGTCTGCATGGCCGGGATCTGACCGGCAACGTCATGGCAAACATCCATCTCCCAACGCGAATCAGCAAAACGGTCGGGGACCTTTCGCTGGTCCTGGCTCCGGAGTCGGGCGGCGCGATCGCGGCACTGCAGTACCGCGGCGTGAATATCCTGCGCGCCCTGCGCGATGACGACGAACCGCGCGCCAACCTCGCGGGGTGCTTTCCGCTGGTACCGTATTCCAATCGGATTGCGTTTGGTAGGTTCCGCTTCGATGGGCAATCTCATGAACTCGCCCGAAACTTCGGCGAGCACCCGCACACGATTCATGGCAACGGCTGGCTATGCGCCTGGCAAGTCGAATCGGAGTTGGAAAACGCCATCGTTCTGACACTGCAGCACGAAGCTCGCGGCGAGCAGATGCGCCATTGGCCCTGGTCCTATCAGGCGCGACAGGTCCTTCAACTCAGCAAGGACACGCTGTGCGCGACGTTGAGTTGCACTAATCTGGCAGCGCACGATATGCCCGTCGGCCTTGGATTTCATCCCTATTTCGCGCAGGCCGACAAAGCCCTCGTTCGCTTCAGCGCGGACAAGGTGCTGATCAATGACCATCGGGCGCTCCCGGTCGCGAGAGAAGCTGTCCCGGCGCAATGGGACTACCGCGAATTGCGCGCACCTGTGGCCGGTTCGGTCGACAACTGCTTCGTTGGATGGGATCGACGCGCGGAAATCTATTGGCCCGAGACGGGAATCAAGGCGGAGATCCACTCCCCAGACGCGGACAACGCCGTGTTCTTCGTCCCGCCAATCGAGAAGAATTTTGTCGCCATCGAACCAGTGACCAACGTCAACAACGCGATCAACGATCTGCCCATTGACGCCGGGCCGGGCGCCATGCGGCGCCTGCGCCCTGGCGCAACCATGTCAGTCGCCATGGCCATCAGGGTGTCACACCATGCACAAGCCTGAACGCCTCTTCGACTACACCGGCACGCTCCCGGAATGCCCGACCTGGAGCCCCAGCGATGGTCGTCTGTACTGGACTGACATCGTCAGGAAGGAGATCCACTGGGTTCAACCTGCAACCGGTAATCACGAGCTTCTGACGTTCGATGAGGAAGTCGGCTGTTTCGCGCTGCGCGAAAGCGGCGGATTCATTCTGGCCATGCGTTCCGGCATCTACTTGTCCGACGCCGCCGGTCGCATCCACAAGAAAGTCTGTGACAACCCCAGCAATCCGTCAGCCGCACGCTTCAACGATGGAGGGGTCGACCAGGACGGCCGCTTCTACGCGGGCACGTACTGGGGGCCTCGGGACTTCAACGGCGCGTTGCTATGCCGCGTCGATTCCGCACTGAACATTAGGGTGCTTCAGTGCGACATCCTGGGCGCTAACGGCCTAGCGTTCAGCCCCGACAGGCGCTGGATGTATACGGCCGATACCCCAAACCATGTGATGTACCGGACACCGCTCGACCCCGCCGGCGAGCCTGGAATACGCGAAGTCTTCATGCGTTTCCCCAAGGGCAACGGGCGTCCGGACGGCGCCGCCATGGATGTCGAGGCCTGCTACTGGACCGCGCTGTTCGACGGCCACCGCATCGCACGGATCTCTCCCGACGGTGACGTGATCGAGGAATACGCACTGCCGGTGCGCTGCCCGACGATGGTCTGCTTCGGCGGGGATGACATGCAAACCCTGTTCATCACGACGGCCCGCGAGGGCATGAGTGCGGACGAAATTGCCGAGCGACCGCTGTCGGGCTCGATCTTCACTTTGCGCACCGCTGTTGCCGGCTTGCGTAAACCGGCTTTCAAAGAGCTGCCCCAGTGAACGCAGTTCGGCCGCTCCACACATTTTTTTCAATAACCAGGAGACCTGCATGAAATATCTGGACAACGTGAGGTACGCCTCACTGGAAGGCAAGGTGGTCGCGATCACGGGGGGCGCATCGGGCATTGGTGAAGAACTCGTTCGCGCCTTTGGGAGCCAAGGTTGCAAAGTCGCGTTCCTCGACTTCAACCGCGACGCCGGCGATGCCTTGGCGCGAGAAATCGGTGGTGTCTTCCTTCATTGCGACGTCACCCAACTGACCGAGTTCAAGGCCTGCTTCAAAAAGATCCAAGACGAACTGGGCTCGATCGACATCCTGGTGAACAACGCCGGCAGTGACGACCATCACAAGATCGAAGACATCACCGAGGAATATTTCGAGAACCGCATCGATGTCAACCTGCGCCACCAAATCTTCGCCATTCAGGCCGTGATCGACGGAATGGCCGCAAAAGGCGGCGGCAGCATTATCAACATGGGGTCGATCAACTGGATGCGCGGGCGGCCCGGGCGCGTCATGTACTCACTGTCGAAAGCGGCCATCCACGGATTCACCCGGACCTTGGCCCAGGAACTTGGCGCTCGCAATATTCGCGTCAACAGCCTCGTTCCGGGCGCGATCCGCACGCCGAAGCAAGACGCCATGTGGGCGAAGCTCGATCCCGCCCAAGTCAATCAATTCATCGAGATGCAGGCGCTCAAATTTCGCCTGGATGGCACGCATTGCGCTCGCATGGCCCTGTTTCTGGGCTCCGAGGAATCCAGCGGTTGTACCGGGCAGGATTTCATCGTGGACGCGGGTCTGACTTTAAATTAAGGAGAACCAAATGGACTTGCTTCACGTAACCACCCCGGACGGAACACCCGTCGAATCCTCCACCGTAATTACGGTGGTTTGCCTGATGTTCCTGTACACCTTCGTTGGCATCTGCGCGGGCTTCGGTGGCGGACTGACGACCATGCCGCTGGTCTCCTTGCTGCTGCCGGTCAAGATGGCTGCACCTATGGCGGTGATTGTGGGTTCGGCCACAGCGTTGTACGCGACATGGCTGTCACGCAAGGACACAGACTGGAAATCGGCGGTGGTCCTGATTATTTTCTCGATGATGGGCATTCCGATCGGCCTGTATGCCTTGTCATATCTGCCAGACACCATCATGAAGATGACTCTCGGGGTGTTTCTGATCGTCTATTCGTTCTACAGCTTGTTCATTCCGCGACTGCCGACCTACGACAAGCGCTGGATTGCGGCGCCGATGGGCGCCATCGCCGGTGCAATGGGGGCGGCATTTGCGACCAATGGGCCACCATTGGTAATCTACGGAATGCTGCGCAACCTCGCACCGGCGGCGTTCCGCGGCACGCTGAATGCGGTCTTCACAGCCAATAACCTCATGATTATCGGCGGCCAGTTCTCAACCGGCATCGCGAATATGTCGTCCCTGAAACTGGTGATTCTGTCGATCCCCATGATGATCCTGGGCTCGCTCGTGGGGCAGTTCGTGCACAAACGCCTGCCACCACCGGTGTTCCGTAAGCTGGTGTTTTATCTCCTTATCGGTTCGGGCGCGATGCTGATCAAGGGAGCCGCCCAACTGCCGGCCTTGCCGGTGCTGGGAATTGCCTTCGGGACTCTGATCGTTCTCACGCTGATTTTCGGCAGGAAGGTGGCTGCCATCCGCGCCGAGCAAGAGCGAATCGCGGCCGCAGAGAAAGCAGTGGCCTGACTTCGATGCAGTTCCCGCCGCATTTCCGCGTCGGCGAACACTCAACCAGGCAGCAGCCATGCGTTCGACTCTTTCATTGACTTGGCCTTCGAAAGCGTGACGTGCGCTGCTGACATCCTGCCGTCGTCGTGACCGAAACCGGACAGACTTCCGTTTCTGCGAACCGCCAGCTTACTTTCACAAAGGAATATCTTGACTTATCCAAACACCCAACTCTTCCTCAACGGCCAATGGCGCGACGCCGTAGCTGGCGAATCGCTGGCTGTCTTCAACCCTGCCACGGGGAAGGAAATCGGCCGCGTGGCCCACGCGCGCCAGGCCGACTTGGACTTGGCGCTTTCGGCCGCACAACAAGGCTTCGAAACCTGGCGCGACATGCCAGCGATCGAGCGCAGCAAGATCATGCGTACGGCAGCCGTCCTCCTGCGCCAACGCGCAACTGCCATTGGCAAGCTGCTGACGCAAGAGCAGGGCAAGCCGCTGGGGGAAGCAACAGGCGAAACGCTCGCCTCGGCTGACATCATTGAATGGTTCGCCGACGAAGGCCTTCGCGTCTATGGCCGTATCGTGCCGTCGCGCTTTAGCCTGGCGGCGCGCCAGATGGTGCTCAAAGACCCCGTCGGTCCGGTCGCTGCATTCACGCCGTGGAACTTTCCAATCAGTCAGGTAGTGCGCAAGATGGCGGTCGCACTGGCCACTGGATGCTCGATGATCGTAAAGGCACCGGAAGAAACACCGGCCGCGCCTGCCGAATTGGTCCGCGCCTTCGCAGACGCGGGCCTGCCGCCCGGCGTGCTCGGGCTGGTGTACGGCACGCCCGCGGACATTTCCACCTACCTGATCTCGCATCCCGTCATCCGCAAGATCACCTTCACCGGATCAACCCCGGTGGGCAAGCAGTTGGCCGCGCTGGCCGGCAAACACATGAAGCGGGTCACGATGGAGTTGGGCGGCCACGCGCCGGTGATCATCGCGGAGGACGCCGATGTCGACCTCGCCGTGAAGTCTGTGAGCGCTGCCAAGTTTCGCAACGCCGGCCAAGTTTGCATATCTCCCACCCGTTTCCTGGTGCACGAGAGCATCTCGAAGCAGTTCTCCGAAGCATTCGTCAAGCACGCGCGCGGCCTTGCAGTCGGCGACGGCCAGCTCGAAGGTACGCAAATGGGCCCGCTGGCCAATCCGCGACGCGTTACGGCCATGGCCGAGTTCACACAGGACGCGGTGGAACGCGGCGCCACGCTGGCCGCTGGCGGCGGTCGCATCGGCGCTGCCGGCAACTTCTGGCAGCCGACCATCCTCACCGATGTACCACTGGACGCGAAGGTGTTCAATGACGAGCCGTTTGGCCCAATGGCCGCCATCCGCAGCTTCAACAAGCTGGAAGACGCGATCGCCGAAGCAAACCGCCTGCCGTTCGGATTGGCAGGCTATGCATTCACGCGCTCGATCAAGAGCGCCGACCTGCTGGCACGCCGCGTCGAAGTGGGAATGCTCTGGGTCAACATGCCAGCCCTGCCGACGGCTGAAATGCCTTTCGGTGGCGTGAAGGATTCGGGCTATGGCTCCGAAGGCGGTCCCGAGGCGATGGACGCATACCTCAATGCGCGTGCCGTCACCATCATGAACGTTTGAAATCCGAGTCGCTATGCGGATCTGCCCGTATGGCGAAATACAAAAACCTCCTGGTTGGAAGCGACACCGTATGCGTGGGGAACCTTGGCGATTCCTCTTTCAACAAATCGGGGCTGAAAATGTTCAACAACGTATTGCTTTGCCACGCCGAGTCCGAGTGACATCAGCACAACCCCTTCAAGGGATCGAGAGATGTCGCCTTATGCGCGCAAGGCCTCATCAATCCCAATGCGGCTGGTGGATTGCGCATGCGCAAAGGCTATGCGATCGTTCGCGCGTTGGCCTCCGTGCTCAAACGCACCACCAAGACTCACTGGCGCGTGCTCCAGCAACTGGACCAGACGTCGCTTACCGTACAGGTTTCGTGTCGCTTGAGCGAACGTCACTATGGTGCGCCGCAGGTTTGAACAAGACCGAAACGGCTTCTGAACTCGAGGATGCGCGAGCCAGGATTCGTCGCATGGCCAATGACATGGCGCAATCTCTTCTGCCTCAGGGCGACGCCCGCTACAACGCAGGCGATCCACGCCGCACCAATCTCACGCCTGATGAATTGCAGCGAATAGAGTCTCTGCGCGGCACCGGCGCGCAGGTGCTTCCATCGACGCACGAGAAGATCGTGCGCGCGATCGGCGAAGGCGAGCGCGTGATCGTCCTGGCGCACGGCAATAGCCCGAGAGAACTGATTCGAAGACCTTGGCGATGTCTCCAATGCCGACAACATCGTGGGATCTAACCTATCCACAGACCAACCTCTTGAGTACGGGCTTGGCTTCACGGTGGCAGCAACGAATCACTGCGACCTCGGGGACGAAGAGGTAATCAGAAATCGGGCAACTGGTCGCGCGGCAAGACACGTTGCAACACCTCGCATGAATACCAAAACCATGAACAACAGTGATTTACATAACGTCGTGCATCGAATCGTCGTCGTCGGTGGTGGCGCTGGCGGACTGGAACTCGTGACCCGGCTTGGCGACAAACTTGGCCGCAAGGGCCGAGCGCATGTCACCCTGATCGACAAGGCGAGAACTCACTTCTGGAAACCACACCTGCATGAAATCGCAGCGGGCAGCGTCGACCTCAATATCCACGCTACGAACTACCTGGCGCAGTCTCACTGGCATGGATTTCGGTATCGGATCGGCGAGATGGTCGGTTTGGATCGGACGCGCAGGGAAGTTCATGTCGCCGCAGCGCACGATGACGAGGGCGTCCCAATCACTCCACCCTACACTCGCCCCTACGACACCCTGATCATTGCGACGGGAAGCCAGACCAATGATTTCGGAACACCTGGGGTGGCGCAACACGCCATCGCGCTCGAAACGCCGAAGCAAGCGGAGCGTTTTCATAGTCGTCTTGTGAATGCCTGCATTCGGGCTCACGTTCAGGGAACTCAGAATGGCCCTCAGCAGGTGGAGGTGGCGATCATCGGTGCAGGCGCAACGGGAGTCGAGTTGGCGGCAGAGCTGCACCGTGCAATGCGTACCCTGGTGTCCTACGGACTCGATCGAATCGACCCTGAGCGTGACATTCAAATCCATCTTATTGAAGCGGGTCCGCGCATACTGCCTGCGCTATCCGAGCGCATTGCGACGGCCGCAGCGGAATTGTTGGGCCGCCTGGGCATACGCGTTAGAAGCGGCACGCGCGTCACGGGGGTGACCGCGGATGGCGTGCAGCTCGCGAGTGGCGAGTTTCTCCCCGCCCAGCTCGTTGTTTGGGCCGCCGGCGTGAAGGCTGCAGAGTGGATGAAGGAGCTCGACGGACTGGAGACCAATCACCTCAACCAACTCGTCGTGCAACCAACCCTTCAGACGACACGCGACCCGTCCATCTTTGCGCTTGGCGATTGCGCGGCAGCCCCTTGGCTCGGGCGCGAAGGGAATGTCCCTCCGCGCGCGCAGGCAGCACATCAGCAGGCCTCTCACATCTCAAGCCAAATTGCGCGACAACTGCGCGGCCAGCCTCTGCGGCCGTGGCAATACCGGGACTTCGGATCACTCGTGTCACTTGGCGACCATTCGACCGTTGGCAACCTGATGGGAGGATTGATCGGAGGCAATCTTTGGGTTGAGGGACTATTCGCTCGCGCGATGTACTTATCGCTTTACAAGATGCACGAAGTCTCGGTGCATGGGATTTGGAAAACGACTCTAGGGACTGCATCCAGAGTGCTATCTCGCAGCACAGAGCCGAGAGTAAAGCTCCACTGATCGGCCACTGGCTGAGGGCTGGTGACAGGCCTCGGCGCCGGCAGTTTTTGTGGGCATGGTCGTCGTGCCCGCGCTGTCGGACAAGCAGGGGCGCAAAAGGTCATCGCGGATCGCGGTCGCACCGCACGACCGACACGAAGGGCTGATGCCGGACGACGACGCGCAGTGTGTAGAGCAATGCGCCCTTGATTCCCCCTTTACCTGGTAAGTCGGTTGATGCATGCCGGGCGGCTCCTGCGCCGATCGGTGTTCGTCCGGGAGTTGTTGTGTTGTTGCCGCAAGATCTCAAGCTCGAATTCGAGCAAATGAGGATCGACGGCCGCCTATTGCCTGGGGCGCATGGTGGGAGCGGCCCACGCGCGCCAGATGGACACGTCCACGCGAAAGGCCTGGCGCCGGGAGCTCTCGTCCGGCCAAAAAGGTCATCGATGCGCCGCCGTGGCTTTGGACAAGTCGTGGATCTCGTTGCATCGCATGAACGCGGTTACATGGACCACTGTCGGCGCCATGCGTTGAGCCCCGCTATGGCGGCGTCATCTTGATCGACTGCATCGGTAGTCACTTCGACCCGAATCTATAATTGAAAGAGCGGCACCACATCGAGGCCGACGACATCGCAAGCGTTCACGTGGCGACCTATCGGCCGGCGCTCGACATCGCCTGCTACACGCAGCCCACCACCGCCAACGAAGCGCGCTTCAGCCTGACCTACGTGGTGGCAACAGCGCTGGCGCATGGGAGCGTCCGACTTGCGGCCTACGAGCCGGCACGACTGGACAATCCGGTCACCCGAACGCTGATGGAACGCATCAGCATCGCAGTGGACCCCGAGCTCGACGCAGCCTTCCCGGGTCAGCGCGCCGCGCGCTTCGTGATCGAGATGCGCGACGGCCGTCGCCTCGAGCACCTGCAACCCAACCGCAAGGGCGATCCGGAGGAGCCCTTGAGCGATGGCGATCTCGAGGGCAAGTATATGGAGTTGGTGTCACCGGTGATTGGTCAAGACCGCGCCAAGATCCTGCTCGCAAAGATCTGGGCGCTGGACCAAAGCGCGACGCTGCCGGTCGCTTGAGGGTCGATGTAGAGGCAGCGCGTTGCTCGCCTTCGACGGGTAGCAACGGCGCTTTTCTTGGCAATTGAATGGCCAACCCAACGGTGCCTCTGCCGTGGAGGTGGCCATTCTGCTACGGCCCTGCCGATCAATCCGTGGTGATTCGGCCTTCGGTCACGACCTTGCGCCAGCGCTGCTCCTCCGATCGCATGAACTGGGTCATTTCCTGCGGGGTGTTGACGGCCACCGTGAGGCCCTCATTCTTCAGTCGGGCGCGATAGTCGGGCGCCTCCGCGGCCTTGCGTATGGCAGCGTTAAGGCGGGCCAACACTGGTGCCGGCGTGCCGCCTGGCGCGAAGACGCCGTACCAGACCTCTGCCTCGTAGCCGGGGACCGTCTCGGAGACCGCTGGAATATCCTTGTACGCACTTGAACGAGTCCTGGAGGTCACGGCAATCGCGCGCATCTTCCCCGTCTCGACGAACTTGCTCACGCCGCCGGCCGTCCCGAAGAGCATGTCCACCTGCCCCCCCAGCAAATCGGTGTAGGCCGGACCCGCGCCTCGATAGGGCACGTGGGTCAAGTCGATTTTGGCCATGTTCTTCAAAAGCTCGGCGGCGAGGTGCACCGCCGAGCCGTTGCCCGAGGATGCATAGTTCAATTTGCCTGGCTTTTCCTTGGCGGCCTTGATGATGTCCTGGAGAGTCTTGAAAGGGCTGTCTGCGCGAACCACCAGGACATTGGGGCCATGGCATATCAGCGCAACCTCCGAGAACCCTTTCTGAGTGTCATACGGGAGGTTCTTGACCAGCGAAGCATTGATGGCAATCGCAGAGGTCGTCATGAGTAGGGTGTAGCCGTCCGGTGCCGACTTGGAAACCAGATCCGACCCAATCACGGTGCCCCCGCCTGCCTTGTTGTCGATGATGATGGGTTGCCCCAAGTCCTTCGACATTGCCTGGGCCAGCGCGCGGCCGACGACGTCCGTGCCGCCACCGGGTGCGTAGGGCACGACGATGCGTATGGGCCGCGAGGGGTATGGCTCAGCGCCAAATGCGAGACCGATTGCGGCCATCGCGCCGCCTGCTCCCGCAATTCGAATCAGCGAGCGGCGATTCATGTGAGTGTGTTCCATGGAGTTCTCTCGGTGAACCGCATGCGATATGCACACGCGATGAAAATCTGAATACGGAAATCAAAGAAAAGGGTCAGAGCGATCCGGCGGCGTCTTTCCGAACATGGTTCGGCGCGTGTTTCGGAACGCAGGTCGTACGCGCGAACTCCATGGAGTCGCACGCACGGCGAGCCAGGCCGGACTTCCCAAGGTGTCCGCGCTCACCAAGTCGTAGCACGCGTAGAACTTCGGAGAGCCAGTAGCGTCTACATACCGGGTCGCGCGCACCGTTCCCGGCACAGATGCCAGGCCCGGGAGGTGTTCCTGCGCATACCAGGCATTGAGGTCTTCCTCGAACTCGGGAAGGACGTCCGTCTCCACGACGTAGTGCTTGGTGACGACGTGGCCGAAGGAGGCGCCGGGGAGTTCCTGGACACAACGAAGCCTCAGCCAGTCCGCCTCGCTTCCGGCAACCGAGTGCGATGGCCGCGTGTTCCCCGATGCGTACAGGTAGCACATAGAGCCATCCAGCGCATGCCACTTTTGAATTGTCGACGCCTGCGCCTCGATCAGGTTGGGCAAACCATCCCGAGGGTCGCTCGACGTGTGGCGCTTCAGAAGCCATAGGTCTTGCATTGCCGGCTCGCAGTCAGTGGGCGACGTTGAGCGCGACCAGGAGCCGCGACACCATGTTGTATGCCGCAACCGTGGCCACCACTTCGACAATCCCCTTGGCATCGAACTGCTCCTGTACACGGGCCATGAGTTCGTCAGGCACGACGACCTGGCGGGTCATCGCGTCCGACAACTCGAGCACGAGTCGCTCGATTGGCGAGAAGACGTTCGATAGCGCGCTCTGCCGCACTGCCTCGATCTTGTCGTCGCTGACCCCCGCCTTCTGGGCATGCGGCACGTGGGCGTCGTATTCGAAGCTTGCACCGTTGAGCACCGCGACGCGAAGGATCATCAACTCCCGCAGATCGGCGGGCACGCCGGTCTGGTTGCGGACAGCCGTGAGCATGCGCTCCCAACCCGAAGCAATTGGCCCGCTGTTGAGCAGCACTTGGTACAGCAGCGACACGCGACCGCGCTCGGCCATGATTCGCGCCTCGACTTCTGCCAGCTCTGCCCGTGTACCGGGCTGGACGAGTGGCACGCGGATGTTGTGTGCTGTCATCAGTCTGCCTTGATGTTCTTGGCGCGGATCAGCTTGGCCCACTTCTCGGTGTCCCGCTTCTGGATCGCGGCAAGTTCCTGTGGAGTGGACGGCGCTGGCTCGGTGCCGGCCTTGAGCAACTTGTCGCGGACGCCGGCATTGGCCAGGGTGTTGCGCAGCGCCTTGTTCAGCGCCTCGATCACTTCCGGCGGCGTCTTGGCGGGTGCATACAGCGCATACCAGTTGTTGGTGTCCACGCCCTTGATGCCCTGCTCCTCCAGCGTCTTGACGTCAGGCAGCGACGGATGCCGCTTGCTCGAGGCAACACCCAATGCCTTGAGGCGCCCGCCCTGGAGATGGCCCAGCAAGCCGGGAACGTCCCCGAAGAACCCGCTGATCTGGCCACCCATGAGGTCCGTGATCGCGGGAGCGGCGCCCTTGTACGGCACGTGCAAGAGCTTGGCACCAGTCGAATCCGAAAGCTGCTCGATGGCCAGGTGCGGGATGCTTCCAGTGCCGGATGAGCCCATCGCCGTCGGATCGGAGCGCTTCTTGGTCGCCGCCACGAACTCTGCCGCGTCCTTCGCCGGGTTGCTTTGCTGCGTGACCAACAGCTCCACGTTGTTGACCACAAGGGAGACCGGCGCGAAGTCGCGCTGCATGTCATAAGGCAGCTTCTCGTAGAGGGACGAGTTGATAGCTGCAGCGCCCACGCTTGTGAACCAGAGCGTGCTGCCGTCGGGCGCCGACTTCATGACGTCCACTGCCCCGATCGCGCCATTCGCGCCCGGCTTGTTGTCGATGATGACGGTGCGTCCAAGTTCCTTGCCAAGCTGCTCCGAGAGCGTCCGGGCCACGGAGTCCACGGGTCCGCCCGAAGTGAAAGAGACGACGATCCGGGTCGTCTTCGGTTGTGCGTTGACGGCAGGTGCCAGCGTCACCGCGAGTGCTGCGGCAAGCAGGATGTGTTTGATCATGGTGTCTCCAAGTAGTTGTGAATTCGCGCTCAGTCGCAGCGCGCGGTCATGCCGCCGTCGACCAACAGTTCAGTGCCCGTGATGAATCGAGCCTCGTCGCTTGCCAGGAACAACACCGCGCTCGCGGTATCCCGGCCATCGCCCATGAAGCCGAGGGGGATGCGCTTCTGGCGCTGCGCAAGCAGTGCCTCGACATCGCCACCTGAACGTTGCTTGGCGAGGCGCGTTTCCACCATGGGCGTGTGAAGTTGTCCCGGCACGACGCTGTTGACGCGAACGCCCTTGGCCGCATGCTGGACCGCAATCACCCGCGACATCTGGATGACGCCGGCCTTGGTGGCGGCATAGGCAACCTGCGCGCTGCCGGTCCATCGCATGCCGGACGTCGACGAGATGTTGACGATGGACCCGGCCTCCTTGGCGAGCATCGTGGGCAGCACATGCTTGCACGTCAGGAACACGCTCTTGAGGTTGATGTCGATCTGGGAGTCCCACGACTCTTCGGACAGCTCCACCGGCCCGCCTGCGGCCGAGCCGCCTACGTTGTTGACGAGGATGTCGATCGTGCTGTAAATGTCCAGGCAGGCCGCGGCCATCGCCGCCACGCTCTCGCTGCTCGTCACGTCACAGACCCAGGGCGTGATGGAGGCACGTGCGTCGCCTGCCAGTTCGAGGGTTTCGTCAAGCCGCTCGCGGTCGCGGTCCACCGCGAACACCTTGGCGCCCTCCTCTGCCAGTCGCACCGCGATGGCTCGGCCGTTTCCCCAGCCTGCGCCGACGCATCCTGCGCCGGTCACGATGGCCACCTTGTTGTTGAATCGAAGAGTCATGTTCTGTCTCCAAATTGATATAGACGTTCGGGATTGCTGACGAGGAGTGCCTGGCGCGCCGCTTCGGATGGCGCGATCTCGGCAATAAGATCGACGAGCTGTTGCTCGTCAGGCACGGGGCCAGCGTGGTTGGGATGGGGCCAGTCATTGCCCCAGACGACGCGATCCCCGAACTCCGCGACCAGCGTCCGGGCAAAGGGCTGGGCATCCGCGTAGGGCGGGCCAAGCCGGGTAATGCGGTCCATTCCGCTGACCTTGACCCAGAACCGCTCATCGGCCATCAGCCGGAGCAGTGCCTGGAAGTCCGGCTGGCCGATCCCCTTCGACGCATCGATCCGGCCGATGTGGTCGATGACGACCGGCGTTGGCGAACGGCGCAATGCAGGGGCGAGATCGGTGAGAAGGGCTGAATCACCGTGGATCTGCAGATGCCAGCCCAAGGGTGCAAAGCGGGAGGCCAGAGAAAGCACGTCCTCGATCGGCGTATGCCGGCCGAGATGCCCCATGAAATTGAACCTCACGCCGCGAAAGCCTGCAGCGTTCAGGCGTTCCAGTTCCGTGACGTCGACATCGGTCGGCAGGAGGGCAATCGCACGGTAGGTCGATGGCCGCGATGCGACGGCGTCTTCGGTCGAACGGTTGTCAAAGCCGTGGCATGCGGACTGCACCACGACACAGCGTTCCAGTCCGAGCTGGTCGTTCAGTGCGTACAGGTCTTCCTTGGGTGCATCCTGGTCGGGAATGAAAGTGGCATCCGACGCATAAGGAAAGCGGGAGCGCGGCCCGAAGACGTGGCAGTGGGCGTTGCAAGCTCCAAGTGGGAGTGTTGATGTCATGGCGCGAGTTTCTCAATCCGGAAGGCAAAGCGTAAGGACATCCCTTCTATACCAGATATGCTTATCTGCTATATGTCTAAGGCAACTTCTCTATTTCGAGACCGTGGTCGGGTCGGGCAGTTTCAGCCGGCGGTGCGGTGGCAGTGGACCCCGCGCAACCAGCCTGACTGGCGATTGCAGATCGCCGCGACTGCTGTCGTCCATCCCGGTTGGTATCCGGACTGACGGCGGTGTGGTTGTCGGCTCCGCGCCGCTCGGCCACGAGGGCATGGTTTCAGGCGATGGCCTGACCTACTACGTGGGGGACTGGATCAACAGCACATACCGCGGCGTCGACATCACGAACATCAGCAAGCCGAAGGCGATTGCGTCGTTCAACATGAAGACGGAACTGGGGCTGGCCGCGCACGGACTGTCAGTCAGCGCGGACGGCAACCGCATCTACGCGACGGCTCCCTTCAATCCCACGGCCGCGGACGTCGGGGTAACGATGAAGAACGGGTTCGTCGTGCTGGACACCTCAGAGGTTCAAGCCCGCAAGCCGAATGCAAAGATCAAGCACATCTCATCCAGCCTGTACACCGACGGCGCCGGCGCGCAACACACCATT
This sequence comes from Variovorax humicola, assembly GCF_037889915.1. Classification (NCBI taxonomy): domain Bacteria; kingdom Pseudomonadati; phylum Pseudomonadota; class Betaproteobacteria; order Burkholderiales; family Comamonadaceae; genus Variovorax; species Variovorax humicola. Next base: position 88,302 of record NZ_JBBKZV010000014.1, on the reverse strand, counting down.
GCAGTCAAGGTTGGCGGAAAGCCCTACATGGTGATGGTCGACGAACTTGGCTCTGGCGTTTCAGAACAGGCAAGTGATGTGACGGACACCTGCTCCAAGGGCCTGACGCCCTTTCCGATGACACGCATCTTCGACATGGCGGACGAGACCAAGCCTGCATTGTGTCCAAGCTGATGTTGGAGACTCACGACGTCAAGAATTGCTCCCTGATCGTCCCTGACTTGGCCGGTTTGGGGAGCTTCATCTACGGCAGTCACTTGTCCTGGACAGGCGTTCGCTTCGCGTAGCCCGCATTGTTGACGACGATGTCAGTTTTTCCCCAAGTTGCGCAGATGCGATGCTGGACATCGAAGCCTCGGAAATGGAAGAGGGTTCGAAAGATCCCAGATCCTGCGATTGTGGCCGAAGGAAAGGCCCCAGCCCTCACGTCGCAATCAACATGCGCAGCGTTTTCCTGAGTTGCCAGGTGTTCTCGGAGCACATTCAACGGCTACGGGCGCATCGTCAACGTGACTTCCCTGGCGGGCCAGAACGGTGCGATTGTTGCCTCTGCCCACTATGCGGCCGCCAAGGCAGGCGCCATCATGCTGTCGAAATACTTCGCGCAGCAGCTCGCTGGCACCGGCGTCACTGTGAACGCCATTTCACCGGGACCGATCTCCACGGCCAAGGGACGTCTGTCGCAAGAGCAAGTGACGCGCATCGAGAAGCTGGTGCCGATAGGTCGCTTTGCGGAGGCCTCGGAAATGGCAACGGCCGTTGCGCTGCTTGCGTCAGACCAAGGCGGATTCTTTGTGGGTGCCACGCTGGACCTCAACGGCGGTCTCTTCATGCACTGAGCACTGGCGATGACATGGTGGCCATTGTCCAGACAAACTGATTAGCTCAGCGACGTCACGCGACCGCGGAAATCCAGTTCCTTCAGCAGCTGAGCCGTCTCGCGTGTGAGCCGCGTCGCCGGGCGGGCCATCGGCACGGCCAGGGTCAACGCGTTCCAGATGCTTGGAGGTCCTAGCGGTGCGTAGGGGAGCGTGTCGCTGTAGCCACTGACGACGATGGCACTCTCCGGGAGGATGGTGGAACCCACCCCACTGGCAACGAGGGCCAGCACGGTGTTGACCGCACCCACTTCCGCCAGGACTTGCAGTTCGACGCGCCGCGGTAACAGCACGGCGTCCACGAGGCTGCGGATCGCATTGGGTGCGCTTGGAAGAACCATCGGATAGTTTGCGAGCGTCGACAGCCCGACGCGCGGGGGAAGTTCATGACCCGGCGGCGCCACCAGAAAAAGTCGCTCTCGCATCAACTGCGTGTACTCCAGTTGCGGAGAAGGCGGCGGATCGAACAGTAGCGCCATGTCCATGCGTCCCGCGATCAATGACTCGCGCAGTGAAAGGCTCAGCCCCTCAAGTACCGTGATCACCGCCCGAGGGAAACGTTCACGAAAGCGCTGGACAAGAGAAACGCTCAAGCCCAAGGCCACCCTGGGCGGCATGCCGACGATCACTTTTCCGCTGGGGCTCGTACCCATGTCGCGCAGTTCCTCGTGCGCGCGCCTCGCGGCGTCCAGCATCACGCGAGCATGTACCAACAGCGCGTCGCCGGCGTCCGTGGCGGTCACGCCGCGCCCGGTGCGCACCAGGAGTCGCTGGCCGAGTTCGGCCTCCAGCAAAGCAACCTGCCGACTCAGGCTCGGCTGCGCCAAGTTCAGCGCAACAGCGGCGCGGCTAAAGCTACCGCTCTGCACCACGTTGACGAAATATTCAAGCTGACGCAGATCCATAGCCAACAAGCATAGCTGGTATCGAGCCGATGCTCTACCGCTTTGTCGCCTCGCAGATCAAACTTCCATTCATACCGCTGCCGCGCCTCAAGCTTTACAGGCAGTCAAGATCATGTCATCTAGATGGCGCAGCAATTTGGGCGGCACAGTCCGCACGCTGCTCAGGGGCCGGACACGATACGCCGCAGCGAAGTGAACAGCAATGCTCGCGATATCAAAGACTTACCGCACACACCCCCACGTCGTTGCTGGCGATCCGATGCGTCACTTTCGACACCGAACACAAATCGACCCCATCGCGGGCTGCGCAAGGGCTCTTGGAACGCTCATTTCGAACTTGGGCGCTTTGATGATTCATTGAGACGAGTGGGCCCGATGGCGGCCTCGGCCTTCCGGCTTCAGGCATCAGGCAAGACGAACGGTGGCACAGTGACGCACCCGGTGTTTGCCAGACCAATTTGGCGGCGAGCTATTCTTTTTTTGCTGGCCCCGTTGATTCGCGCACGACCAACGCAACCTCAACTTCAGTATTGCGAGGAGGGGTCTCTCCAGCAAGCGACGCGAGCAAGCGATCTGCCGCGGTTGACCACATCGCTTCGGTCGGAACGCGCATTGTGGTGAGCGCGGGTTGCATGTGACTGGCCATGTCCAGATCATCAAAGCCAACGATCGAAACATCCCCCGGCACATCCAGGCCGATCGACTGGGCCTCGCGCAGCGCTCCAAAGGCGAGTACGTCGTTGCCGCAGACGACGGCTGTGGGGGCTGGGCGTTGAGCCATCAGTTGGCGAAAGCCCTCCCGAGCCTCAGACAGGCTGTACGGCCGTTCCACCAGACGCGCCGGCGGCAATTCCAAGCCTGCTGTCGCCAAGGCCTGCCTCACGCCGTTGACGCGCTGCAGAGCGCGATCGTTGGACTGCGTAATGCCCGCGAGCATGGCAACACGGCGATGGCCCAGGTCGATCAAATAGCGGGTGGCTCGCGCGGTCGCAGCCGCGTTGTCGAACCCAACGCTCATGAGTTCATTGTCGGGTTCATGCACCATGACATGAACGCAGGGCAGTCCACGTTTGCGCAAGAAGAGCAGGAGGTCGGGGTGCTGGCTGAAGCCGCATAGAGCGAGTGCATCCACGCCGCGCGTGACCAGATTCATCGCCTGTCGCATTTCGCTCTCCTGGTCATATCCGCTGGTCGCGATCAGCAAGTGAACATCGAAGTGCGCGAGGCGTCGCTGCAAGGCATCGATGGCTTTCGCAAAGATTGCGTTGTCGACCGTCGGGAAGACGGCGCCAACGGTTCCGGTGCGGCGCAACATCAGGGCGCGCGCGCCGGCGTGGGGCACGTAGCCAAGGCGTGCGACCGCGCCGAGGACCTTCTTGCTCAGCGCGTCTCTGACCGAGTCGGGCTGATTGAGTACACGCGACACCGTCGCCGTGGACACGCCCGCCAATTGAGCGACGTCATTGATGGTGGGCGCGGTTTTTTCTCGAGTTTCCATATCAATACTGTATGCGTTTACAAGCCATTTCAGCACACATGGGAGCGGGAAATCCCCTACGAGATGGCAAAGCCGAACTGTTGACGCCGCGCAGTTCGAGCGGAGATACTGTAAGCGCTTACAAAACGGAGACCCCACAGTGACCCCTGCACAGTTGATGCACCAGCGCCGCACCGCCGCAGCTTCCGGCTGGGGTTCAGGCGTCGCGGTATTTTTTGGATCGGCGCGGCGCGCACTCATCGCTATCGGTGCGCTGCTGCTGGTGTGGTGGGCCGTCACCGACGGCACCGGCCTGATCTCCAACGTCCGCTTTCCTTCGCCGTCGGAGACCTGGGTCGCGTGGCAACAAATCCTCCTGGAGGGCTACAGCAGCGCCCGCTGGCATGAGCACGTGATCCGTAGCGTGACGCTGGTGACCGTTGGCTTTGTCGTCGCATCGTCGCTTGGCGTCGCACTCGGTCTGGCCATGGGCTCAAGCCGGACGATCGAGGCCCTCGTGAATCCCGCGTTCCTCTTCCTGCGTCCCATTCCTCCGTTGGCCTGGATCCCACTCGCGATCGTTTGGCTCGGTCTCGGGGATTCGGCAAAGGTGATGGTGATCTTCGTGGCGGCGTTTGTGCCATCGGTGATCAACAGCTTCAGCGGAGTTCGTCAAATCGACAAGCCGCTGCTCGAGGCGAGCGCAATGCTGGATGTGAAGGGATGGCGGTACTGGAAAGAGGTGTTGATTCCAGGCGCCTTGCCGAGCATCTTCACCGGTCTGCGCTTGTCGCTGCAAGCATCCTGGACCACGTTGGTGGCCGCCGAGCTGGTCGGAGCGGTCGCGGGGCTGGGACAGATCCTGAATCAAGGTGCGCAGGACATCTACACCGCAATGATTCTTGTCGGGATGATCAGTGTGGCGTTGTGCGGATGGTTGATGACGCTCGCTTTAGGTTGGATTGAAGGTCGCGTTATGCCTTGGAGGGCCCAGTGATGTTGCAACCACCTCTGCCTGCGGGCCGCTTCTGGATGCTCAGCGTCATGGGCACCACCGGTTTCGTACTGCTCTGGAGCATTGCCGCGCTGTCGGGAATCGCGCCTCGGACCTTCCTGCCGACGCCATGGGATGTCCTGCAGCGCCTCATCGAGTTGACTCACCATCCCTTTGCCGGCAATACCCTGCAGAACCATTTGCTCTCCAGCTTGGGCCGGTTCCTCCTGGGCTTCGCTCTTGCAGTCGCAGTCGGCATCCCGCTGGGACTGTTGATGGCCTGGTTCCGAGCCATCGACAAGATCGTGGCACCCGTGTTCGAGGCAGTTCGCTTCGTTGCACCCATTGCCTGGGTCCCGTTTGCCGCACTGTGGTTTGGAACGGGAATCGGCGGTCCGGTGTTGATCATCTTCATGGGCGCATTGCCCCCGGTACTGATCAACACCTATCGCGGTGCCAAGTTTGTGGATCGCAAATACATCGAAGCCTCGAACATGCTCGGAGCAGGTGCGTGGCGCGGCATCACCGAGGTCATGCTGCCGGCGGCGGTGCCATCGATCGTGTCGGGCCTTCGAATCTCCGCGGGTCTCGGCTGGCAATCATTGGTGGGTGCCGAACTGATCGTTGCGTCCAGTGGGGTCGGGTATCTCATGGTCAAAGGACAAGCCGGTCTTTCGACCGCGACAGTGATGAGCGGAATGATCGCCATCGGCGTCGTCGGATCCATCATCGACGTGATGCTGCGGCGGATGCAGCAAGCAATAGAAGCCCGTCGCGGCCTTTGACAGCCACGACACAACCGCAATCGAAGGAGACACATGGCCACCATCGAATTCAACAATGTAGAGCGCACGTTCCGCCAAGGCGGTCAGAACTTCGTTGCGCTCAAAGGGGTCAACTTGGAAGTCGCAGACCGCGAGTTCGTGGCCATCGTCGGTCCCTCGGGCTGCGGAAAGACCACTTGCATGCGCATGGCCGCGGGCCTGGAGCATCCAAGCGGAGGCGACGTCAAGGTGGATCGTGAAGTGATCACGAAGCCTGGGCCAGATCGGGCCGTGGTCTTCCAACAGTTCGCGCTGTTTCCATGGAAGACGGTCTGGGACAACATCGAATTCGGATTGCACTCGTTGCGCGTTCCCGCCAAGGAGCGCACGAAGCGCATCGAGCAGTACATCGACCTGATGGGCCTCAAGGGCTACGAGAAGGCATTTCCGCATCAGCTGTCCGGCGGGATGCAGCAGCGTGTGGCCATCGCCCGCGCCTACGTCCTTGACCCGAAGGTCCTCCTGATGGACGAGCCTTTCGGTGCCCTGGATGCCCAGACACGGGTGGTCATGCAAGAAGAGCTCGTACGGTTGGCCCGTCGGCACCCTCGTACCGTGCTGTTCATCACCCATGCGGTGGAAGAGGCCGTCTACCTGGCTGACCGGGTGGTTGTCATGTCCAGGCGCCCAGGGTCGATTCGCGAAATCATCGACATCAAGTCGATTCGAGAGGCGGAGCAGTGGGACGCATTGCCGTGCATCGAAGATGTGATGGATCAGCCCACCTTCGTCCACCTGCGCACACAGATCTGGAAGCTGCTGCGAGAGCAGCAGGGTCAAGACGTCCACTGACTTCAATGCCCTCGCATTGGCGCTCAATTTCAACCAGGAATATTCCATGAACGGCATCAAAAAAGTATTTCTCTCCGCAGTGGCAGTCGGCGCGACTCTGGGAGCGCACGCGCAGCCGTCGGAGCTCACTGAAATCAAGGTCAGCTATCAGCCGGCCTTGTATTGGGCCTTGCCATTCTTCGTCGCCACTGAAAAGAACTGGTGGGCCGAAGTCGGCTTGAAACCCGTCTTCAGCGTCTTTCCCGCTGGCGTGCCGCAGATGGCCGCGGCTGCGTCCAAGTCCTGGGACGTGGGCGGTACGGGCTCAGTGCCGGCCGTGTTGGGGTTCCTGCGCTTCGGGGTCAAGACGGTCGGCCTGACCAACGATGAATCCGACGCGAATGCGCTGATGGTCAGCAAGGCAAGCGCTGATCAGTTCGTCAAGAACCCTGCATCGATGAAGGGTCAGACCATTCTCTTGACCAGCAATTCCACGGGTGATTTCGCCGTGCAGGCATGCCTGAAGAAATTCGGGTTGTCGAAGACGGATGTCACCATCAAGAACATGGGGCAGGCTGAGATCATCTCTGCTCTTTCGTCTGGCGGTGGCTCGCTCGCAGGGTTGTGGGCACCCAATACGTATCAGGTGGAAGAGAAGGCCGGTGCAGTCAAGTTGTGCTCGGGCAAGGATGGTGGAGTCATGGTTCCCGGCGCGTTGGTCGCGCGGGGCGACTACGCCGACCAGAATCCAGAGAACGTCGCCAAGTTCCTGGCGGTCTATCTGCGCGCCTGGTCCTGGATGACTGCGAACCGTAGCGAGGCCGTTGCAATGATGCGCAAGTTCTACGAAGAAGGCGGCACGCACATCAACGACGCGTCCCTGCAGAAGGAGTTTGCGATTCGACCCACCTTCAACCTCGACCAGCAACTGGCACGCATGGATCGCACCAAGGGCGAATCGGAAATGGATGCGTGGTTCGGCCAGATCGCCAACTTCATGCGGGGCACAGGCGCCATTCAAAACGTTCCGGCGTCGAACACGTACATCACCGAGGCCTACATGAAGCGCCTCAGCGCCGACCCCAAGCTGCGCGAGTTCGCAAACCGCACCAAGTGATTTCAAGCTAGTCAGGAGCGTAGCAGCCCCTTGGCCAGTACTTTTGCCTGATCTGTAAGCGCTTACATAATGGGACCTTCAAGCGGCCGTCCCAGCCGCACACCGGAGATCGAAATGACCGTGATCTACTTGAAAAAAGCCGACAAAACCCCCGAAACGGAAACCGGAACCGCACAGCAAGTCGTGACCGAGATGCTCTCGGCGATCGGAACTCGCGGCGAAGCCGCCGTTCGCGAATACGCGAAGAAGCTCGACTCGTGGGATGGCGAGATCGTCATGAGCCGCGAGGAGATCGATCGTCGCGCCGCAGAAGTGCCGGCATCGGTTCGTCGCGACATCGACTTCGCGATCAAGCAGGTCAGCGACTTCGCGGTCGCGCAGCGGGACTCCATGCAAGAGTTCTCCGTGGGCCTGCACCCAGGCGTTACGGCTGGCCAGCGCGTGCTCCCGGTGAACGTGGCCGGGTGCTATGCACCGGCCGGTCGATACGCCCATATTGCGTCGGCCTACATGGGCGTGGCGACCGCCAAGGCCGCGGGCGTGAAGACCATCATTGCCTGTTCGGGACCGTTCCGCGGGGGGCCAATGCACCCCTACCTCATGTATGCGTTCGACCGGGCCGGTGCGGACGTCATCATGACGTTGGGCGGGGTACAGGCCATCGCAACCATGGCCTATGGCCTGTTCTCCGGAAAGCCGGCCGATGTGATCGTGGGCCCCGGAAACAAGTTCGTCGCCGAAGCCAAGCGCACGCTCTTTGGCAAGGTCGGGATCGACGTCTTTGCGGGCCCCTCCGAAGTGGCCGTCATCGCGGATGAGACCGCCGACTCGGCAATGGTTGCGAGCGACCTGGTGGGCCAGGCCGAGCACGGACACGAGTCCCCCGCATGGTTGTTCACGACCTCGAAGGCGCTCGCGCAGGACGTCATGCAGCGTATTCCCGCGCTGATCGACGCGCTTCCTCCGACGGCCCGGGATGCTGCCGCTTCCGCCTGGCGCGACTACGGGGAGGTGATCGTGTGCGACACGCGCGAGGAAGTGGTCGTCGTGTCCGACAAATATGCCTCCGAGCATCTGGAAGTTCACACCAAGGATCTCGACTGGTGGCTTGAGAACCTCACCTGCTATGGATCGCTTTTCCTGGGGGAGGAAACGACCGTGGCCTTCGGCGACAAGACGAGCGGCCCCAACCACGTGCTGCCCACCAAAGGCGCTGCTCGCTATTCAGGCGGTCTGTCCGTGCACAAGTTCATGAAGACGCTTACGTGGCAACGCATGACGCGTGAGGGTGCTCGCGAGATCGCGGAGGTCACGGCACGGATCTCGCGCCTCGAAGGAATGGAAGCGCACGCGCGCACTGCCGACGACCGATTGGCCAAGTATTTCCCGGGGCAGACCTTCGAACTCGGCGAACCCGTCGTCGCCTGAGGTAAGAAATCATGAGCTTGTCGCACCTTTTCGATTTGACCGGACGGCGCGCCGTCGTCACCGGGGGCAACTCCGGTGTCGGCGAAGCCATGGCGCTTGCGTTGGGCACAGCGGGTGCGCACGTTCTGCTGATGGCTCGACGGCAGCCGGAACTGAATGCTTCGGAAGAGAGGCTGCGTGCTCAGGGGATCGTTGTGAGTTCGGTGGCTGCGGATCTCGCAGACCCGGCTGCGGTCACGGACGCGGCTCGCATCGCTGAAGGCAAGCTGGGCGGCGTGGACATCATCGTGAATGCCGCGGGCGTGAACTTCAGGGAGGCATTTGTCGAAGTCACGCCCGCCAGTTGGCAGACACAGCTCAATTTGCATCTCGCCGCGCCGTTCTTCATGACACAGGCGCTGGCACCCGGCATGAAGCAGCGCGGCTGGGGCCGCATCGTCAACATTGCTTCACTGCAGAGCTATCGGGCATTCGCCAACAGCGCGCCGTACGGCGCCGCAAAGGGCGGGGTGGTGCAACTGACGCGGGCCACCGCACAAGAGTGGTCGCGCTACGGCATTACTTGCAATGCCATCGGTCCAGGCTTCTTTCCGACAGCGTTGACAGCGCCTGTGTTTGCAGACCCGCAACTTGCCCAGCGCAACGCCGAACAGACCGCCATGGGACGGAACGGAGAGTTGAAAGATCTCTACGGAGCGACCGTCTTCCTGGCGAGCGATGCCAGCGCGTACATCACCGGCCAGACGCTCATGGTCGACGGAGGATTCACCGCTCGGTGAGTCACGTAGCGATCAATTCTATATCCGAGGAACGCAACATGAAGGCACTGGTCTACACCCGGCCCAAAGAACTGCAAATGCAGGATCGCCCCTTTCCCGAGATGGCTCCCGGCGAAGTGGTACTCAAAATCGATGCTGTCGGGATCTGCGGCTCCGACATGCACGCATGGCACGGACACGATCCTCGCCGAAAGCCCGGCCTGGTGCTCGGACACGAATTCGTCGGGACAGTCGTCGAGACCGCCGCTGCCGGCTTCGAGCGTGGCACCCGCTTCACCGGCAATCCGCTCATCACATGCGGCGTATGCGACTACTGCGTGCAAGGGCGCAACAACCTGTGTAGCGCCCGAACGATGGTAGGCATGACTCGCCCAGGTGCCTATGCAGAGTTCATGAGCATTCCTGCGGCCTCCCTCATCGCGATGCCGCAGGACATGCCGGATCTGGCGGCCTCTCTCACCGAGCCGGCCGCGACGGCCTGGCATGCCATCAACTTGTCAATGCGAGTTCTTCCGCGTCCGATGCATGAGTGCAGGGTGTTGGTGATCGGGGGCGGCGCGATCGGCATGCTCGCCGGTCTGCTGCTGAAGCGCCTCGGGGTGATTCACCTGACGATGAGCGAACCCAACGCCTTGCGCAGAGGAGCCCTGCAGGCTCATATCGGATGCAGCGTCCTTGACCCCCGCAATGAGGCGCCTGGCGAGAACCAGTTCGACTTCGTGTTCGACGCAGTCGGCGCAGTCGTCACGCGGCAGCAATCCCTGGTCGCGATCAAGCCCGGCGGCGTGATCATGCATGTGGGCTTGCAGGACTGGTCGAGTGAGATCGACATGCGCAAGTTGACCCTCGCCGAGATCACTCTGCTTGGCACCTATACCTATACGACGGCTGACCTCCGGGCGACGGTCGCCGCGCTGAACGACGGCATGTTCGGGGAACTGAGCTGGGTGGAGCAACGCCCGTTGGCTGAAGGTCCTCGCACGTTCGAGGACCTCGATCAGGGCCGTACCGCGGCAGCCAAGATCGTTCTCGTTCCCTGAGCCCTTCCTCCACGTCGACCCCATCGGACAGAAGGAAAAGCTTGACGTCGTAGGTGTACCCCCAGACCACGTGTTAGTTGTTTTCTGCCCCCTCTCATTCTTAAAGGAGAACCCATGATTCACTGCGTACTGCACGATCCCGACGACAGCGTCGCTGTCGTCGTCACTGAAGGCGTCAAGGCCGGTCAGGTCCTCACTGCGCTGATCCTCGACGAGGACCGCACGATCCAGATCCCCTGCAAGTCCGACATCCCCTTGGGACACAAGGTTGCGATGAAAGACCTGGCTGTGGGCGATACGGTCATCAAGTACGGCACGGACATCGGCAAGGTGATCGCCGCCGTCAAGACCGGCGAACACGCCCACGTCCAGAACATCAAGACCAAGCGCTGGTAAGCCACTCGAACCAAGTCAAAGGATCTCCCATGTCAATCATCAGCAAAGACACCACCTTCTGGGGTTATCGCCGTGAAAACGGCCGCGTCGGCGTGCGCAACTACGTCGTGATTCTTCCGCTGGACGATCTGTCCAACGCCGCGGCCGAGGCCGTGGCGCACAACGTCAAGGGCTCGATGGCGATCCCTCATCCCTATGGGCGCCTGCAGTTCGGCGCCGACCTCGACTTGCACTTTGCGACCCTGATCGGCGCCGGCTGCAATCCCAATGTGGCGGCCGTCGTCGTCATTGGAATCGAGGACGGCTGGACGAAGAAGGTGGTCGACGGCATCGCGACAACCGGCAAGCCTGTTGTCGGCTTCGGCATCGAAGGTCACGGCGATCATGAGACCATCATGAAGGCGTCCAAAGCTGCCAGGGAGTACGTTCAGCATGCCAGCGAGATTCAGCGGGTTGAATGCCCCATTTCGGATCTCTGGGTTTCCACCAAATGCGGCGAGTCGGATACCACGTCCGGCTGCGGCGCGAACCCCACGGTGGGAGACGCGTTCGACAAGCTGCATGCGCTCGGCACGACGCTGGTATTCGGCGAGACATCGGAGCTGACGGGCGGCGAGCAGATCGTTGCGGCGCGTTGTGCGAACGACAAGGTGCGCGAAGACTTCATGAAGATGTTCGACCGCTACCAGGACATGATCCAGCGCAACAAGACGACCGATCTCTCGGAGTCCCAGCCGACCAAGGGCAACATCGCTGGCGGTCTCACCACCATCGAGGAAAAGGCGCTGGGCAACATTCAGAAGATCGGTCGAAAGTGCACGGTTGATGGTGTCCTGGACAAGGCCGAGCGGCCCACGCATCCGGGTCTCTGGTTCATGGATTCGTCGTCGGCCGCGGCAGAAATGGTCACCTTGTGTGCAGCTTCGGGCTACGTGGTGCACTTCTTCCCGACGGGCCAGGGAAACGTGATCGGCAACGCGATCGTGCCGGTCATCAAGATCTGCGCCAATCCGCGCACCGTGCGAACCATGAGCGAACACGTCGACGTCGATTGCTCGGGCCTGTTGCAGCGCGAGCGGACCATGGACCAGACCGGCGACCAGCTTCTCGAAATGATGTTGCGCACGGTCAACGGGCGCTTCACGGCTGCAGAAGCACTCGGACACCGCGAATTCGTGATGACGAGGCTCTTCGAGAGCGCTTGATCCAAGTGGTGTTGCGCAACGCGCCTGTTAGGGCCGTTGCGCGGCAATGCTCCTTCATGGTTTGCCTCCTTTTGCTTGGAGAGCCGGATGAATACTCGTCGACACGCGCTAGCGGCATTCGCGGGCGCGGCAGGGCTTGCTGCATTTCCTCTGCGGGCGTCGGCCCAGGTGGAATACCCCAACAAGCCGGTGCGCTACATCGTGCCGTTCGCAGCGGGAGGTCTCACCGACGTCACGGCGCGCCTGATCGGCCAAAAGACAAGCCAGTCGCTCGCACAGCCGGTGGTGGTTGACAACAAGCCGGGTGCCAACGCCAACCTTGGCGCCGAGCTTGCAGCCAAGTCGCCGCCCGATGGCTATACATGGCTGGCCATCACGCTCACGCATGCGGTCAACCAGTCGCTTTTCACGAACTTGACCTACAGCCTGACGAAGGATCTGACGCCCGTGGCACATCTTGCCAACAGCCCACTGGTGTTGGTGGTGCATGCCGAGAACCCGGCGAGCACACTGGCTGAGTTCCTCGCCAATGCAAAAGGCAAGTCTCTCAACGGAGGGTCTTCCGGTAACGGCACTCCGCCGCATCTGGGACTGGAACTGCTTGTGCTCAACGGGAAGATCAGCGCACAGCACGTGCCTTACAAGGGCGGCTCGCCATCGATCAATGACTTGCTGGGCCGCCAGCTTGATTTCATCGTGGCGAATCTTCCAGAAACTGCTACCTATATCAAGGCCGGCAAGCTGCGCGCACTGGCCGTCACAGCGGCGCAGCGGCACGCGTTGCTGCCTGATGTCCCCACTTTTGCCGAAGCCGGCCTGGGTGGCATGGAACTCGAAAACTGGACTGGGTTGGTGATGCCAACAGGCACGCCATCGGCCATCGTTGACAGGGTTGCGGCGGACGCAGTCAAGGCAGTCAAGCTGCCTGATGTCAGCAGCAAGATGACAGGCATGGGCTTCACGCCCACGGGTCTGGGTCCTGTCGAGTTCGGGCGTGTGATCGAGAAGGACGTCGCCCGCTGGCGCGAAATCATCAAGGCTCGCGGAATCCATGCTGACTAGCTCTCAAAGTCAGTTTCATCCCAATGTCCACGCCCAATCTCTCCGTCTCGCGACGATTCTCCTTGGCAAGAAGCAAGAGACGCCTGCGACGGTTCCTTCTGCGATTGCTAAACACATTCATTTCAGGTTTGTCATGAAGAAGATCGTCATTACCGAGTTCATGGATCTGCCAGCGGTGGCGTCATTGCGCAAGGGTTTCAACGTTGTCTACGACCCAAGCCTGGTCGATGACGAGGACAGACTTCTGGTCGAAGTAGTAGACGCCGACGCAGTCGTGGTGCGCAATCGCACGCAGATGCGCGGAGCACTCCTCGACGCCTGTAAAAAGGCGGTCGTCGTGGGACGCTTGGGCGTTGGCCTGGACAACATCGACGTCGCGGCCAGTGCGACCAGAGGCATCACCGTCATCCCAGCCAGCGGAGCAAACTCGTTGGCCGTTGCCGAGTATGTGATCGGCACCTGCATGGTGCTGCTGCGAGGTGTGTATCAATGCGGCAGCGAGGTGGCCAACGGGGCATGGCCCCGAGTGCAACTCTCCAACGGCCGCGAGGCGGCGGGCAAGACGCTCGGGCTGGTGGGCTTTGGCGGCATTGGCCAACTCACGGCGCGGCTTGCGCAGAACGTCGGGATGCAGGTTGTCGCGTACGACCCGATGCTGCCTGAAGACGACAAGGTGTGGGCTCTGACCGGCGTCGAAAGAGTGAACCTCAACGACCTGCTTGCGCAGGCCGATGCGGTCAGCCTGCATGTGCCATTGACGCCCGAGACCCGGAATCTCTTGTCGGCCGAGCGCATCGCGAGGATGAAGAGTGGGGCCATCGTCATCAACACGGCGCGGGGCGGGATCGCGGACGAGCTCGCGATCGCCGCGGCGATCAAAACAGGTGCGCTTGGCGGCGCGGCATTTGACGTGTTCGAGCCTGAACCGCTCAGGGCGGACAACCCGTGGGTCGGCTGCCGCAATGTGATCCTGACACCTCATGTTGCCGGGGTGACGGCCGAGGCCAACACGCGCGTGTCCACAATGATCGCGGCCGAAGTGGCCAAGGCTTTGGGGGATCAATGATGTCGCTCCATAGCCTGCAAGAACTGAGAACGCTCGCCCAGCGCGCGTTGGAGAGCGCGGGGGCCTCTGAAGCCCAAGCTGAGCCGACAGCGCGTGCCCTGGTCAGCGCGGAAGCGCAGGGGCTGCCTTCGCACGGTCTCTCGCGCGTGCCGATGTATGCCGGCCACATAAAGGCGGGTCGAGTCGTCGGCAACGCTCGTCCGCGCATCCAGGCCGAACGCGCCGGTGCAGTGCTGGTCGATGCGTGCGATGGCTTTGCCTTTGCCGCCTGCGAGCTCGCCGTCAAAGAAGCCATTTCGCGCGCCGGAAGTTGCGGCATTGCCATTGGTGCGGTCACCAACAGCCACCACTTTGGCGCTGCTGCCTATCACTTGGAGGCCGTGGCAGCCAAGGGCTTTGTCGGTCTGGCGTTCGGCAATTCCCCCGCTGCAATGCCGGCCGCCGGTGGCCGGAGCGCGCTGTTTGGTACGAACCCTATCGCCGCGGTGTTTCCACGGCGGGAAGCCCGGCCGGTGACCGTCGACCTGTCATTGTCCGAAGTTGCTCGGGGCAAATTGATGGTCGCAGCCAAGAAGGGCGAACCCATTCCGCTCGGGTGGGCACTCGATGTCGAAGGCAATCCGACGACCGACCCCGCCAAGGGACTGGAAGGCTCGATGCTGCCGGCTGGCGGCTCCAAAGGCGCCATGCTTGCATTGATCGTTGAGTTGCTGGTCACTTCACTCACGGGCGCCCAGTACGGCGCAGAAGCGGACTCCTTTTTCGTCAAGGAGGGAAACCGCCCCAAGCTGGGTCAGGTGTTCATCGTGATCGACCCATCGGCGCTATCCGGCTCTTCGATTTACTTCTCGCGCGTCGAGGCGTTGATCGAAGCGATGCTGGCGGATTCGGGCGTTCGGGTGCCTGGTTACCGCCGTTTTGACCTCGCGAGCAAGAGTCAATCCCATGGCATAGAAGTGCCCGCCGCAACGCTCGATCCGATCCTGGCGTTGGTGGGATTGCCGTCATGAACGGCGCGGTTCACGCTGGCCTCGAACTCAGCGAAGCGCCTTCGCCGGCTTCGTTCGCGCCCGCATTTTTGAGTGGGAAATGGGTTGTATGAACGCTGTCCTGCCTGATCTCTCCGGTCGAGCGAAAGGAGCTTGGAGGCAAGCCTCAACGCGCGTCCCAGGAGCCGCGCTTGCATGCGTCATCGCGCTCGCGGCCACCTTCGTATCGTCGCTCCATGGCGGCCCGCAACTGCTGTATGCTTTGTTGTTCGGCGTCGCGTTCCACTATCTGAGCCATGACCCAAAGACGAAGCCGGGCATCGAGTTCTGTTCGCGTACCGTTTTGCGGCTGGGCGTTGGACTGCTCGGCGCACGCATCACTGCAGCACAGATCGTCGGCTTGGGTTTGGAAACCGCGTTGACGGTCATCGCGGCCGTCGTCACGACAATCCTGTGCGGCCTTGTCGTGGGCCAGCGGCTCGGTATGACGCGCGCTCAACGTGTACTTTCCGGCGGCGCGGTGGCGATCTGCGGCGCCTCGGCTGCGCTCGCGATCTCGGCGGTTCTTCCGCGTGAAAAGGACGGCGATCGCTTTACCCTGATGCTCGTCGTCACTGTCACAGTGATGTCGACAGTCGCGATGGTTCTTTATCCCCTGATTGCGCGCGCGTTGCACCTGCCCCCCGGGCTTGCTGGCCTCTTTCTCGGCGGAACCATTCACGACGTGGCACAAGTGGTGGGCGCCGGCTACACGCTGAACCATGAAACAGGGGACATCGCAACCATCGTGAAGCTCTTCCGCGTCTCGATGTTGACGGTGGTTGTCATCATCGTGGCGGCGGCGTTCAAGAAGTCGAGGGAACGAGGACTTGTGGGAACTGGAGCCGGAAGGACCCCCGCGAAGCAAGCGCTGGTGCCTTGGTTCCTGTGGCTGTTTGTCGCCATGGTTCTTCTCAACTCCATTGGCGCGCTGCCCTCGCCGATGCTGGGCGCACTCAACGACATTTCGCGCTGGTGTCTGGTCGCCGCAATCTCGGCGCTCGGCATGAAGACGAGCTTCGCACAACTGGCACGCGCGGGCTGGAGGCCGCTCGTGTTGATTTTGATCGAGACAGTCTGGATCGCTGGTTTTGTTCTGGCTGTCATTTTGCTGCGGCACTGAAATGCGAAGCGAATAGGTCTTCAAGAGCGACTGGCGCGTTGATCATCTAGAACATCTTCATCAACCCTTGGGTCATTCGAATGTCTCTTCATTTCGCAGTCAATCCCCTACGCCGAGCCCTGCTGGGGGTGTCGGCATCCGCCGCAGCGATGGCAAGTCTCGGTCCCTGGAGATCGGCACTTGCACAGGCGGCTCGGCCTTTGCCCGCCTTCGCGGCGTGGAAGGACGCGGGCGCCATGATCGTGCACAGCCCGAACACCATCGAGCTGCGCCGCAGCGCCATGGGCGACGGCGTGATCACCCCGGCCAAACACCTCTACGTGCGCAACAACATTGCGCCGCCGAGCGCCGACATCCTGAACGACAGGGACGCCTGGGAAGTGCAGGTCGACGGCGTGCGCCGCCCGCGCGCCTTCAGGCTGGCCGACCTGAAGAAGATGCCGACCGAGACGGTGACGATGGTTTTGCAGTGCAGTGGCAACGGTCGCGGGATGTTCCCGTCGAAGCCTTCGGGTACGCCCTGGCAGGTCGGTGCCGCGGGCTGCGTCATGTGGACTGGCGTGCCGTTGCGTGCCCTGGTGCGTGAACTCGGCGGCATGGATGCCGGCGCAAAGTTCCTGACCGGGACAGGCGGCGAGGTCATCCCGGCAGGCCTCGATCCAAAGACACGCATCGAGCGCAGCGTACCCGTCGCCGCGATGGAGGACGCGCTCCTGGCGTGGGAACTCAATGGTCAGCCGATCCCACTGGCCCATGGCGGACCCCTGCGTCTGATCGTGCCCGGCTTCACCGGCGTCAACAGCATCAAGTACGTGAAGCGCGTCGGGTTCACGCATGCGGAGTCCGACTCGTCGATCCAGCAGGCCGACTACAGGATGAGCGCTCCGAATGCCAAGACCATGAATCCCGCGGATCCTTCGGTGTGGCAGATGCCGCCCAAGTCCTGGATCAATTCGCCGCTGCCTGAAGGCGGTACGCTGCGCGCGGGCGCAGCAGTCATCAAGGGCGTCGCGTTTGGAGGAACGAACGCGGTCAAGCAGGTCGAGGTCTCGACGGATGGCGGCGCGACGTGGAAGGTGGCAGCGCTTGTGGGTCCCGATCTGGGTCGATTTGCGTGGCGCGAATTCGCAGCCACTGTTGACCTGACTTCTGGCAGCCACCAGTTGGCCAGCCGCGTGACCGACGTCAAGGGACGCACGCAGCCGGAGACGCGCATCGAGAACAAGGCCGGCTACCTCAACAGCAGCTGGCGTGATCACGCCGTCACGGTGACCGTCGCATGAGCCGCGTAACTGTTCGGCCAGGAAGGCTTGCGGCGCCAGCAACGCTGGCTTTGGCGTTGGCGGGATTGGCGGTCGCTGCGCCGTCTTTCGCGGCCGATCCAGCCCTCACGGAAGGGCGCCAGATCTTCAAGGGCGGGGCAGCATCCGTCCCGGCCTGCGCGCTTTGCCACACGTTGAAAGACGCCGGATCGACCGGGCAAATCGGGCCGGATCTGGACGACCTCAAGCCTGATGCTGCCCGCATCGCCCGGGTCATTCGAAGCGGAATGGGTGCCATGCCAGCGTTCACCGCACTCACGGACGCCCAGGTCACAGCGCTTGCGCGCTACGTCTCGACGGTCACGCAAGGGAATCCTTGACTGCTCGGAGGCGGTTGCCGCGCTTGGGGGCGAAATGTCGCCCGCGCTGGAAGGTGCGCCGCCTGCTCCCACAGATGAACTCCGGCAAGCTGGTGGTGGTCGTCGTCATGCAGCCCAAGCGCTCGCCGCAACTGCCCAACGTGCCTACACCCGCCGACCGTCCAAAAAACGAATCCGGGTCTTCCGCACCTATGGACTCCAGTCCATAGGTGCGGAAGACCCGTAAATCTGACACGTCGCAACCGCGCAAAGCAAATTCGCGATCAACCATCGCGGGGACTCCAGTACTGCGTTCGTTCCTTGCTCCACCAGATTGGCCCAGGCGCCGGCCATGCCATGCAGACGCAGCGCCTTGAGTTCAACCGTTACGTCACGCGTCGTCATGGCCGGCTTCCTCGGTGGCGTTGTCGGCACGCAGACTTTCATAGCGCGCCATGTCAGCCAGCAGCGGCGTGCTCACTTTCAACTGCGTCGAAGCCGTCGACGTCGGCACCGGGTTCAGGCGCCCCAGCACCTCACCTTACCGGGCAGCCCGATCTCCAGGGCCAATTCCACCGCCACCAGCACCGCGTCCAGTCCCGCGCTCAACACGATACCCAGCACCTGTGCCATTACACGCTCGCCACCCGGGTTACGCAGCAGCCCTCGGCGCAGCCTCTGCAGCGGCTCGGGCATGTCGGCGAACGGCGCCCCATTCCGCAGCGCACCGGGCTTCCTCCGCAGCAGCGGGATGTAGTGCTGCCAGTCATACCGCGTCTCGCCGGCGTTGCTCAGGCGGCGAGCTCAACTTCACCGATGAAGTCCGGTCCCGAGGCTCCCTTCAATACTGCCGCACTATGCGGATGCCTACCAGCGTGTCACGCTTGTCCAACGCCGACCGAAGCCCTCACCACGGTGGCCCGATCCCGAGCATCCAGTCAGCTCCCCGTCTCCCATCCATTCCTGCTCTTATCCCTCATCCGTCGCTCAACATCCGTCACGGCATCCTTCAGCAACTCCGCGATCCGCTCGCACCGCTGAGCCGGCATCCGATGCGATAGCGCCGCAACGCTGATCGCGCCCATAGGCTGCCCCATCGAATCGCGAAACACCCGGCCTACCGCACTAACGCCCAGATTGATGGTGTCCTGTATCAGAGAAGTCCCGCGCTTGCGCGTCGCCGCGCACGCGTGCTCGAGTTCCTCCGAGGTGAGTTTCGCAAATGCGCTCAGCTTCGGTTTCACGCGCTCGATGATTTGGTGGCGCTCTTCATCTTCTATCGCAGCGAGCAGCGCAAGGCCGCCTGCGCCTACGCCAAGCGGCCGTCTACTTCCCACATCCAGCACCAGTGTGCGAATCGGGAACGATCCCTCGAGTCGATGCATGCACACGGCTTCGAAGCCGCTTCGCACGACGAGATAAACGGTGTCCGTCGTCTCTGCGGAGAGCGCCTGCATGGCACCATCGCACATGTCGCGCAGGTCGTACATCGTCGCGCCGGCCATGCCCAACTCGTAGGCGAGCGGGCCGAGTCGATAGCGCTTCAGCTCGTCGCTGCGCGCCACCAGTCGTTCTTCGACGAGTTGGCGAAGCACGCGATGCACCGTGGGGTGCGGCAGAGCGGCGCGGTCCGCGATCTGCGTGAGCGACAGTCCACGCGATCCCGCGGTCGCAAGGAGTTTCAGAAGCTGAACGCCCCGTTTGAGTGAACCGGCATCGGCCGCAGTCACGTTGTCTGCCATACGTGCCGATTGTGCAAGCTGAATGGTCAGTCGACCTGCGCCGGGTCGATCACGTAGTTCGCGAAGCCGCCGTCCTTGCTCGAGGACATCTGCTCCAACACTTCGTCGATCTTCGACATCGGCGCTCGCCGGTGATTGAACACCGTGAGATCCAGACTGCCGGCCGCCGCCATCGCCGCCATTTCTTCGCCTTCCGCGGTCGAGAACCACACCGAGCCCTCGAGCGCAATGCGGTTGGCGCACAGCCAGAATGCGTTGAGCGGAAGCGTTTGCGAGACCGCACCAACATTTACAGCCATGCCGCCGCGGCGCAGCGTGTGAAGTGCGCGCAGCATGGTGCTCGCCGGCGCGCCAGGTGGCAGACAGTCGATCATTCCGTCAACGCCCCAGCCGCCCGTTTGCTCGCGAGCCCACAACAGCAGAGGATCCGTCAAAGGATCGGGCGTGCCGTCGGGCATGTCTTTTACTGCGTGCACGAAGATACGATGGGGCGCAATGGCCTTCACGCGTTCGAGCAACTCGACGTTGCGCCCGGTGCCGAGAATCTTCGTTGCACCCATCGCCAAGGCTATCAGCGTCGCGCACAAGCCGAGCGTGCCGCTAATGCCATTGATCAGGATCACTTCGCCCGGACCGATGTGGATCCGCTTCATTGCGCCATAGGCGGTGCCGAGGTAGCCCAAGCGCCCCGCCTCTTCGTCCTTGACGGACGCGGGCAGCTTCACGAGCGAGTTGGAAGGCGCCGTGATGTACTGGGAGAAGCCGCCGTAGGGGTAAGCCTGCATCAGCTCGCGCGATCTGCCGAAGTAGCCCTGGAACGTGAAGACCGGGCAATCGATCGAGCGGCCCGTGCGGCACATCCTGCACGAGCCGCAGCTTCGCGCCGGATTCACATACACGCGCTCGCCGGCTTTGACGCCTGTCACGAACTCTCCGACTTCTGCGACCACGCCGACCGGATCGAGACCGAAGATCGCCGGCAAGTTCGGGAAGAGCTTGGCGTCCGGCATTTGCGTGCCAAAAAAGTTGCCGATGACGCGCCGCATGTTCGGAACGATGCCGCAGGCTGTCACCTGCACGAGCACGTCGAAAGCGCGCGGCTTGGGAACGGGAATGCGGTCGAGTTTGAGCGGTTCACCGATCGCGTGCAGCCGCGCGGCAACCATGGTTTCGGGAACGGGTGCCAGGGTGGTGTTCATCTTTATCCTCCTTAACGCAGCAGGTCGCGCGCAATGATCTCGAGCTGGATCTCGTTCGAGCCGCCCAGCAAGCTCTGCGAACGCGAATTGAAGTAAATCGCCGACGCAACGATCCGCTCCTCTTCGATCTCCGAAGCTTCAGGCAGATCCGTGAAGGGCCGCCGCGGCTCCCAGCGGATGGCGTCGATTCCCACGACCAATGCAGCAAGCTCGCTGATCGCCTGACGGATCCGGCTGCGTTCGATCTTCATCACCGAAGAGGGGATCGCGCCTGGGTTGCCACCCGTCAGCACTTTCGACATCGCCATGAGTTCGATCATGTCGTTCGCGTCGATGTCGCAACCGATCTCGGCGAATTTCGTGGCCAGCACCGGATCGTCGATCGCGCGCTTTCCATCGGCGCCAAGCTCGGAAGCCAGGCGCAACAGCTTTCCGTGCCAGGCGCGCAGAAGACCTCCCGCGGGGTTGCCGCCGCGCTCGAACTCGAGCAGGTATTTCGACACTTCCCAGCCGAAGCCTTCTTCGCCCACGCGATTGGCGACAGGCACCCGCACATCGTCGAAGAAGACCTCATTGAATTCGTGGCTGCCGCAGATCGATTTAATCGGCCGCGTGGTGACACCTGGCGTTTTCAGGTCCATCAACAGAAAGGTAATGCCTTCCTGCTTCTTGCCCGTGTCGGACGTGCGCACGAGGCTGAAGATGTGAGTGGACTCGTGCGCCATGCTCGCCCAGATCTTCGAGCCATTCACGACGTAGTCGTCGCCGTCGCGCACGGCCTTCGTTCGCAGTGCAGCCAGGTCAGAACCTGCGCCCGGTTCGGAGTAGCCCTGCGCCCATACGTCTTCTCCGGACACGATGCGCGGAAGGTAACGACTCTTCTGCTCAGGTGTGCCATAGCGCATCAGCACGGGCGCAAGCATCTTGATGCCCTGCGTGCGAAAGCGCGGCTCGCCCTGGCGCTCGCACTCCTGGTCGAAGATATAGCGCTGAGTCAGCGTCCATTCCGGGCCGCCATACTCGGGCGGAAACATGGGCACAGCCCATCCTTTTTTTGCGAGCTTCGATTGCCACTTGAGGCCATAGGACGGGTGGGCGATGAAGCACGGATTCAACCGCTCGGCGCGACGAAGATTCACGTCGAGTTCGGCATCGAGAAATGCACGCACTTCATCTCGAAACGCGCTCTCTTCGGGGGAAAGAAACAGGTCCATGAATTGCTCCTCTTTCTTTTCTTGTCAGGGCGCAGCTGGTGACCGCAGCAACGAGTCGGCCTGAAGGGCCGGCTGCGTCACAACTTGGCGATATCGCTCGAGATGCTCGCTCGTGCTGCCGTAAATGTTCTCGAACACGAACAGCCGCTTGAACCACCAGCCCACTGGCAATTCGTCACTGAAGCCCATCGCGCCGTGCAGCTGAATTGACTCTTGTGCAACATGGCGCGACACGCGGCCGATCTTTGCCTTCGCGCCTGACACGGCGCGCACGCGCATGGCCGTCGGCGCTTCGAGGCTGAGCGAGGCGAGCAAGGCAGTCGCCCTTGCCTCGGTGCATTTCATAGCCATCTCCGCCATGCGGTGTTGCAGCGCCTGGAAGCTGGAAAGCGGTTTGCTGAACTGCACGCGCTGCTTCGTGAAGGCGACGGTCGCAGCGAGTAGTGCATCCATCGCTCCGACCGCATCCCAGCACATGGCGGCGGCGGCAAGATCCAGTGCGAGCAGCACAGCGTCGGACACATCGTCGCGACCGCCAAGCAACGCATTGGCATCGATGATCACGCCGTTCAATTGCACATCAGCCGCCTCTCCGCCGTCCGCCGTGCGGAATGAGCTCAAGAGCACGCCCTTCGCATTCGCGGGCACGATGAAGACGCCGATCTTGCTGCTGCCATCAGCGCTCGATCCAACTTTCGCCGTGACAAGGAAAGTGTCCGCGGAAACTCCGCCAAGCACCATGACTTTGGCGCCGTCGATGCGGTATCCGGAATCGGTACGAACTGCCGTCGTCGCGATGCGCGAAAGGTCATGCCCCGCGGCGCGTTCGTCATGCGCAAACGCCATCAACGCAGTGCCTTCCATCAACGGGCGGAGAAACGCGTCGCATTGCGCCTCGGTCCCCAGCTGATCGACCAAGCCGCCTGCGAGCACGGCGCTGGGAACATAGGGCTCGAGGACAAGGGCGCTGCCAAGCGCCTCGGAGACGATTGCCGATTCCACCGCGCCGCCACCAAGACCGCCGTGCGCTTCGGAGATCGACACGCTGAGCCAGCCGAAGTGCGCAAACGAGCGCCAGAGTTCGACGTCGTGCGCTTTCCCCGCGGCCTCGATCCTGCGGAAGTGATCGAAGGAATGCTTCTCCCGCAGGAATCGCTGCACGCTTTCGCGCAGCATCGACTGGTCGTCCGAGTAATTGAGATTCATGATCCTGTTCCCGTCTAGACGACGCCAGCTGTCCGATAGACGTGGCCGATTTGCTTGTATTCCAGGAAGCCATCGATCGAGCCAAGGCCCCCCATGCGCCCCAGGCCGCTCGCCTTGACGCCACCGATCTCGAACTGCACGCCGAAGTTGATCCAGTCGTTGATCGACACCAGTCCCGTCTCCAGCCTGCGCGCAATGCGCATGCCCCGATCCGCATCGCGGCTCCAAACACTGGCGCTGAGACCGTATTCGCTGTCGTTGGCGAGGGCAATCGCTTCCTCTTCCGTATCGAAGACCTGCAGCACCTGCACCGGCCCGAAGACCTCCTCGCGAGCGATGCGCATCGAGTGGTCGGAGATTTCGAGCAGCGTCGGGCGATAGAAGGCGCCGCAAGCGAGCGGGCCTTCAGTCACAGCGCCGCCACGAAGAATGACCTTGGCACCGGAGGCGATCGCCTCCTTCACCATCTGCTCGACGCGTTCGACGCTGCGTTTGTCGATCAACGGGCCCATGCCGCTCGTTGGATCGCTCGCAGGTCCGACCGTCACGGCTTCGAGTCGCGCTGCAAGACGCTCTCGAACCCCATCGGCAACGCCGCGTTGCACCAGCAGGCGGCCGGCTGTCATGCAGAACTGGCCCGCGAACACGGTCAGCGATTTCTCGATTTTCGGCAATGCCGACTCGAGATCCGCATCGTCGAAAACCAGATGCGGGCCTTTGCCGCCCAGTTCGAGTCCGAGGCGCTTGAACTGCGGCGCGGCTGCTTGCGCGATCGCGCGGCCGGTCGCCGTGCTGCCGGTGAAACTGACCGCCGGGACGAGCGGCGAATCCACGATGTGGCGGGCGCCCTCGGAGCCGCTCTCGATGAAGATGTTCACCGCGCCTTTGGGAAGCTCATTCACACTGGCGATGATCTCCGCCATCAACGTTGCCACCAGTGCGCACTGCGACGGCATCTTCACGACCGCCGTCGTGCCCGCGGCCAGTGCCGGCGCGATTGATCGCACGAACAGCACGGCGGGCGAGTTCCACGGAATGATGTGGCCGGAGATACCGATCGGCTCACGAAGCACCATCGACATCGAGCCCGGCTTGGATTCGAGCACACGGCCGAACGTCTGCATCGCGAGACCCGCCTGGAAGCGGAGCGTCCGCGAAAGCATGCTCACTTCGAACCGTGCTTCGGGCGCGATCTTGCCGTTCTCCAAACTGATCAGCGCGGCCAGATCGTCGGCGCGGCTTTCGAAAGCATTGGCCAGATGACCGAGTGCAGCGCTGCGGCGCGCGCCGTCATTCTTCCATTCACTGTCGCGGAAGACGCGGCTTGCGGCAGCGATGGAATGCTCCGCTTCCGCGACGCCTCCGTCGAAGTAGCACCCGATGACTTCACCGTTGGCGGGATTGATCGCGGCGCGCTCGACACCCGTAGTGGCGAACTCGCCGTTGATCCAATGCCTGGCGGTTGGCTGGTAGCTCATGTTCGATTCAGCTTCAGGAAGTGGTGGTGACGATGAGCGCATCGAGGGCGATCGTGCCTTCGCCTTCTGGATAGACGATGACGGGATTTAGATCAATCTCCGCGATCTGTGGCGTGGCCAGCACGGCTTTTCCGAGCGCAGCGGCGATGCGTGCGACGGCTCGTACATCCGCCGGCAGCGCACCGCGTGCGCCCTTGAGCACGCCATTGGCACGCAGCTTTCCGAGTTCCTCCACGATGGCGTCTTCCGAGAGGTCGAGCGGCATGAGCCGGACGTCCTTGAGGATTTCGATCCAGATGCCGCCGAGGCCGATGAGCATCACCGGCCCCCAGTCGGGGTCACGCTTGACGCCGATGACAAGCTCCGTGCCCTTGCGCGCCATCGTTTCGACAAGCACGCCGTCGAGCGTGAGATCGCCCTTTGCGCGGCGGATATTTGCGTGCAGCTCGTCCCACGCGTGCAGCAGTGCTGCGTCGTGACCCACATTCAGAATCACGCCGCCAGCGTCGCTCTTGTGAGCGAGTGCCGACGCTTGCGCCTTCAACACGACGGGGTAGCCGATTTCTGCGGCAATGCGCCTGGCGTCTTCAACGTTGGTCGCGAGTTCACCTTTGGGCACTGGCACGCCGAGTTGCTTCATCCAGCGCTTGCTCTCGTACTCGGTCAGCGTGCCCGAACCTGCGAGTGCCGGTACCTTGGCAGCGCGGTCCGCGACGCGCGCGGCACGCAGACATGCGTTGCCATACGCGGTCAGCCGTGCTACTGCGCCAAGTGCGCGCTCGACCGAACGGAACATTGGAATGCCGTTTTCACGAAGCGCTTGCGAAAGTTCAGCGGACAGCGGGGCACCTTCGCCCAGAAGTGCGTACGCCACCGGCTTGCGCGAATTCTTCAGCATCGGCCCTGCAAGGCGCGCGTACTCGGCGGCCTCCTTGCCGGCATGCACGGCCAGCACCGCACTGCCGATGTTCGGGTCGTCCAGCAGCGCCCTGGCGCCGGTACCAATCAAATCCGGCTCGGCGATGGCCTGAACGGTGACGTCGATCGGGTTTTCTGCAACGGCGAAAGCAGGCAGGCGCGCCGCCATCTTGGCAATAGTCGCAGGCTCGAGCGCCGGCACGTCAAGACCCATGCTCTCGCAGAAGTCGAACGTGATGCCGCGAAGTGCGCCTGAATTCGTGACAACGCCCACCCCCTTGGTCGGCGCTTCACGGAACATCGCGGCGAGCGCTGAAACGTCGGCCAGTTCATCGATGGAATCGGCCAGGATTACGGCCTCGAGCGCCACCAGCGCACGCATGATCGCATCGTCGCCGGCCAGCGCGCCGGTGTGTGACTGCGCCGCGTCGCGCGCCTTGCTGCTGCGGCCCGTGTGCATCAGCACGATCGGCTTCTTCCGCGCGCGAGCGCGGGCCGCGATTTCGAGAAAGCGTTGCGGCTCACCCAGGCGCTCGGCAAACACCGTGATGACACTGATTGCCTCGTCGTCGATAAAACGCTCCATGAAGTCTTCAACGCCAAGCACCGCCTGGTTTCCAACGGACACGATCGACGAAACCGGAATGCCCTTGAGCGCCATGCTCGCGTAGAGCGACGACATGAACGCGCCGCTCTGCGCGATGATCGCAATGCCGGGCGCATCGGAGGCTGGCTTGGCCACGTTCACCATCGTGATCGGCACGCGCGCCTGCAGGTTCGCAAAGCCGAGACAGTTGGGACCGAGCAGAGCAACACCTGCGTCGCGAGCGGTCCGTGCGAGCTTCTCCTGCTCCTGCGTGCCTTCCGCGTCCTGCTCCGCATAACCTGCGGCGAAGACGACAGCAGCACCGACTTGCCTTGCGATGCACTCTTCGAGCGAAGCTTGCACGGCGGTTTTGGGTACGCAAAGCACGGCAAGGTCCACGCCCTGAGGCACTTCGGCAATGCTCGCGACGCAAGGGTGACCGTCGAGCTCTTTGCGCGAAGGGTTGACGAGGTAGATCGCACCCTCGTAGCCCAGGCGCTTCAGGCCAGCGAAGACACGGGCGCCGGGGCTTTCCGGGCGCGCGGACGCGCCGACAACCACGATCGACTTCGGCGCCAGCAGGCGGTCCACTTGCATCGAAACCATCGTTACGCTTCCCGCTTGTAGCCTTGCAGGCCAGGCTTGATGCTCTTGTCGTCCAGGAATTGCTTCAGGCCTTGCGCACGGCCTTTCTCGGGGTCTTGCATCATGCTCATGAAGTTCTTGGCGCTGAGGTAGTCCTCCGCCACATCCCACGGCATGTCCCCGCCGTTGATGAATGCCTGCTTGGCGTTGCGAAGCACCGAAGGGTTCTTCTGCATCAGGATCTTGGCGAGCTCGATCGTGCGTTCGCGCAGCTGCTCTTTCCGAACCGCTTCGTTGATGAGCCCGACTTGCTCCGCACGGCGGCCATTGAACGGGATGCCGGTCATGATGTAGTACAGCGCATCACGGCGGCACATCGTCGCGGCCAGTGCGCGCGTGACGTTGCCGCCGGGAATGATGCCCCAATTTATTTCCGACACGCCGAATTGCGCGTCTTCAGAGGCGATCGCTAGGTCGCAGCAGACCAGAGGCGTGAGGCCACCGCCGAAGCACCATCCGTTCACCATCGCGATGGTCGGCTTCATGTAGCCCTGCAGGCGGCGCTGCGCCCACTGTGTGAAGTCGCGACGGATCTGGATCAGGCGCTCGGGCGTGTGGGCCTGCTCTGCATCACGGAAGAACAGCTTCAGGTCCATGCCAGCAGTGAACGAATCGCCTGCGCCAGTGAGAACGAGCACCTTGCAACGCGGATCGGTCTCGAGCTCGTCGAGCACCTGGATCATGCGCTTGTTGAGCGCGGGACTCATCGCGTTGCGCTTGTCGGGGCGATTCAGGATCACCCACGCGATACCGTCCTCGAACTCGACGAGGACGGGATTCTCTTCTTCTGTCGGCTGTTCCACCTGGTTGATCATGATTGCTCCTGTCTGGAAATCGGACCGCTGGAGTTCCGAGAGATCGCCAATCTGTTGTGCGCTTATCGGAATTACGGCGGCGTGGCTTAAAGGAAGAGATTCTTCCGGCGCTGCCTGCAAGGGGCTAGGCCGTTGTCCGATTGGTGAACACGAATGCAGACGGAGCCGCCCGCATCCGGACCGGTTACTTGAGGCTCGTGCGCCAGCCGATTGCGTGGACCACCAGCTGGGAAAGGACCTCGATCGCCGTTGCGTCGTCGATGTCGCGATTGGGGAAGTCGCCGCGTGTCGCCATCCAGTTGTAGCAAGTGAATTCCAGCATGGAACACAGCGCCGAGGCGGCGAGGTCCGCATCCATGCCAGGCGCGTGGCCGAGCGCTTGTGCCTGCCGGATCACACTGGCCATGGCGCGAATGCCCTGTTGTCTGGCCGACTGCCACGCCGTGGCAAACCCTTCGTCGCGCATCGAGAGCTGGAACGCGGCGGTGACGATGGGCCAGTTCTCGCGATACACGCGCCAGAACGCGCCCGTGCGCTGGAGCAGGTTCTGAATCGGATCCTCGTTCGCCTGCATGGGCTTCGTCACTTCGAGCGTGAGTCGCTGCTTGAACTCGCCCAACAACTCGTGCAGCAACGCTTCCTTGCTCTCGTAGTGCCGATAGAACGCACCGGAAGAGCGCCCCACCGCCCCTCCATGATCATCGCGATCGTGGCGCTGGCAAACCCGTTCTCCGCGAAGACGCGACTGGCCGCAGCCTTGATGGCCTGGCGCGTCGCGTCACCTTTCGTCGGTACGGCGCTCAAAATGGCGAGCTCGGTGACTGCTGGCATCGCCGGATTGTCCTCGCGTTTTAGGGCGCTTCGTTCGTGAACACCACGGTGCTGCTCACCGAGAACATGCCGCCCACGCCATGGGCCATCGATATCTTCGCGCCCTCCACTTGCGCAGCCGCGTTGCCCCGCATCTGCCGAATGCTCTCTTGCAGCGCGTACATGCCGTACATGCCGGAATGCTGGTAGCTGAGCCCGCCCCCGTTCGTGTTCACGGGAAGCTCGCCACCAGGCGCCGTGCGACGTTCCTGGATGAACGACGCAGCTTCGCCACGCTTGCAGAAACCCAGGTCTTCCAGTCCGTAAAGCGGCAGATGGGCGAAAGCGTCGTAGATCATCAGGTGATCCACATCCTTCCGCGTGATCCCTGCAGACTCGAAGGCCAGCGCGCCCGACTTGCGGAATGCCGCCGACGTGTTGAAATCCGGCATCTGGCTGATAAGGCCCGTGCCTGAGCCTTCGCCGGTTCCGAGCACGTAGACCGGCTTCTTCGCGATGTCCCTCGCGCGTTCGGCGGAGGTGAGGATGATCGCACCGCCGCCGTCAGTTCTGGGGCAGCACATGAGGATCGTGAACGGGTACGCGATCATCTTCGCGGTTAGGACATCCTGCACGGTGATCGGGTCCTTGAACCAAGCGCGCGGATTCTTCGCCGCCCACTCGCGCTGGATCACCGGCACCGTGGCCAGCTGTTCCAGCGTGACGCCATAGGTCTTCATGTAGCGAAGAACCGGGATGGTGAACATGCTCGGTGCGCCGACGATTCCGTAAGGCGATTCGAGCTGTCCCATCTGGCTCATTGGCGAAGGCGGCCACGGGAAGTAAGGCGCGGGCAACTGCGACCGGCCGCTTTCTCCGTGCGTGATCAGCACCGTGTTGCAAAGGCCAGCGGAGATCGCAGCGCTCGCGTGGCGGATGTGCATCATGAAGGAACAGCCGCCCACGCTGGTGGCGTCCATCCATTGCGGCTCGATGCCGAGGTATTGAGAGAGCGCCACGACGTCTTCACCGGCAGTCGCGAAACCGTCGATGTCGGAAGGCTTCAGCCCCGCATCGGCCATTGCGTTCAGCGCCGCATCGGCGTGCAACTGGATTTGCGACATGTCGGGGACCGTGCCCATGCGCGTGGTTTCAGCGGCGCCCACTACCGCGATGGCTGGCTTCTTCATTGCTTCTCCGCCGGTTTGAACAATGGCAGGGTGATGGCATCGCTCTGCTTCTCGAAGACGACTTCGAGCGGCATGTCGAGCACAAGCGCCTCGGGCGTTTGCGGGCATTCGACAATGTTGGTCATCATCCGCGGGCCTTCGGCCAGTTCGACCACTGCGATGGCGTACGGCACGGGCCAACCGGGCATGCCGCGATGGTTGATCACGTAGCTGTAGAGCGTTGCATTCCCCGACGCGGCAAACACATGCACTGCACGCGATGCGCATGCGGGGCAAAAAGGACGCGGGGGAAAGTAAGCGTGATCGCAATCGGCGCAACGTTGCAACAGCAAGCGGCTGTCGCGCGTGCCGTCCCAGAAATGCTTTGTTTCCGGAGTAGGCGCAGGGAGCGCCCGGGGGATGGGGGTCATGACTTTTCCTCGAATTCACAGATGCCGTTGTCAACCGCGATCACGCCGCGCGCGGGAACGCTCACACGGAAAGCGGCTATTCCGGGCTCCAGCCGCCACACTTCCACGTTCAATGTTTCACCCGGATAGACGGGCGATGTGAAGCGCAGATCAAGGCGGCGAAGCCGATCGCCGTCGTAGTTGCACAGGAGCTTCACGATGGCATGCGCCGTGTGCCCGTAGGTGCACGAGCCGTGCAAAATTGGTCGATCGAAGCTCGTGCGGCGTGCAAGCACCGGATCCGCATGCAGCGGATTGCGGTCACCGGTCAGGCGGTACAGCAACGCGGACTGCGCGAGTGTCGACATTTCGCATTGCAGATCCGCTGCACGCGCAGGAACGGGCGCCGGCTTGTTCGTAACGCCCGCCTCACCGCCAAATCCGCCATTGCCGCGGAGAAAGAAGCTTCCCGTCTCAGTGGCGAGCAATGCACCTGTGTCTTCATGACGAACCGTGCGGGAGAAATAAAGCAATGCGCCTTTGCCTTCTCCACGGTCAACCAGGCGGTCGATGGACGTGCGGCTGACGACGACGCCCGACGACGGAAGCGGCCGATGGATGCGCAAGCCGGTCTCGCCGTGCAGCATTTGCTGCATGTCGATGCCGACCTCGGGGTCATCAAGAAAGCCGACCTCGGACGGATGTCGCAACACCAGGGCAAGCGTTGGAAACGCCTTCAGGTTCTTCTCAAACACATAGCGCAATTGCCGCTCGTCGGTCGGATCGGCGCCGATGCCGATCGCGAGCGAGTAGAGGATGGCGTCCGTGTCCGCATAAGCACAGCGAACATCCTTGAACGACCAGGCCAGGAGTCTTTCGGGATCGAACATGAGCGAGCTCAAATCGGTTCCCAGCTGAAGACGTCGAGATGATTCTCCATCTTCACGAAGGAGCTCTTCATTGCAGGCAGCATTTGTTCCTCCAGGCTTTGCAGCGACCAGCCACCATCGCGATGCACCGAGCGGATCGGGCGAGGCTGGCTCATCAGGAAAATCTCGTTGCCACGCGCCTTGAAGATCTGTCCCGAAATTCCCGCTGCCGCGTCAGTCGCGAGGAACACGCACAACGGCGCGATCTTCTCCGGCGACATCGACTTTTCGAGACGTGCGAAACGCTCTTCTTCCTCCTTGTTGCGCGCGGTGAGCCCCGACAACAGGCGCGTCCACGCAGACGGTGCAACGCAGTTGGAGCGCACGTTGAATCGCGCCATGTCGAACGCAATGCCCGTCGACAAACCAACGACACCCATCTTGGCGGCCGCGTAATTCGATTGGCCCATCGCGCCAATCAGTCCAGCCGGCGACGTGAAATGAACGAACGAGCCGGAGTTCTGCGATTTGAAGTGAGGCGCAGCCGCGCGCGACACATTGAAGTAGCCATTCAGATGGACGTCGATCACGTCACGCCATTCCTCGGGCGTCATGTTGTGGAACATGCGGTCCCGAAGAATCCCGGCGTTGTTGATCACGCAATCGACGCGCCCGAAGACATCGAGCGCGGTCTGAATGATTCGTTCGCCGCCGCCTGCCGCGGCGATGTTGTCGCCGTTTGCAACAGCCTCACCACCGGTTGCGCGAATCTCTGCGGCCACCTGCTCGGCAGGCGCGGCATCCGCACCACTGCCGTTGGGCGTGCCGCCAAGGTCGTTCACGACCACACGAGCGCCTTCATTCGCTCCCAGCAGCGCAATGGCCCGGCCAATGCCACGCCCCGCGCCGGTGATGACGATGACTTTGTCCTTGACACCTAGACTCATGTTGCTACTCCTGTTCGATGGACGTGTATTGATTGCTCGCAAGCCGAGTACCGCGAGCGATGATTTGCGTGTTGCGCGCGGACGCTGCTAGCCGGCTTTGACCGCGACCTCGTACTCGAGCACCAGACGCGATACGAGTTGTTCACAGCTTTCGATCGCCGAGACGGCACCGATGCCGTGGCCGGCGGACCATGCCACGCTTCGCCCCCAGCCCGTGACGTCAAGCTGTCTGGAATTCCTGCCCGTCACGCCCATGCGTTGGAGCGAAACCTTCATCACGTTCGCCGGCAGGCCGCTCAAAGCATTGCTCAGGACAATGTCGCTGAGCGCGCTCGCGGCGACCGCTTCCTTGTAGGCTTGCCCGGCGTCGCTTTCGGCTGTCGCGATGAATGGAGTGCCGATGTACGCGAGATCGGCACCCAGCGACTGGAGCGCGCGAACCTGCGCACCATCGGTGATGCCGCCGGCGACGGCGATCACGCCTTTGAAGAATGTGCGCACTTCCTTGAGGAACGCAAACGGATTGATCCAGCCCGTGTTGCCGCCCGCGCCCGCGCAGATCAGCACCAGGCCATCGACACCAGCCTGCGCGGCTTTGCGCGCGTGTTCGATGTGAATTACATCGCTGAAGACTGCGCCACCGTATTCATGCACTGCCGCCACGATGTCGCGCGGTGAACCGACGCTGGAAACCACGAGCGGCGCCTTGTGCGCGACGACAACCGCCAAGTCTTCGTTGAATCGCTTGTTGGTAGCGTGGCCGATGAGGTTGACGCCCCAAGCGCGCGTTGCAGTGGACCGTGTTTCGGCCAGTGACTTGCGAATCTCACCGAGCCACGCATCGAGCTGCTGCGTCGATTCGGCGTTGAGCGCCGGGATGACCGCAGCAATGCCCACGCGGCACGACGCCGTGACGATCGCAGGCGATGTCACGAGAAACATCGGCGCTGCCACCACGGGCGCGCGCAGCGACTCAAGCCAGGCAACGCGAGAGTTCCCGCCGCCTGCTGATTCCTGCGCGGCACTCATGCGGTCTGACCTTCCTTTCGGAGGATATGCTTGAGCACTTTTCCAGCCGAGTTACGCGGCAGTTCGTCACGCCAGATGATTTCCTTGGGCGCCTTCACCGAACCGAGCGCCGAGCGGCAATGCTCGATCAGTGTCGCATCGTCCCGCGCCATGCCGGGACGGGCGACGACGAATGCCGCCACGCGCTCGCCCCACTTTTCATCGGGCAGACCGACCACCGCTGAATCGGCCACATCGGCATGCCGTGACAGCACGGTTTCCACCTCTGCGGGGTACACGTTGAAGCCGCCAGACACGATCATGTCCTTCTTCCGATCGACGATGTACACGAAGCCTTCTTCGTCCATCACGCCGATGTCGCCCGTATGGTGCCATCCACCTGATCGCAGTTCATGGACAGCGCCGGGACTGTTGAAGAAGCTCAACATGCCGGACAGCGAGCGTGTGCAGATCTCGCCGCGCTCGCCGACGGGCACGTGCTGCATCTGGTCGTCCAGGATGCCCACGATGCAAGTGCGCGTGGGCTTGCCTGCGCTTCGCAGCAGCTTCTCTTCACCTGTAGCAATGCGTGCGTGATCTGCTTTCGACAGCGAGGTGATCGGATAGAGCACCTCCGTCTGCGAATACACGTTCACCAGGATGTTTCCAAAGACCTCGATCGCCTGTTGAAGTCTCGCGGGCGAAATCGAGGAGCCTGCATAGATCAGCGTCTTCAGCGATGAGAGATCCCGCCGCGACGATGGGCTGGAGAGCTGCTCATCGAGCAGTGCATAGATCAGTGTCGGCGGCACGAACAGCATGTCGATGTGGTCGCGCTCGATACGGTCCAAGATGTCCGAGGCGCGTGTCGAATGGCTGATGTACTGCGTAGCGCCAAGCCCCGTTGTCGCGTACACGATGCCGCCTGCGACGTGCGTCATACCGCCGACCACTAAGTGGCGCACGCCCGCCGAAATGTCGAGGACATTCCGGTAGCCCATCGACATCGACGCGAGGCCGGCATGCGTATGCACGACGCCTTTCGGCAAGCCAGTCGTTCCGCTGGTAGCGAAGATCGCTGCCGGTTCTTCAGCGCTGAAGTAGCGATCGGGGAAATGCGCCTCCTGTTTCTCGAGCCACGCCGCGTAGGGCTGCAGGTCCGACCACGCATCAAACGGTACGATGAGCCCGAGTTCGGGCGCCGCCCTCGTCAGTTCCGCCAGACCCACGACGTCTGGTTGCGCCAAGAGAACCTTGCAGCCGAAACGGCGGATAAGGTCGACGTTTTCTTCCGCCGCGTTGCGCGCGTTCAGCGGCACGACGACCGCACCGCAGCGCCACGCGCCGTAGATTGCTTGCAACATGCGCATGTCGTTGCGTGACCAGATCGCGACGCGATCGCCTTCTGCAACGCCGGCGGCACGCAGGCCGCAGGCAACGCGATGGGTCAGCTGCGCGAACTCCATGTAGCTGACGGTCACACCGTCCTGAACGGTGTGCGGCGATGCGCCGTGCCGCACGACCTGCGAGTCGAGTTCTGTGACGAGCGCTTGCATGTCAGTCGAGCTTGATGTTGTTCGTTTTGACGATGGCGCCGTAGAACCTATAGTCGTCGCGCACGAACAGGTCGAACTCTTCGGGCGTCGTGATGAACGGCGCGAAAGCTACGGAGTCGAAGTACTGTGTCACCTCGGTGTTGCGCAAGGCTGCGTTCACATCCCGCGAGATCTTTTGCACGACGTCGTTGGGCGTGCGTGCCGGCGCGAAGAGCCCCAGCCAGCTCGGACGCGCGAGTCCGGTCACACCGGACTCGTCGAACGTCGCGATCGCCGGAAGCAACTTGAAACGTTCGCGACCCATGGTGCCGATGAGGCGAATCTTGTCGGCGCCACTCTGCGCGGTGTTATAGGGCAGCAAAGCCGAGTCGATGTCGCCGCGCCCGAGCGCGATGACGATTTCGTTTGTACCCTTGTATGGGATGCGGCGCAGTTGAACACCCGCCTGGCGCTCCAGTGCGACCATCGACATGTCACCAGACCAGCCGGGACCGAGCGTGCCGAACGACACGTCGCGCTGCTTCGCCACATCGAGGTACTGCTTCAGATTGGTTGCGGGCGAACTTGCAGGTACAGCCAAGAAGAAGGAAGCGGTAGAGATGCCGGTGACCGAGCGCAAGTGCGCGAACATGTCGTAGTTCGCGGTGCGGCGCAGCAGCGGATTGGTCAGCACCTGCGAGATGGTCAACAGGATGGTGTGACCGTCCGGCTTCGACCTGATGACGTCTTGCGTGCCGATCAGCGAATCCGCACCCGGCTTGTTGTCGACCAGCACCGGCTGCTTCCATGTGTCGCCCAGGACGCGCGCGACATGACGCGCTGCCATGTCGGGGCTCGATCCCGCTGGAAATGGAACCACGATCCGAACGGGATGATTGGGGAAATCGTTGTCTGCTGCATGAGTGCTGATGCCCAACGCGAGCGCGCCCAGTCCGAGCACGGCCGCACGACGGTCAATCTTCATGTCTTTCTCCAATGGCTTTTGTTGTCCGCTGCTCCATCTGAAGTGATGGGGCATTAAAGTAAATCACCATTTACTTTTCCGCGCCGCGACGCTGTCCGGATTCCGAACATGACTCTTATGGCAGAAACCCTGTGCTTCCGGGCCAGGAGCTGGCCGAGAACCTCAGGGCCCGGTCTTCCAGCCGTTCAGGTGATGCCGCTGCATACGGCGCTCGGCCAGCGCACAGCCGTCCTTGAGCAGCTCGGCGATCCTGCGGACGCGTTCGCCCGTCATGCGGTGCGAAAGGGCCGCAACGCTCAGCGCGCCAACGGGCTGGCCTAGCGCGTCATAAAAGGCGTGTCCCACTGCGCTCACACCGAGGCTCAGCGTGTCGTGAATGACCGACGTGCCGTTCTTGCTGGTGCGCACACAGGCATTCTCGAGATCTTCGACCGTCATGCCGCCGAAGGCGCCTAGCTTCGGCCCCACACGCTCGATGATCTCGTGTCGTTCTTCCTCGCCAATCGCAGCCAGCAATGCGAGACCGCCCGCGCCGACGCCGAGCGGCCGCCGCCCCCCGATATCCAGGATCAGCGCGCGAATCGGGAAAGCACCTTCATGCCGATGCATGCAGACCGCCTCGAACCCGCTTCGCACGACGAGATACGACGTGTCGCCTGTTTCCTCCGACAGCTTGTCCATCGCCTCAGAACAAAGCTCGCGAAGATCGCCGTACATCGTGGAACAGGCAATTCCCAGTTCGAAAGCAAGCGGGCCCAGCCGGTAGCGCTTGATGTCGTCATTGCGGGAGACGAGCCTGTCGTCGAGTAGCTGTTTCAACACCCGATGCGCACTGGGGTGAGGCAAGCCAGCCCTCGCCGCAATTTCGGACAGGGCCAGGCCACGCGCACCGACGGTGGCCAGCAACTTCAAAATCTGGACACCCCGCTTGAGCGAGCCGGCATCGGCAGTCGCGGAGGGTGCTTCGTCACGTTCGGGCGGTTTTCTCATGGGGCTACTGTGCACGAGCAAGACGCCGTTGCAGATGCCCCTTGCGAAAAGCAATGTCCGTTTAATGGAAATCCGCTTCCTTCCACGCCGCAGCCACTTCTACAGTGCGAGCTGGCGGCATGCAGTCGCGATGGAATTAGAAACATATGAAGTCTCAAGTGCTGGAGGGCAAGGTCGCCGTGGTGAGCGGCGGAAGCAGCGGCATCGGGGCAGCCTGCGCGCGGTTGTTGGCGAGCGAAGGCGCGCGCGTCGTCATTGGCTACAACGGTGGCCGCGAACGTGCAGAGGCGCTGCTGTCGGAGATCGCGGGCGATGGACACACCTTCGCTCACATACCGCTCGAGGATTTTCCGGCGCATGACACGCTTGCAGCGGATCTTGAGAAGCGTTTCGGCAGCATCGATGTCCTCGTGAATTCGGCTGGACGCACCCAACGCGTCCCACACCAGGATCTGGACCGCATGACGCCATCGCTCTTCAGCGACATCCTGCTGGCCAATGCGGGCGGCACATTCTCCTTGACGCGTGCACTGATTCCGTTGCTGCGCAAGGGACGCGACAGCGTCGTCGTGAATGTGTCTTCGGTCTCGGCGATGACCGGCTCGGGCAGCAACATCGCTTACTGCGCAGCAAAGGCTGCGACTGAGACCATGGCGCTGTCGTTCGCGCGCGTCTTCGGACCCAATGTTCGTTTCATAAACGTTGCGCCGGCTTCGGTCGACACCGCCTTCGTCGCCGGCCGCACGCGCGCCGAACTCGAGAAGAAAGCCGCGACCACGCCTCTCGGCCGCGTCGTCACTCCCGAAGACGTCGCACAAGCCGTCTTCGCGTGCATCGCACACCTGCGAACTGCGACTGGATCGCGCGTCGTGATTGACGGAGGCTTCACGCTATGACAACAACACTCAATCACACCCACGACGTCAAGGCCCGTAGCTGGCTTGAATCGGCCAATGCGCCTGGCAGCGACTTCCCCATCCAGAACCTGCCGTTCTGCGTGTTCCGTCGCCAGGGCGCGGGTGATGTTCCGCGATGCGGCATCGCGATTGGCGATCGGATCGTCGACGTTGCAAAGGCAGCCGCCTCGTTCACGCGACCAGCGCTCGAAGCGGCGATGGCTTGCGGCAACACGACGCTGAACGAGCTGATGGGACTTGCGCCATCGACGTTGTCGGCGTTGCGCTCGCAGCTCTTCAACCTGCTGTCGCGCGGCACGACCACTGGCCGCGACCTCATCGAAGCCGCGATGGTGCCGATCCCTTACGCGGACTTGCTCATGCCGGTTCGCGTCGGCGGATACACGGACTTTTTCGCCTCGATTCATCACGCGACGAATGCCGGCAGACTCTTTCGGCCCGACCAGCCGCTGCTGCCCAACTACAAGTACGTTCCGGTCGGCTACAACGGCCGCGCGGCCAGCATCCAGATCGGCAAGACCCCTGTCAATCGACCCTACGGGCAGCTTCGCAAACCCGGCACGGATGCGCCGGGTTTTATGCCGTGCGAAAAACTCGATCACGAAGTCGAACTGGGCATCTTCATCGGCAAGGGATCCGTTCAAGGCGAGCCCATCTCAGTCGATGATGCGTGGGATCACATCTTCGGTGTGTGCCTGCTCAACGACTGGTCGGCGCGCGATGTGCAGGCATGGGAGGCGCAGCCACTCGGGCCATTTCTCGCCAAGAGCTTCGCGACCGGGATTTCGCCGTGGATCATCACTGCTGAAGCGCTCGTACCGTATCGCGTGCAACCCGCCGCGCGCCCGGATGGCGATCCAGCTCCCCTTCCGCATCTGGTGGGTGAGGCTGACCAAGCCCTCGGCGCGATGCACATCTTGATCGACGCCCATCTCGCGAGCCAGCGCATGCGCGCAAACGCACAGCAGGCCGCGCGCCTCTCAAGGTCGGACAGCGCGACGCTTTACTGGACGCCGGGCCAAATGATCGCGCACCACACGAGCAACGGATCGTTCCTGCAAACCGGCGACCTCCTCGGTTCGGGCACCATCTCCGGTCCGGACGACACGTCACTCGGAAGTCTGTTGGAGATCACGCGCGGTGGTTCGCAACCTTTCAAACTTCCGTCAGGAGAAGAACGCGGATTCCTGGAAGACGGCGACGAATTGACGCTTTCTGGCTTCTGCGAACGGCCTGGTTTCGCTCGCATCGGATTCGGGGAATGCCGCTCGACAATTCTTCCTGCGCTGCCAGTTAACAAGAACTCCCCATCATGACAACAGAATCCTCCCCTGCCCTGCAATACCAAAGCGGCTTCGGTAACGAATTCGCGAGCGAAACGCGTGCGGGCGCGTTGCCGGTTGGACGCAACTCGCCCCAGAGTGCGCCCTTCGGCCTCTATGCCGAGTTGCTTTCCGGTACAGCGTTTACGGCGCCGCGGTCTCACAATCGCCGCACATGGATGTATCGCATGCGCCCATCAGCCATGCATTCAAAAGCGGTGGAAGTGAAGGTGCCATTCTGGAAGACGGGCGCGTTCGTCGATGCCGCGACGCCGGCCAATCGCATGCGCTGGAATCCGTGGGCCGGGCCGAAGGGCGATGCCGATTTCATCGACGGTATGTTCACAATCGCCGGCAACGGCGATGCGCACGCGCAGCTCGGCGTCGCAGCGCATGTCTATCACGCCGACCGCTCCATGACGGACCGCTACCTGCTCAATAGCGACGGCGAAATGCTGATCGTGCCGCAGCATGGCAACTTGCTGATTCACACGGAGCTGGGCCGTCTGCTCGTCGCACCGGGCGAGTTCGCTGTGATGCCGCGCGGCATGAAGTGGCGCGTGGAAATCCCCGATGGCGTCGCATGCGGATACGTGTGCGAGAACTACGGCGCTGCCTTCCGTTTGCCGGAGTTGGGCCCCATTGGATCGAACGGCCTGGCCAACGCGCGCGACTTCCTCACGCCCGTCGCCGCGTTCGAGCCACCGGCGTCACGGCCGTGCCGCGTGGTCAACAAGTACCTCGGGTATTTCTGGGAGTCGCGCCAGGACCATTCGCCGCTGGACGTCGTCGCGTGGCACGGCAATCTCGTGCCCTACAAGTACGACATGGCCAACTTTATGGCGATCGGCACGGTGAGCTTCGATCACCCCGATCCCTCCATCAACACGGTGCTGACCTCAGGCACCGACACGCCGGGCATTGCGAATTGTGATTTCGTGATCTTCCCACCGCGCTGGCTCGTGGCGGATGACACGTTCCGGCCGCCGTGGTTCCACCGGAACATCATGAGCGAGTTGATGGGGCTCGTGCGCGGCGTTTATGACGCAAAGGCAGAAGGCTTCGTTCCCGGCGGCGTCAGCCTTCACAACAGCATGCTGCCGCACGGTCCGGACGCAACGACTTTCGAGAAGGCGAGCAGCGCCGCTCTGGCGCCGCATCGGCTCGATAACACGCTCGCCTTTATGTTCGAGAGCCGCCTTGTCTTTCGGCCCACCGCCCAGGCGCTGCAGGCGGCGCACATGCAGCCGGACTACGACTCGGTATGGAGCGGATTCAACGCTGCATCGCAAACCTGAACACTATTTGTTCGGAAGTCAGGCAACGCGTGATTTCCAATAGACCAAGAGCGAATCCAGGTGGCTCATGATCGTGACGCCCGCCTGGTTAATCTGAAGTTCCCAGCACTTCGTAGTCACTGCAATGACGCCAAGTAGTTGTCGTCATTCGAGAATCCCCTGTATCAGGGGATTTTTTTGATGTCAATATGTAGTCACTAAATATGTTGACAATGCTGGCTTGGTCGACTATCTGTAGACAGAAATCATCCTTGCAAATTCAGGCAAGTGCTTGAATCACAAGGAAATCTCGTCTGATCCATCGTGGAACTTCAGGTTAATCAGCGAATAGCGCACCGTCACGATGCCGCGGTCGGGCTTGGAGTTCGACGGGCGAGATCCATTCCTGCTTGACGTAAACGCTGTCGCCGGCGCGCATCGGCGCGCGAAAGCGGATTTCGTCGTAGCCAAACGAAGCGATGACAGAACGTGGGATCGATTGATGAATCTATCGAAGCTTGGTGGCGAGCACAAAGAGTCCCGGTGCGGTGATGCTTCCAAAAGCCTTCTTGCCCGCTTCTTCATCGACGTGAAACGGAAGCGGATCCCATACGCGAGCGAACGCCACCATCTCTTCGCGATCGATGACTACGATCGGACTCGTGAGCGCCGCGCCGGGTTCGATGTCTTCGTAGAACATCGTCGGCGATTTCGACTCCTGCGAGTCAGCCATCAGGACGCCTTTCCAAGCCGGCGCGCAAAGAGTGACAGCAATCGCTCCCAATGCAACTCGGCGGCAGCTTCGTCATACACCTTCGGGCGTTGCGGAAACACAAAGCCGTGCTGCGTCCCCGGATACCACTCGATGGAACTCGGCGCTTCGCATTCGTCGAGCGCTGCGCCCAGTGCCGCGATCGTTTTCTTGTCGGCCCACTTATCGTTCTCCGCGCAGCCGAAGTACATCTCGGCCTTCACGCTTCGCGCGAGGCGGTGAGGCGAATCCTGGCTCTCGGTCACGAGGTTGGTTCCGTGAAACGACGCCGCCGCCTTGACGCGATCGGGGTAGGTCGCTGCAGCCGCGATGGCGAAGGGACCGCTCATGCAATAACCGACAACGCCGATCGTGTCGGACATTGCCAGCGGTTCGGCATTCACAAAGCGCATCAGCGATTCCGTGTCCTCGACGACCAGCTTGTTCGACAACGTTCCAATCATCCGCAACATTTCTTGGATGCCCGATTCGTCCCACTTCATGTGAAATTCGCGCGTCGTCCGATAATACAGATTGGGCAGAACCACGAAGTAGCCTGCAGCCGCCATGCGCCGCGCCATCACCGTCAGCTCGTCTCGCCGCCCGATTGCATCCATGTAGAACAGCACCACCGAAAACGGACCTTCCAAGCCAGGATGAACGACGAGCGTGTTCATCCAGCCGCCGGCCGTGCTGAGGTCAATTTCTCTTTCGATGAATGGTGCGTTTGTCATGCGATCACTTGTCGATCTCGATGCCGCCTTTGGTGATCACGACACCCCAGCGGTCGTAGTCGCGACTCAAGTCGCCGACCAGGGTCTCCGGCGCTTGCACCGGATTGAATCCCGCGGCGAGCATGGCCGCGTGCACGTCAGGCTGCTTCAGCGCCTGCGCCAGTCGTTGCCTCAACCATTGCACAACCGGTTGTGGTGTGCCCTTCGGCGCCATCATCGCGAACCACGCCATCGACTCGAAGTCGCGCAGACCGAGTTCCTGCAGCGTCGGCACTTGCGGCAGCGACTTTTCACGCGTGCGGGTGGTGACGGCAAGCGCGACAAGCCTTCCCGAGTTCACCATCGGCACCGCGCCGCTGGGTGAGTCCACCATGAAGTCGAGATTGCCGCCGATAAGCGAGGTGTACACCGGCGCCGAGCCGTTGAACGGCACGTGCGTCGCTTTCAATCCCAATTGATCCAGCATGAGCTCGATGGTCAGGTGCAATGCGCTGCCGGTTCCAGGCGAGCCGTAATTCATCTTGCCAGGGTCGGCCTTGGCCTTCGCGACGAATTGTTCGAATTGATCCATTCCCGACCCCGGACGCGTCATGAGGATGAACGAGGCCGTGGCAACTTTTCCGATTGGCTCAAACGAGGTTCGTGGGTCATAGCGCACCTTGTGCAAGTGCGGCGC
Organism: Variovorax humicola; assembly: GCF_037889915.1. Taxonomy (NCBI): domain Bacteria; kingdom Pseudomonadati; phylum Pseudomonadota; class Betaproteobacteria; order Burkholderiales; family Comamonadaceae; genus Variovorax; species Variovorax humicola. The sequence continues at coordinate 46,385 of NZ_JBBKZV010000014.1, read as the reverse complement.
GATCACCAGCGCGCTCGAGCTGCCGAGAAGAATGGTGTAACCGTCCGGCGGCGCATCGGCAACGCGCGCCGTGCCGATGGTCGCGCCCGCTCCTCCGACGTTTTCGATGACGAACGCCTGGCCGCCCGCCTTTTCCATCGCATGGCCGATCGTGCGTGCGAGCAGGTCGGTCGATCCGCCGGCCGCAAAGGGTACGACCATCTTTACCGGACGGGTAGGATAGTCCGCCGCCATTGCCGGCGATGCCGCCGTGAGAACGCCGCTGCAAACGGCCAGAAGCAGGCCAATATATCTGGACTTCATGTCTATTCGCTCTGTTCCATTCTTTCAAACCGGAACTTCATCGACGTTGTATTCGAATAGCCATTGATAGCGCTGTCGCACCTTCTCGGGCGACCACTGCTCGTCGATGTATTTTGCCGCACCGACAGCATCGGCGAGCGCGGGATTGTGGAATCGGGCGATGTTGTCGTTGGATCCGCGCACGATGGCCGACGTGCGCTGCACGCGTGCCGCCTCGTAGCCGGCCAGCGCATCGCTGACGCTGTCCTTGTGTGCTGCCAGTGCGCGCGCCAGCACGTAGCCGTCTTCCAACGCCATGGCCGCACCCTGCGCAAGAAATGGAAGCGTCGGATGCGCGGAATCCCCAAGCAGAGTCACCCTGCCCGACGACCACGCTTCCAGTGGCTCGCGCACCATGAACGCCCACTTGTAATGCGTATCGATGGCACGAATCATGGACTGCACCTCTTCGTGCCAGCCTTCGAAATCTTTCAGGCAATCTTCGACGGACCCCTTCTGCGTCCACGACTCGAGCTGCCATCCCTGGCCTTCGACAATGCCGACGAAGTTGGTCAATTCGCCGCGACGCAGCGGGTACTGCACGACATGGCGGCCGGGCCCGACCCAGTTCGCACCGACCGGCGCGCGCAGATGTTCGGGCAGGCGCTCGGTCGGAATGACGCCGCGCCATGCATACAGGCCGGAGAACTTGGCCTTGTCGGGGCCGGCGATGGGCGTGCGCACGCGCGAATGAACGCCATCTGCGCCGACCACGAGATCGCATTCGACGCGCTCACCCGTCTGCAGGATGACAGCGGGCCGCGCGCCCGATGAGTCAATCGATTCGCATCGGCTGTCGAGCCGGATTACGGACGGCCCCATGCGGCGCACACCGCGCTCGAGCGCCTTGTGCAGGTCGGCGCGATGAAAGCAGCAAAAGGGGTGGCCGTATTTTTCGCGGGAGTCGCCCGCGAGATCGGCGACCTCCCAGGTCTGCCCGGTGCCCCAGTGACGAATCACTTTGCCGACGGGCTCGGAACCGAATTCCTCGACTGCGTCGTCTAGCCCCAGAAGACTCAACACCCGCGTCGCGTTGGCGCTCAGTTGAACGCCCGCGCCGACTTCGCCGAGCGCAGGCGCCTGTTCCAGGACGGTGACTTCGAAGCCATGGCGCATCAGGGCGAGGGCGGCCGTGAGACCACCCAGTCCTGCGCCGACCACGACTACATGCTTGACTTGACCTTCATTACTCATCGCGGAACTCCAATGCGTTACTCAAGGCTGATGCCACGATCCTTGATGAACTTGTGCCAGCGCACGATCTCGGTCTGCTGATAGGCTTTCAACTCGGCCGGCGTGCTAGTTTCAGGATCGATGCTCTTTTCTTCGAACAGCTTGCGCGAAACCGGCGTGGCCATGGCAGCCTTCAGCGCGACGCCGAGCTTGGCCTTGACGTCTTCAGGCGTCCCCGCGGGCACCACAAGTGCCTGCCATCCACCGAAGCTCGAAAAACCCAGTTCGCCCAACGTCGGAACGTCCGGCAATTGCGGGTTGCGCCTGGCGGTTGCGCTCGCGATTGCGACTAGCTTTCCGGCCTTGATGTAAGGCATTGCGGTGGAAACGTCAGCGATCATCATCTGCACCTCGCCCGCAAGAATTGCCTGCACGGCAGGCGCCATGCCTCGGTAGGGAACGTGATTGATCGTCAGGCCCGCTTCATGTTTGATCAACTCCATGCCGATATGAAAAGGTGAGCCCGCCCCGACCGACGAGTAGTTGAATTTCGTCGGCGCTGCGGCGACCTGCTTCTTGAGCTCAGCGAAGTCCTTTATGCCCGTCGACGGGTTTACCAGCACCACGAACTGGAAACGGCCAATCATCGAAATGGGCGCGAAGTCGGCGACGGGGTCGTAACTGAGTTTCTTGTACAGCGCGCCATTCGCAACGAGTGTTCCGTTGTCGGCGATGAGGATGGTGTAGCCGTCCGGCTGCGCCTTCGCCACGAAGTCCGCTGCAATCATCGTATTCGCACCGGGCTTGTTTTCCACGACGATGGGTTGGCCGAGCGTCTGGCTCATTTGCTCGGCAAGCACGCGGGCAATCATGTCCGTGCCCCCACCTGGCGAATATCCGACGATCCAGCGAATGGGCTTGGATGGCCATGCCTGGCTTTGCGCGGACATCGCGCACGCCAGCAGCATGGCGAACAGTGCGAGCTTGCGAATTCGATTGAGCAATGCGGTCTCCTCATAGGTGGTCACTCGTGTCTGCATGATCGCAACCACTGCAGGGACTTCCCACCTGTCTGTTCAATACGCGGACAGCACCTAACAAGGGGTTTACCCTTGCGCCGGCTCCAGCCACTGCGGCGTGAAGAAAGGTGCGGGCTTGAGAATCCGACTGTCCTGCTTCTGCAGCAGCGGAAGCATCTTCACGACGTATGCCTTGAAACCAGGGTCTCCGAGCAGCTTGCCCCGCCGCTCCGCGCGCTCGTTGAGATCGGTATAGACCCACAGATGGACGATCTGGTTCAGCTCGCCGATTTCAGTCGTGTAGTAGCCCGCCATCCGGCCCAGGATGCGATGCTGGATCTCAAGTCCTTCAGCCTCGAAAAGCGCGAGGTAGTCGCGCCATTTGCCGGGGTAGGTTGTGTAGGTTCGCTCTTCGACAATCATGCTGTTCATTTGTTGTGAACAAGAATTGTCCCGTTTGGGCTGCCTGCGGTTTCGATCGCGTTCCGGATATCGAACACAATTTCAGCCAAGCCGGCGCATCGCTTGGCACTTCCGCTCGCGCGGCCTGCCTGCGGCGGCGCGCCCCAATCTGCTGATCCCGGTTCCAGGAACTCGATGCGCGCGCCACCCTCGGGCTACTTTCCGGCAGCCACACACCCATCGTCGCGCGTCGAAGTGGGCCCGAACAATCATGCTCGATCTCGCTCCCGGCGACCGCTTGCCGGGCATGCCCACTCCATACACTCACGGAAGGGCCAATCCTGCGCAGACACCGACACTGCGAGCTTTGAAGCCAACCGTTTTCGCCTGCGCGATGCGCTACTGGTGCGCCTATGCCGCGCGCTATGGCCAGGCCTTGACGCTGCCGGTGCCGGTGCCGGTGCCCGTGGTGATCCAGTTCATCGTCGACCACGCCGCGCGCAAAGCGGACGCGGCCGCAGACGGCAAGCGCGGCAACCCCGGGACCAGCGCGGCCGCGCAAAAGTCGGCGACTTCGAGATCCGCCGCGCATGCGAAAGCCCGCCTGGTGAGCGAATTGCCCCCCGAGGTCGACCAGGCGCTGGTGGCCAACGGGTACAAGGGGCGGCTCGGGGTGCCCGCGCTCAACACGCCGGTGCACCGCATTGCCGTGCTCTCGAAAGCGCACCAGCTCGCCAAGGAAGCCAATCCGTGCGCGGACGCGCTCGTACGCGAACTCCCGGGCAGGACCCCTCGCGCCTATGCGCAGCGCGGCGCGCGTCCACGCAAGCAGCGCGCGCTGACGAAAGATCCCTTGCAGCAGGTGCTGGCCACCTGCGACGAGACGCTGCGCGGGCAACGCGACCGCGCCCTGCTGCTGTTCCTGGGCCAGCGGCGGGCGGCGTCGTTCTGAGGTGGCCGGAGCCACGCTGGAAAACCTGCGGAGTGTCGACGCGAAGTCGTATGTCTACACGTTGGCGCATTCCAAGACCAACCAGGCCGGCGCCGAGCGGCCGGAGGACGTCAAGCCGCTCGTGGGCAGCGCCGCACTGGCGACGCAGGACTGGCTGGCCGCCAGCGGCATCAAGGAAGGCGCCCTCCTCCGCCGCATCCACAAGGGAGGGCACCTGGGCGAGGCGCTCGCCCCGGCGGCCGTGCGCGACATCGTGAAGGAACGCTGCGCGCTCGCGGGGGTCGAGGGCGAGTTCTCTGCGCCTCGCTGCGGGCGGGATTCGTGACGGAGGTGGGCAAACAGCCATGTCGCTGCCCGAGACCATGGCGATGACCGGGCATCACAGCGTGACCACCGTGATGGGCTACTTCCGTGCAGAGAGCGCACTCGACAGCAAGGCCAGCCGGATGCTCGACGAGGAGTAATTCGACCAGGCATTCGTTCGAAGACGGGCGCTGTCGGTCGGTTCGGGCGAAACCATGTCACGGGACATGCCACGGCGATGCGACATCCCATGCCACGTTGTGGACAACCCCTACATCCTTCTTCTTCGTTGAATCGCCAATTCGGCATGGGGAGTGTGCCTGACGAAGTGTCGCTTCACTCACAAGCAGAGCAAAGTTTGTACCAGCCAGTTCACAGAAGGCAACCTTCAGTTGTCCCCGCATCCGGTGCATGACTTTGTGGATAACTGCGATGGAGACGCGTCAAGGCCGCGCCGCATCTCGCATCCAACAGGATTGCCCACCGAATGCGCAAGTCGGTCTCGCCGGTGCCTGCCGTGCGAAGGTTTTTTTAGAGGTTTGGAACGCGACGCTCGCCCGGGGCACGGCCATGATCGCGAAGATGTTCGCATAGGCCAGCCATACGTCGAGGTGGTCGAAAAGCGCTATGCATTATTTCCCCTGTCAACGCTTCGCGTTGCACCTCGCGGTGCACCACGCATGACTCGGGGACGACATGATTCGCTACTTCTTTGTCATCAGGGACTTCACCCTTCTACTCCTTGCCGGTCTCCCGGCGCACCACTTCAGATTTGAGGCCGCCATGCTATTGGCCGAGCGCCTTGAGCCCGGACTCGACATTGCGTTGCGTGCCCAGGATGTGTTCCCTCAGCAATCCGCTCGCGATCTTCACCTCGCGCCTAAGCGTCGCTTCCATGAGCCGCTTGTGCTCGTTCGTCTTCCTGCGCGAGCCCTTGCGGTGCGTTGATGAGTAGCGCCGGTAGCGTTCTGCCTGGTCAAAGAGGCTCGCGCTCCACGCGCGCTGGCGCTCCGATGGCGATGCGGCGATCAAGGCCATGTGGAACTCCCGGTGCAGGCTGCTCCAGCCTTCATCCAGCACCGTCGGACCCTCGAGACGCGCCTCCACCTTCTCCAAGCGATAGAAGGCCGCGACAATCGCGGCTTCCCACGCGTCAGTGCCATGCTCGATCGCATCGGCCAGTGCCTGCACGTCGAGCATGAGACGCATCCGCGTGATGTCCGCCATGTCGACAAGGCTGATCGGCGCGACACGGAAGCCGCGCCGCTCGTCCGCGCGGACCAAGCCCTCCTGCGCAAGCCGACTGAGGGCCTCCCTCAGGGGACTGCTGGAAAACCCGTAGGCATCTTGCAGGTCTTCGATCTTAAGTCTGCAGCCGGCGGCAAGGGAGCCGATGAGCACGTCCCTGCGCAGGCGACTAAATGCTTGCTCGATGAGGGTCGGTGTGTCTGCCATGTGTGCCTGAAAGCGTGATGAGATAGTTTATGCACAGAACGCGGATCGGGCATTTCTCGTGTTCATCTATCGGAAATGGCTGGACGCTCGCCTGAAGTCCGCAAATAGCATCTGCTCATCAAAGAGCAAAGCAACTTGGAGCGCGCATGAAATTGATTTCCTTCCTGCACAACGGCCGTGAGTCCTGGGGCGCCGTGATAAACGACCGCGTAGTGGACCTTTCGGTTGCCAGCGGCTGTTCCACCCTTGCCGAATTCGTCGGCAGCGACGCCTATGACAAGCGCGATGCACTGCTTGCCTCCGCGAACCCGGGACCGGCGCTCTCGGAAGTGCAACTGCTGCCGGTGATTCCGCGCCCGGAAAAAATCTGGTGCGCGGTTCGCAACTACATGGACCACCACAACGAGGCGATCGCTTCCGGGCTGCAGCGCGAGCTATCGGAGTTTCCTCCGTTGTTCCTGCGCACCTGGCGTTCGCAGACCGCGCACAACGCGCCTATCGTGCGTCCGCGCGTCTCGGAGACGCTTGATTGGGAAGGCGAGCTGGCTGTGATCATCGGCAAAGGCGGCCGCGACATCGCGGAAGCCGACGCGCACGAGCATGTGGCCGGCTATGCCTGCTACAACGAAGGCAGCGTGCGGGAATGGCAGTTCCACGCCAAGCAGATAGCGACCGGCAAGAACTTCGAAGCCACCGGTGGCTTCGGCCCGTGGATGGTGACGGCCGACGAGATCGAGTTCGGTCGCGCACTCAAGCTGGAGGTCCGTCTCAACGGCGAGATCGTCCAGTCCAGCCACACGGGGAACATGATCTTCGACACCCGGCGTCTCATTTCCTATTGCTCGACGATCTCCACGCTGGCGCCCGGCGACGTGATCGTCACCGGCACGCCGGCCGGTGTCGGCTTCGCGCGCAAGCCTCCAAGCTACATGAAGGCGGGTGACGTGTGCGAAGTCGAGATCGAGGCCGTCGGCGTCCTGCGCAACCCCATCGTGCAGCAGGCCTGAATATGAAACTCGTCTCCCTGCGCAAGCGCAGCCTGATAGTTGAAACCATCCTGCATGAAGGTGGTCCTGCGCCCGAGAAGCCGCTTCGGATCGCCGCCGCGAGCGCGGTGATCAAAAATCCTTACGCCGGCCACTACGAACCTGACCTGATGCCCTTCATGGCCGAACTTCGCAGCCTCGGCACTCTGCTATCAGTGGAGGCAGTAGAGGCGCTCGGCGGAAAGGACACAGTCCAGGCGTACAGCAAGGCCGCCATCGTGGGCATCAATGGCGAACTTGAACATGGCGCCGTGTGGCATGAGGCCGGAGGCTGGGCGATGCGTCAAGTGCTCGGCGATCCCAAGGCGATGGTTCCCGCGGCGAAGTGCGTCGCGGTGCCGGGCTACCGCCTCATCGTGCCGCTGCACTACATCCACGCTTCGTACGTGCGCAGCCACTACAACTCGTTCGAGGTCGGAATCCAGGACGCGCCGCGCCCGGACGAGATCCTGTTCTCGGTGGTGATGGCCGACGGCGGCCGCATCCACTCGAGGCTGGGCGGCCTGGCCAAAGACAAGGTGTCCGTCCACGACGGCCAGCGCTGATCGTGAAGACAAGCTTCCGCCCCAACCTGTCCCACTTCGGCGTGTTCTGCCGGGACATCGAAAAGATGGTGTCCTTCTACCAGGACGTCTTCGGCATGGTCGAGACCGACCGCGGCGTGGGCAAGACCTTCAACATGAAGCTGGTCTTCCTGAGTGGCACGCCCGGCCAGCACCATCAGCTGGTGATGGCGAGCGGGCGCGGCCCCGATGCACCGAGCACGGTGATGCAGTTGTCGTTCAAGGTGGACGAGATCGAGCACCTGCGGGAGGCGCGTCGCCGAGCGCTCGAAGCGGGGGCGACGCAGATGCGCGGCCTCAACCACGGCAATGCGCTTTCCATCTACTTCAGCGACATCGAACAGAACACCGTGGAGGTGTACATCGACACGCCCTGGTACATCACGCAGCCGCACGGCGATCCGCTGGACCTCGGCAAGAGCGACGACGAAATCTGGGCCGAGACCGAGCGCGCGTGCCGCGCCGACCCCACGTTCATGCCCGCCGAGAAATGGTCCGAGCAGTTCGGCAAGTAGCAGCGCACTGGAGGAGACATGACAAGCAACACGCCCCTCATCGACAGGGAAGTGGAGATTCCGACCCAGCATGGCTCGATGAACACCTACGTCGTGCGCCCGGCGGCGGCGGGCCCCTACCCGGTGGTGTTCTTCTACATGGATGCAGCCGGCCGGCGCGACGAACTGAGCGAGATGGCGCGGCGCATCGCCCGCGCGGGCTACTTCGTCGTGCTACCGAACCTGTACTACCGCAGCGTGCGGGAGTTCCACATGCAATGGAACGAGGCGGGCATCCAAGAGATGCTGCGCATGATGCAGACGTTGGACATCAGCATGGTCGTGCGCGACACCGAAGCGCTCGTTCGCTTCGTTGACTCGGAGCCAGCCGCCCTGGCAAGCGCGATCAGCGCCGTCGGGTACTGCATGAGCGGCCCGTTCGCCGTTGCCGCTGCCGCGCGCTATCCGGAGCGCATCAAGGCGGCCGCCTCCTTCCACGGCACGCACCTTGTCACCGAGCGGGAAGATTCGCCCCACCGGATCGCCCGCAAGGTCAACGCCGAGTTGTACTTCGGATGCGCGGAGAACGACAAGTGGGCCGACAAGGAAACGGTTGCCACGCTCTGCGCAGCCCTGACCGACTGCGCGGCGCCGTCGCGGGTCGAATGGTACCCGGGGGCGCAGCACGGCTTCGTGTTTCCGCAACGCCCGAGTGTCTATGACGAAGCCAATGCCGAGCGCCATTGGGATCGCCTGCTGTCCCTGCTCGCGCGCCGCCTTCCCCAAGCTGCCTGAAAGATGTCCATGACCATCGAATACACATTGCCGGCGACGATGCGCGTCGCACGCCTACACGAAATCGGCGGGTCGCTGAAGATCGATACGCTCCCAGTCCCCAAGCCAGGCTCGGGCGACGTCATCGTGGCGATCAAGGCGTGCAACGTGGTGCCCAACCTGCGCAACATCCTCACATACTGGCCGCAGTGGCATCCGGAAATGCCCTTGCCGCCCTTGCCTGGATCGTTCGGCCTGGATGCGGCTGGCGCAATCGCTGCCGTGGGAGACAACGTCCGCGCGTTCAAGCCCGGCCAGCGTGTCTACGTCAATCCTGCCACCGGGTGCGGCGGCTGCCGCTTCTGCCGCAGCGGAGACATCCTGAACTGCGACAGCTTCACCTACCGCGGCTACTTCGGCCGCGGCGGCCCTGCGACGCTGGGAATCTTCGCGCAGTACCCGTTCGGCGGTTTGTCCGAATACGTGGTAGCGCCGCAATCGTGTCTCGTCACGCTCCCGGATAGCCTGCCGTTCGAGCAGGCGGCCCGCTTCGGCTATCTCGGCACCGGCTACGCCGCGCTGCGCAAGGGGGGCCTGCGCCCTGGAGACACCGTGCTGATCAATGGCATCGGCGGCACTCTTGGTGTCAACACCACGATGATGGCGCTGGCCATGGGTGCGACGAAGATCCTCGGCACCGGCCGCCGCCGCGAGCCACTGGAACGCGTCAGGGCGCTCGCGCCGCATCGAATTGAAGTGCATTCGGTCGATGAGTCTGGCGTCACCGTCGCCGAATGGGCGCGATCGTTGACCGAGGGCTACGGAGTCGACGTGGTCGTCGATTGCCTTCCGCCGAACAGCCCCGCGGAGTCGACGAGGGCGGCGATGCGTGCGATGCGCACCGGAGGCAGCACGGTGCTGCCGGGCGGCATGTCCGAGGCGCTCACCCTTGACCCGTTCTGGGGGCTCGGAAAGAACGCATCCCTCATCGGCTCACGCTGGTTCTCCGCAGCCGAAGGGCAGGACATGGCGGACATGGCGGGCGCGGGAACGCTCGACCTGTCGCCGCTGGAGCACAGACGCTTCAGTCTCGACGCGGTCAACGAGGCCGTCGCCACCGCAGCCGAATCGGGCAGCGGATTCACGAACGTGGTCGTGCTGCCGTCGGCCACCTGATTTCAAAGGAGACAAGTTCATGACACAGACCATCCGCTTCTTCGCCGCTGCATTGCTTATCGCACTCGGCGGCAACGCCAGCGCCCAGAAGAGCTACGGACCAGGAGTGACCGACACAGAGATCAAGATAGGCCAGACCAATCCGTACAGCGGCCCCGTATCGGCGGCTTCCGTAAACGGCAAGATGATGAACGCGTACTTCAAGATGGTGAACGCACGGGGCGGCATCAATGGACGCAAGATCAACTTCATCTCGCTCGACGACGAGCTCAGCCCGCCGCGGACGGTAGAGCACCATCGCAAGCTGGTCGAGGAAGAGAACGTGTTTGCCATCATCGGCACGCTCGGCACGCCAACCAACGCCGCGGTGCAGCGCTACCTCAACCAGCGCAAGGTGCCGAGCTTGCTGCTCATCAGCGGTGCGAAGCGCTTCCTGGACCCGAAGGACGCTCCGTACACCATGGGGTACTACCCCAGCTACGAGATCGAGGCGGTCAGCTACGCGAAGTACCTGCTCAAGAACAAGCCCGATGCCAAGGTCGGCGTCGTCTACCAGAACGACGACTTCGGCAAGGACTTCCTGCGCGCGTTCAAGGCGGAGCTCGGGGACAAGGCGGCGAAGATGATCGTGCGCGAAGCCTCTTACGAGATCTCGGCTCCCAGCATTGATTCCCAGATCATCGGGCTGAAGGGCGCGGGCGCCGACACGCTCCTGAATGTGACGACGCAGAAGTTCGGCGCCCAGGCGATCAGGAAGGTGCATGACCTGGGTTGGAAGCCCCTGCAGTTCATCAGCTTCATCTCGAGTTCCAAGGGCGCCGTGCTCAAGCCCGCCGGCCTAGACGTCGCGACCGGGCTGATCACCGCATCCGTGGTCAAGGATCCCGACAACATCGTGAAGGGCACTGACAGGGACATCGCGGAGTACCGCTCGTTCATGGCCAAGTGGTATCCCGAAGGCGACCCTTCCGACACGAACACGGTGTGGGCGTACACGGCCGCGCAGCTTGCAACCATCATCCTCGAACGCTGCAATGACAATTTGACGCGCGAGAACCTGATGAAGGTGGCGACTTCGCTGAAAGACGTGCGCCTGTCCATGCTCCTGGACGGCATCACGGTCAGCACGTCGCCGTCGGACTACCTTGCCGTGAAAGAGGCGCAATTGCAGCGGTTCGACGGCCGGGCCTGGGTGCCGTTTACCGAATCGGTCAAGTGAACGCCCATGTCCGAAGTCATGATTGCACTTGACGCGCCGGCGGCGGCACCCCAGCGTGCCCGCGCCGCCGCGGGGAAGATTGCCGGTGCTGGCGGGCCGCTGCTGTCCGTGCAGGGGATCACCCTGCGCTTTGGCGGTATCACCGCGCTCGACGGCGTGTCGTTCGACATGGAGCGTCAGTCGGTGCTGGGTCTGATCGGTCCAAACGGGGCGGGCAAGACCTCTCTCTTCAACTGCCTTTCGCGCCTGTACCTCTACAGCGAGGGGCGCATCGTGTTCGACGGACAGCCCCTCGAAGACCACCCGCAGTACCGGATGGCCCATCTTGGCATCGGCAGGACCTTCCAGAACCTCGCGCTTTTCAACAGCATGAGCGTCCTCGACAACATCAAGGTCGGCAGGCACTGCCGCACCAGGAAGGGCTTCCTGTCGCACGCCTTGCAGTTGCCCGGCGTGGCGGCTGAAGAACGGGAGTCGCACCGGCGGGCCGAGGAACTGGTCGACTTCCTGGACCTCGGCGCCGTTTCCTCCCGGCTGGTGGGAGAGCTCCCCTTCGGCACGCGCAAGCGTGTGGAGCTGGGGCGGGCGCTGGCCAGCGATCCGGGACTGCTCCTCCTGGATGAGCCGGCCGCGGGACTGAACCACGAGGAGGTACATGACCTCGACCGGTTGATCCAGCAGATCCGCTCCCAGCTGCGGATCGGCATCCTCCTCGTGGAACATCACATGAGTCTGGTCATGGGCGTCTCCGACAAGGTGGTCGCCCTCAACTTCGGCCAGAAGATCGCGGAAGGGTCACCTTCGGAAGTACAGCGGCATCCCGCCGTCGTCGAGGCCTACCTCGGGAGTGCCCCGGCATGACTCCCCTGCTACAAGTGAAAGGCCTGCGTGCCTCCTATCGCGGCAGCGAAGTGCTGCACGGCGTGGACCTGAGCGTGCCTCCTGCGTCCATCGTGACGCTCCTGGGTGCCAACGGTGCCGGCAAGACGACCACGCTGCGCGCCCTGTGCCGCATGATTGCCACGAGCGGACAGGTGCGCTTCGAGGACCGCGATGTGAGCGGGCTTTCTACCGAGCAGCTCGTCCGCCTGGGCATCGCCCACGTGCCTGACGGGCGCGGGACCTTCGCGGGCCTGACAGCGGAGGAGAACCTCCAGCTTGGCGGTTACGTGCGCAAGGACAAGCACCAGGTCGCCGAAGACCGCGAGCGCATCTACGGCTACTTCCCGCGATTGCGGGAGCGGCGCAAGCAGCAGGCAGGAACCTTGTCGGGCGGCGAGCAGCAAATGCTGGCCATCGGGCGCGCCCTCATGCTCCGGCCGAAGCTGCTGTTGCTGGACGAGCCTTCATTCGGCCTGGCCCCGCTCGTGGTTCGGGAGATCTTCTCGATCATGCGCGTGATCCGCGAAAGGGAAGGCGTGAGCATCCTGCTCGTCGAGCAGAACGCGTCGATCGCCCTCGGCGTGGCAGACCAGGCCTACCTGATCGAGACCGGACGCATCGTGCTTTCCGGCTCGGCCGCTGACATCAAGCAAAACGACGCGGTCCGCCGGTCTTATCTCGGGGAGTAGTGCCTCATGGAAACCTTCATCAACCAGGTCGTCTCCGGCCTCTCCAGCGGTGGCATCTACGCCACGCTGGCACTCGCCCTCGTCATGATCTTCAAGTCGACGAGCCGCATCAACTTTGCCCAAGGCGAGATGGCCATGTTCTCCACCTACCTCGCGTGGATGCTCATCACGGCGGGCGTTCCCTACTGGCTGGCGTTCCTCGGAACCGTGGCTCTCGCGTTCGCCATGGGCGCGATGATCGAGAGGGTCATCATCCGACCGCTCAGGGACGCGCCGGCCCTGTCCATGGTCGTGGTGTCCGTCGGCCTGCTCGTCATCCTCAACAGCCTGGCCGGCTGGATCTTCACGTACACGATCAAGACCTTCCCTAGTCCATTCCCGGCGAGCGCGCCCTTCGGGTTGACCTTTGTTTCGTGGCATGAACTCGGCAGCCTGGCCGTCACGCTGCTCGTGGTGGCCGCCTTGTTCGCCTTTTTCCGCTACACGTCCCTGGGCCTGGCCATGCGGGCCGCAGCACAGAACGCCGAATCGAGCCGTCTCGTGGGAATCAAGGTCGGTTGGATGCTGGCACTGGGCTGGGGCATCGCGGCCGCGATCGGCTCGACCGCCGGCATGCTCGTCGCGCCCAAGGTGTTCCTCGACCCATACATGATGTCCGGTGTCCTGATCTACGCCTTTGCCGCGGCTCTGATCGGCGGCATCGACAGCCCGGCCGGCGCGATCGTCGGCGGGTTCATCGTCGGCTTGCTGGAGAACCTGGCAGGCGCGTACATCATTGGCGACGAGCTGAAGCTGACGCTGGCCCTCGTCGTCATCGTGGGCGTCCTGCTGGTAAAGCCGGCAGGTCTGTTCGGACAAGTCCTCGTCAAACGGGTGTGAAATTGAACACGTTGCTTCACAAGGACGCCGAGCGCGGTCCGAAACTGGCGGTGGCCCTCGTGCTGCTGTTTGCCTGCAGCCTGCCCTTGTTCCTCACGGACTATCGCCTGTTCCAAGCCACCATGGTGCTGGTCTATGCGATCGCGATCCTCGGCCTCAACCTGCTTACGGGCTTTACAGGACAGATCTCGCTGGGCCACGGCGCTTTCTTTGCCATGGGCGCTTATGTCGCAGCGGTCCTGATGGACCAGTTCCAGGTACCGTACTGGGCGACGATCCCGATCGCGGCGGCGGTTTGCCTGGTGGTGGGATTCCTCTTCGGTCTCCCGATCCTCAAGCTGGAGGGGCACTACCTGGCGTTGGCTACGTTCTCGCTTGCCGTCGCACTGCCGCAGCTGCTCAAGCACAAGAGCCTGGAGGCCTGGACGGGCGGTGTCCAAGGCATCGTGCTATCCAAGGCTGCGCCACCGATCGAGTCCCTGCTCGGTATGCACCTGAGCCCGGACCGATGGCTGTACCTCGTGACGCTCGCCATTGCGGCAGGGCTCTTCCTGGCTGCGTGGCATCTTCTGCGTGGCAGGATCGGCCGCGCGCTGATCGCCATCCGTGACCAGCCCGTCGCGGCGTCGTCGATGGGCGTGAACATCGTGCTCTTCAAGAACCTTGCCTTTGCGGTCAGTGCGCTCTACACGGGCGTGGCGGGTGCCTTGAGTGCCATTGCAGTGGCGTTCGTGGCTCCAGACAGCTTCACGGTGTTCCTCTCGCTGTCGCTCATGGCTGGCGTGGTGATCGGCGGGCTAGCCTCCATTCCCGGGGCGCTCTTCGGCGCCCTGTTCCTGCAGTTCATCCCGAACCTGGCGGGCGGCATCTCGAAAGCCGCCCCCTGGGCCATCTACGGCTCGCTCCTGATACTGTGCATGTTCGTGGCCCCCGGGGGAGCTGCCGCTACTGGCCGCGCATTGGTGCGACGCATCCGGTCATGGAAGCGCCCTGCGTCCGTTGCTCGCATCACGGAGCAGTCGACATGAACCGGCACGACAACTTCATCGCCGGGAGCTGGAAAAACGGAGCCGGCTACACCCGAAACCTAAACCCCTCCAGACTGGACGACGTGGTCGGCGAATACACCCAAGGTGACAGCTCGCATGTCGATGAAGCTGTGGCTGCTGCGAGCAGTGCGTTTCCCGCGTGGGCGACGGGAAGCATCCAGGCAAGGAGCGATTCGCTGGACAGGATCGCCACAGAGATCCTTGGCAGGCGAGAAGAGCTTGGCAAGCTGCTGGCGCGCGAGGAAGGCAAGACGCTGGCCGAAGCCACCGGAGAAGTGACCCGCGCAGGGCATGTCTTCAGGTTCTTCGCGGGCGAGTGTCTCCGGCTCGCTGGCGAGACCATCCCGTCGGTTCGCCCCGGCGTCGGCATAGAGGTTACTCGCGAGCCTGTCGGCGTCGTTGGGCTCATCACGCCCTGGAATTTCCCCATTGCGATTCCGGCTTGGAAGATCGCGCCCGCGCTGGCCTTCGGCAACTGCGTGGTTCTCAAGCCCGCCGATCTGGTGCCCGGATCCGCGTGGGCACTCGCTGAAATCATCAGCCGCGCCGGGATCCCGCCTGGGGTCTTCAATTTGGTGATGGGACGCGGCAGCGTCATCGGCAATGCTCTGGTACGCCACCCGGGCGTCCACGCAATCAGCTTCACAGGTTCGGCCGGCGTAGGACGCAACATTGCCATGGAGTGCGCGACTTTGCAGAAGAAGGTACAGCTCGAAATGGGCGGCAAGAATCCCCAGGTGGTCCTGGACGACGCAGACCTGGCCCAGGCGGTGGAGCTGAGCGTGCAGAGCGCGTACTTCTCGACCGGCCAGCGCTGCACTGCGGCCAGCCGTTTCATCGTGACCGGGGGAATCTATCCGCGTTTCATCGCGGAGATGCAGGACCGGATGGCACGCCTCCAGGTGGGTGACGCACTGGCCGCGGGCACGGACATCGGTCCCGTGTCGAGCATGTCTCAACTGAAGCAGGACCTAGAATATGTCCGGCTCCCTCGCAAAAAACGAATCCGGGTCTTCCGCACCTATGGACTGGAGTCCATAGGTGCGGTTGGATAGGGGTAGGAAACGGCTCGCGCCGTCCCCTCCCTCCGAACCCGATGTGCAGTTTTCCCGCGACGGGCTCTCCAGTCAGTTGTTTCCGCACCGGGATTGGCGCGCCAATTGATGGGCTTCGGATAACGTGAACAGCCCAAGATTAGCGAAGAAGGAATTTGGCCATCGTTTGTGATCGTTAAGACATCGTCCCTGACCCGGTCGGTGTCTCTGTTTTCGCAACATCGCCCGCAGTCGAGTGAGCGTCCGGCGGTCCCACCTTGCGCCTGCCGCGGCCCGCTCAGAGGATAGCGTCCACCTATTTTTGGCGGACCCCTATGCATCCCAATAACTCCAATCGCCGGGTCCACAGCGCCGAGTTCAAGGCGCGGGTCTTGGCCGAGTGCCGGCAGCCCAGCGCGTCGGTCTCAGCCGTGGCCATCGCACATGGCTTGAATGCCAACGTCGTGCGCAAGTGGCTCACGGGCCGCGGCCTCAAGCGCATGAGCGTCGCTGCGCCGGCGGCCAGTGGCGCCGCGCCCGCTCTGCAGTTCGTCCCCGTGGAGTTGCCGCGGTCTGAGTCCGTGGGCGCCTCCCCAACATCCCAGCCCGAGATCCGCATCGAGCTCCAGCGCGGCGGCCTGCACGTGAAGCTTGAGTGCGCTGCCAGCGCAGGCGCGCTGTATGCCGCGCAACTGCGCGCCTTGGCCGATGCGCTGTGCGCCGCCCGAGGAGCCGGCCCGTTGATCCGCATCGATTCGTTGTGGCTGTGCACCCAGCCGCAGGACATGCGTGCCGGTGCCGACCGGTTGCTCAACATCGTCGTCAACACCGTCGGTTCGGCGCATGCGCACCACGGCTACCTGTTTGCCAACCTTCGAGCCACGCGCATCAAGCTGCTCGTGCACGACGGGTTCGGAGTGTGGTGCGCCACGCGCCGCCTGCACGCGGGTCGCTTCGTATGGTTGGAGCGTGCGCCAGGGCAGGCAGCAACACTGCAGCTGACCGCGCAGCAGTTCGAAGCCCTGGCGGTGGGGCTGCCCTGGCAACGCTTGGGCGAGCTCAGCGTCATCAGCCGATCCTGAGGGCCAAGCGCTGACAGCCCAGCGCTGCCGTTGACATCGCATCTGCGGATGCGCAGCACGTCCCGACGCGTGCAACATGCCGAGCATGCTCGGCGACACCGCTTCCCTCCGCATCGACATGGCGCAAGTGCCGCCGGAGGCGGCCGCGCTGATCACGCGGTTGCAACAGAAGGTGCAGGCCCAGGCGCGGGAGATCGCGTGGCGCGACGCCAAAATCGAGAAGGTCAACTTCGAGCTTGCCCGTCTCAAGCGCTGGAAGTTCGGTGCGAAGACCGAGGCCATGACGGCTCAACAGCGCGCCCTGTTCCAGGATGCGCTGGCAGAGGACGAGGCCAGCCTACAGGCGCAACTGGCCGAGTTGCAGCGAGGTCTACCCGAAGCGCCCAAGACGCCGAAGGCGCCGCCTCGTAAGCCGCGCCGCCAGGCGCTGCCCGAGCATCTGGAGCGCGTCGAGCATCGCCACGAGCCCCAGGACACGACCTGTCCGAACCTGGGGTGCGGCCGGCCTATGCACCGCATCGGCGAGGACGTCAGCGAGAAGCTGGACATCGTCCCGGCCAAGTTCTTCGTGCACCGGCACATCTACGGCAAGTGGGCCTGCAGGTGCTGCCAGCAGATCTGCCAGGAGCCGGCCGAGCCGGACGTGGTGGACGGCGGTATCCCCGCCAGCGGGCTGGTGGCGCACACGCTGATCAGCCGCTTCGTGGATCACCGGCCGTACTACCGGCAGGAGCCGATCAACGCGCGCTCGGGCGTGCACACCCCGCGCTCCACGCTGGCCGCCTGGGGCGGCGCCGGCGGCGCGAAGCTCGAGCCGCTTTACGAGGCGCACCGACGCTTCATCCTCAGTTGCCGAGTGCTACACGCCGATGAGACGCCGGTGCCGCTACTGGACCCCGGCTCAGGCAAGACGAAGAAGGCCTACGTCTGGGCTTGGGCGCGCAGTCACCATGACCCGCACCCTGGCGTGATCTACGAGTTCTGCCTGGGCCGAGGGGCGCAGTACCCGGTGGCCTTCCTCGGCGGCAAGCCACCGCCATATCTGGAGCCGCCGTGGCACGGCACCTTGATCACCGACCAGTACGCGGGCTACAACGCTGTGTTGGACGCGAAGGTCTACCCGCGGCGCAGGTCAGCGGTCTGCGCCGCGCATGCCAGGCGGTACTTCGAGGAACTTAGTCGCGGCGGCCACAGCGCCAGCACGGTGGCCACCGAGGCGCTGCAGCGCTGGGCACGGATCTACCATGCCGAAGGCGCTCTCGCGGAGATGGGTGACGCTCAACGCTGTCAGGCCCGGCAGCAGCTGACCAAGCCGCTATGGGACGAGTTCGAGGTATGGCTCAAGCTGCAGCGCACCCAGATACTCGACGGCAGCAAGATCGCCGCTGCAATCGACTACAGCCTCAACGCCTGGAAGGCGCTGACGCTGCACCTGGGCGACGGCGCGGTGGCGATGGACAACAACCTGATCGAGCGGCAGATCAAGCCGTGGAAGCTCGGCGCGAATAATGCGAATTGCGGTCTTATGCGAACTCGTCGTCGTTCATCTTGCGCACAACGAGGCGTGGCAAGGCTTGCGGCGATGTGAGCGAGGTCTGGACTTCTCATAAGAGTGGGCGTCTCCTGCTGTGGCCACCCCACTTCAGGAGACCTCCATGTTCGCGTTCGAGTCCATTCATCCGCTGCCGGCCGCTTGGCTTCGCGACAGCGATCTCGCGCCGTTCGCATCTGCTTACGTGCGTCGTTTGGTAGACCGCGGCTACGCAGCCAACACCGTGCGCCAGTACGTGTATGGCGTTGCGCACTTCGCGCGCTGGACACATCGCTGCCGCGTTGGCGTCCACGACTTTGCCGATGAGATCGTTCAGCGCTTTGTCGAAGAACATTTGCCACGCTGCACCTGCCCATCGCCGGTGCAGCGCTGCCGCCATCAGGTTCGAGCTGCTCTTCGCCAGCTGCTGATCATGCTGGACGATGCCGACGCTCGGATCGGCCATCGCCGCCCTGACCTGGTCGAGAACCAGCTTGAGCGCTTCGACACTCACATGCAGCAGGCAAGGGGCTTGGCGGAGACCACGCGAGTTCGACGGCTGAGCGTCGTCCGGTCTCTGCTGCGATTCTGCGCGGCCGGCGACGCCGACTCCAACGCGACGACCACACCGAGCGCCGATGAATTGCGTCGATTCATCGCGCGGGAACTCTCACGCGTCAGTCCCGCCAGCGGCGGCTCGCTTGCGGGCGCGCTGCGCGGCTATCTGCGCTTCATGGCGCTCAGCGGGGCTCGCGTCGATCATCTGCTGCCCGTCATCGCGTCGCCGGCCCATTGGAGGCTGGCGCCACTGCCACAGACGCTATCGCTGAGCGAGGTCACGCGACTGCTGGACGCCTTTCCGCCGGATCTGCCGTCGCACTTGCGCGGCTACGCCATGGTGCGCTGCCTGGTCGATCTCGGCCTACGCGAGCGCGAAGTCGTCAGCCTGGAACTCGACGACATCGACTGGGAAGCCGGCACGCTGCGCATCTGCAAGGGCAAGTCGCGCCGTGCGGACGTGATGCCTTTGCCGCAGACCACGGGGGGTGCCATCGCGGCATACCTGCGTTCGGGGCGACCCACAACCGTCAACCGGCGCGTGTTCGTTCGTCACGTGGCGCCGCTGGAGGAGCCGATCGGTCCAGATGTGGTTCGCAACACGGTGCGCCAGGCGTACCTGCGCTGCGGCCTGCCGTACACCCGCGTCCACATCTTGCGGCATACGCTGGCGCGTAGGCTGCTGGAGACCGGTGGCACGCTCAAGGAGGTGGCCGACATGCTGCGCCACCGTGCGCTCGACACCTCGATGATCTACGCCAAGGTCGACCTCGGGCGGCTGGCCGCAGTGGCGATGCCCTGGCCAGGGAGCGCGGCATGAACTCCGGTCACACG
Source organism: Variovorax humicola (assembly GCF_037889915.1). NCBI lineage: Bacteria > Pseudomonadati > Pseudomonadota > Betaproteobacteria > Burkholderiales > Comamonadaceae > Variovorax > Variovorax humicola. Next base: position 26,929 of record NZ_JBBKZV010000014.1, on the reverse strand, counting down.
ATGCAGACCGCCGTCCAGCGCTACCTTGAAGAACGGCGACGTCTGGGATTCGCGCTGAAGAGCACGAGCACCGAACTGATGCGATTCGCTCGCTTCGCAGACGCGAGGGGGCATCAAGGGCCTCTGACGCTTGAGCTGCAGTTGGACTGGGCTCGCGAACACGTTGTACGGACCAGCCTCGTCACGGCTGCGCGCCGGCTCGAGATCGTCCGACCCTTTGCGACCTATCACCGCCAGTTCGAGCCCACCACCGAGGTGCCACCGCCGTTCATCCTCGGCCGCGGACATCGTCGGCTGGCCCCTCACATCTACACCGATCAGGAGATGGGCGACCTACTGAATGCGTCCGGCCGCATGACGCCGCAAGGCGGCTTGCGGCCATTGACCTACAAGGCGCTGTTCGGGCTCATCGCCGCGACCGGGCTAAGAATCTCCGAGGCCTTGAAGTTGCAAGTCGCGGACATTGATCTGTCAGGCGCCACGGTCACGGTGCGTCAGACGAAGTTCCATAAGTCGCGCTGCTTGCCTCTGCATCCCAGTGCCGTACAGGCGTTGTCCGACTACCTTCGTGCGCGTCAGCGATTCGTCGGCGGCGCGAGTGACTCGCCGGTTTTCGCCGGCCCGACCGGCCGCGCGCTGTCGTTGAGCGGAGTCCACAACGTGTTTGCCCGGCTTCGCGATCAGCTCGGATGGCGCGCCCGAGGCGACCACGCCCGGCCGCGCATTCATGACATGCGCCACACCATGGTGGTCCGGCGCGTACAACGCTGGCATGAGGATGGTGTGTCGATCGACCACGCGATGTTCTGGCTGTGCACCTATCTGGGCCACGCCAAGATCTCCGACACGTATTGGTACCTCACCGGCACGCCGGAGTTGATGCAGTTGGTGGGGGCACGGTTCGAGCGCTTTGTTCTGCAGGGGGCTGGCCGTGGGTAAGCAGATCTCGCCTTCGTTCGCGTCGCTGGTGCAGGAATTCTTCACCGATTACATGACGCGGCAGCGGTCGCTCAGCCCGCAAACAGTCGCCTCCTACCGAGACAGCTTCCTGCTGCTGCTGCGCTTTGCGGAACAGGCCCTGGGCAAGCCAGCCGCTGCCGTGGAGTTGCAGGACCTCCGACCGAAGTTCATCGCGAGCTTCCTGGACCACTTGGAGCGTGACCGGGGCAACTCACCGCGCAGCCGCAACATCCGCTTGGCAGCGCTGCGTTCGTTCTTGAAGTTCGCCGCCCGGCGTGACATCGCCAACCTGAGCGTCATCGAACAGGCGCTGGCGGTGCCGATGAAGCGCTTCGATCGCAAGATGGTGGGATTCCTGACGCGCGAGCAGATGCTGGCGGTGATTGACGTTCCAACCGCGACCTGGCTGGGTCAACGCGATCACCTGCTGCTCATGCTGATGTTCAACACCGGCGCCAGGGTGTCGGAGTTGATAAGCATAAGGGTCGAAGACGTGATCCTCGGCTCCACCTCAAGCGTCCGCCTCAAGGGCAAGGGGCGTAAGCATCGTTCGCTGCCGTTGTGGAAGACAACCTCCCGTGAGGTGCGTGATTGGCTGCGTCTGAACCCGCATCTCGAGGTACGCTCTGCGCTGCTGCCGCGGCGTGATGGCGAACCGATGACGCGGGCAAACGTCGCGCAGCGGCTCAAGCGCGCCGTCGTCGCGGCCTCCGCCGAGCATCCGGAACTCGGCAAGCTGGCGGTATCGCCTCACCTGGTTCGACATTCGACCGCGATGGGATTGTTGCAGGCGGGAACCAATGCCACCGACATCGCTCTGTGGCTCGGGCACGAGAGTCCGTCAACGACCCATATGTACGTCGAGGCCGACCTCGCAATGAAGGAGCGAACTCTTGCTCGGTTGAAGCCGCCAGAAGCCAAGCTGCCTCGATACCGGCCGCCGAAGGGATTGATGCAGTTCCTGAAGTCGCTGTGATCATGCGAAGCGGCGGCAGCGTCGCCGCGACCGCTCGACGAGATAAGACTCGCATCGCTCCGGCGTCGAGTTCGCATAAGACCGCAGTTCGCATTATTTCTCTCATGCATAAATGATCATGACCGCAATAATGCGAATTGCGGTCTTATGCGAACTCGTCGTCGTTCATCTTGCGCACAACGAGGCGTGGCAAGGCTTGCGGCGATGTGAGCGAGGTCTGGACTTCTCATAAGAGTGGGCGTCTCCTGCTGTGGCCACCCCACTTCAGGAGACCTCCATGTTCGCGTTCGAGTCCATTCATCCGCTGCCGGCCGCTTGGCTTCGCGACAGCGATCTCGCGCCGTTCGCATCTGCTTACGTGCGTCGTTTGGTAGACCGCGGCTACGCAGCCAACACCGTGCGCCAGTACGTGTATGGCGTTGCGCACTTCGCGCGCTGGACACATCGCTGCCGCGTTGGCGTCCACGACTTTGCCGATGAGATCGTTCAGCGCTTTGTCGAAGAACATTTGCCACGCTGCACCTGCCCATCGCCGGTGCAGCGCTGCCGCCATCAGGTTCGAGCTGCTCTTCGCCAGCTGCTGATCATGCTGGACGATGCCGACGCTCGGATCGGCCATCGCCGCCCTGACCTGGTCGAGAACCAGCTTGAGCGCTTCGACACTCACATGCAGCAGGCAAGGGGCTTGGCGGAGACCACGCGAGTTCGACGGCTGAGCGTCGTCCGGTCTCTGCTGCGATTCTGCGCGGCCGGCGACGCCGACTCCAACGCGACGACCACACCGAGCGCCGATGAATTGCGTCGATTCATCGCGCGGGAACTCTCACGCGTCAGTCCCGCCAGCGGCGGCTCGCTTGCGGGCGCGCTGCGCGGCTATCTGCGCTTCATGGCGCTCAGCGGGGCTCGCGTCGATCATCTGCTGCCCGTCATCGCGTCGCCGGCCCATTGGAGGCTGGCGCCACTGCCACAGACGCTATCGCTGAGCGAGGTCACGCGACTGCTGGACGCCTTTCCGCCGGATCTGCCGTCGCACTTGCGCGGCTACGCCATGGTGCGCTGCCTGGTCGATCTCGGCCTACGCGAGCGCGAAGTCGTCAGCCTGGAACTCGACGACATCGACTGGGAAGCCGGCACGCTGCGCATCTGCAAGGGCAAGTCGCGCCGTGCGGACGTGATGCCTTTGCCGCAGACCACGGGGGGTGCCATCGCGGCATACCTGCGTTCGGGGCGACCCACAACCGTCAACCGGCGCGTGTTCGTTCGTCACGTGGCGCCGCTGGAGGAGCCGATCGGTCCAGATGTGGTTCGCAACACGGTGCGCCAGGCGTACCTGCGCTGCGGCCTGCCGTACACCCGCGTCCACATCTTGCGGCATACGCTGGCGCGTAGGCTGCTGGAGACCGGTGGCACGCTCAAGGAGGTGGCCGACATGCTGCGCCACCGTGCGCTCGACACCTCGATGATCTACGCCAAGGTCGACCTCGGGCGGCTGGCCGCAGTGGCGATGCCCTGGCCAGGGAGCGCGGCATGAACTCCGGTCACACGATGCAGACCGCCGTCCAGCGCTACCTTGAAGAACGGCGACGTCTGGGATTCGCGCTGAAGAGCACGAGCACCGAACTGATGCGATTCGCTCGCTTCGCAGACGCGAGGGGGCATCAAGGGCCTCTGACGCTTGAGCTGCAGTTGGACTGGGCTCGCGAACACGTTGTACGGACCAGCCTCGTCACGGCTGCGCGCCGGCTCGAGATCGTCCGACCCTTTGCGACCTATCACCGCCAGTTCGAGCCCACCACCGAGGTGCCACCGCCGTTCATCCTCGGCCGCGGACATCGTCGGCTGGCCCCTCACATCTACACCGATCAGGAGATGGGCGACCTACTGAATGCGTCCGGCCGCATGACGCCGCAAGGCGGCTTGCGGCCATTGACCTACAAGGCGCTGTTCGGGCTCATCGCCGCGACCGGGCTAAGAATCTCCGAGGCCTTGAAGTTGCAAGTCGCGGACATTGATCTGTCAGGCGCCACGGTCACGGTGCGTCAGACGAAGTTCCATAAGTCGCGCTGCTTGCCTCTGCATCCCAGTGCCGTACAGGCGTTGTCCGACTACCTTCGTGCGCGTCAGCGATTCGTCGGCGGCGCGAGTGACTCGCCGGTTTTCGCCGGCCCGACCGGCCGCGCGCTGTCGTTGAGCGGAGTCCACAACGTGTTTGCCCGGCTTCGCGATCAGCTCGGATGGCGCGCCCGAGGCGACCACGCCCGGCCGCGCATTCATGACATGCGCCACACCATGGTGGTCCGGCGCGTACAACGCTGGCATGAGGATGGTGTGTCGATCGACCACGCGATGTTCTGGCTGTGCACCTATCTGGGCCACGCCAAGATCTCCGACACGTATTGGTACCTCACCGGCACGCCGGAGTTGATGCAGTTGGTGGGGGCACGGTTCGAGCGCTTTGTTCTGCAGGGGGCTGGCCGTGGGTAAGCAGATCTCGCCTTCGTTCGCGTCGCTGGTGCAGGAATTCTTCACCGATTACATGACGCGGCAGCGGTCGCTCAGCCCGCAAACAGTCGCCTCCTACCGAGACAGCTTCCTGCTGCTGCTGCGCTTTGCGGAACAGGCCCTGGGCAAGCCAGCCGCTGCCGTGGAGTTGCAGGACCTCCGACCGAAGTTCATCGCGAGCTTCCTGGACCACTTGGAGCGTGACCGGGGCAACTCACCGCGCAGCCGCAACATCCGCTTGGCAGCGCTGCGTTCGTTCTTGAAGTTCGCCGCCCGGCGTGACATCGCCAACCTGAGCGTCATCGAACAGGCGCTGGCGGTGCCGATGAAGCGCTTCGATCGCAAGATGGTGGGATTCCTGACGCGCGAGCAGATGCTGGCGGTGATTGACGTTCCAACCGCGACCTGGCTGGGTCAACGCGATCACCTGCTGCTCATGCTGATGTTCAACACCGGCGCCAGGGTGTCGGAGTTGATAAGCATAAGGGTCGAAGACGTGATCCTCGGCTCCACCTCAAGCGTCCGCCTCAAGGGCAAGGGGCGTAAGCATCGTTCGCTGCCGTTGTGGAAGACAACCTCCCGTGAGGTGCGTGATTGGCTGCGTCTGAACCCGCATCTCGAGGTACGCTCTGCGCTGCTGCCGCGGCGTGATGGCGAACCGATGACGCGGGCAAACGTCGCGCAGCGGCTCAAGCGCGCCGTCGTCGCGGCCTCCGCCGAGCATCCGGAACTCGGCAAGCTGGCGGTATCGCCTCACCTGGTTCGACATTCGACCGCGATGGGATTGTTGCAGGCGGGAACCAATGCCACCGACATCGCTCTGTGGCTCGGGCACGAGAGTCCGTCAACGACCCATATGTACGTCGAGGCCGACCTCGCAATGAAGGAGCGAACTCTTGCTCGGTTGAAGCCGCCAGAAGCCAAGCTGCCTCGATACCGGCCGCCGAAGGGATTGATGCAGTTCCTGAAGTCGCTGTGATCATGCGAAGCGGCGGCAGCGTCGCCGCGACCGCTCGACGAGATAAGACTCGCATCGCTCCGGCGTCGAGTTCGCATAAGACCGCAGTTCGCATTATTGCGTTCATGCATAAATGATCATGACGCGAAGAACTGGTTGTTCGTGGGCAGCGAGTTGGCGGGCCAGCGCGCAGCGGTGGTGATGAGTCTGGTGCAGTCCGCCAAGCTCTGTGGTCAAGATCCGTGGGCGTACCTGCGCGACGTGCTGGAGCGCATCCACTCGCATCCGAGCCATCGGCTCGATGAACTGTTGCCCCATCGCTGGCGGCCGAGCTGACGAATGGGCGTGATCACGCAGGCCTTGATGGTCCAGGCGGCCATCGACGTCAACGGCATGGGCCAGGAACAGAAGGTGCGCCTGGCCGACGAGATCTTCGCTCAGCAGCCCAACATGCTCGCCTCGATCCTTGCGTTGCCTCGCATGGGAGTCGGCATGGTGGAACTGGAGGAAGATCGAGGACGACCGCGATCGGCAGGATCGAACCGGAGGGGTGCACGCCATCTCCCGTACCCCCAAGGAACAATGGCCACCATTTGTTCGCGCGATGGAGCAGGCAGCGCAGCATGTTGGACTGCCGTTCGTGTCCGACATCAACGAGCAACCTGGGGATGGTTTTTTCTCGATGCCAAATGCCATCGACAGAGAGGAGCGCGTCACCACTGCAAGTTGCTATCTGACGACGGAGGTCAGGGGGCGCGCGAATCTCGAGATCATGCCCAACACCCATGTCATCAGGCTTCGCATGAGCGGCGGTGCCGTGTCCGGTGTGGATGCGACACGAGGTGGTGCGGCCGTTCACTTGCTTGCGCGCAATGTGATTGTGTCCGCGGGCGGAATCTATTCACCGACACTCTTGCTGCGATCCGGCATTGGCCCGGCAGGCGAGTTGGCTTCTCTGGGGATCGAATCGGTCTTGGATCTGCCCGGTGTCGGCCGCAACCTGCAAAACCATCCGTACATGTTCTTCGCACTCACTCTGCCCCGTGCCAAGCGTGTCTCCGCAGATCTCCGACGCTTTGCTCTCGCCGGCTTGAGATCGTCCTCGGGAATGCCCGGTTCCCCATCAGGTGACCTATTCAGTTTTGTGATCGGTCGGGTGAGTGGCAAGTCCTATGGGCCCGATTTCGCGCTGATGGGAAGTGCCTTGTACGCCCCTCAATCGCGCGGATCGGTCAAACTCAAGAGCGCTGACCCGCTGAAGGATCCGGAGGTCAACTTCCGATTCTTGTCGGATTCTGCGGATCCCCCACGCATGGTGCTGGCTGCTCGGCTGGCCGAACGGTTGCTGCGGGATCCGCGCGTCGCCGCTCACTACCATGAAGCATTTCTGCTCCCGGGGGCACTTGCAGTGAAGCAGTTCAATCGACCCGGCTTGACCGGGAAAGTGCTCGCGATGGCCGCCGAAGCAGCTGCCAATTCGCCGGGCTTTATTCGCCGCGCGATATTCGGTCGGGCATTCAGGAGCGGAGCGCCTGCCGCATATCGGGGAGGCGGGTGCGAGATCTCGGACGACCGAATCCTGTCCTCGATCAGTCCGATGGGCCACCCAGTCGGCACCTGCGCAATGGGCAAAGCGGGCGATCCGATGGCGGTTGTCGATGAAGGATTTCGCTTGCACGGCAGTCAGAACCTTTTCGTGGTCGATGCCTCAGTGATGCCTGCCATCCCCAGCGCCAATACCAACCTTCCGACATTGATGCTCGCCGAACTCGCGGCCGAACGGATCGAGGCTCAAGCACGCGATAGGGTCCATACCGGGACCAGGCAGCCAGTCGATCGGGCAGGCCAATTTGCGTAGGAGGCTCGTCGGCAAGGAAGCTCTATGGACCACGTCTTCTGGCACGTAGCGCTCGCCCTGATTTGCGGCGGTGTCGCAACAATCTATCTTTGGGTGTTCTGGGAGCCTGCTCCCAGAGGTGACGACAACTGGTTGGCCTTGTTGCTGGGTTGCCCTGACGGGTGGACGCCTCACGAGGGCTCCAAGACATTGATGACTTCTGGGAAGCGGAACTGACAAAGCCGGGATTACCGCCTGCTGGTGCAAATAGCTTGGTGCAGGCTCGGCGACGCCGTCGCAAGCATCTCCGTCATCAGCAGCGGGAGCAGGAACTTCGCGACTCAGAACACTGCCGCGAGCACATTTCTTCCATCAGCGCATCCGAAGGCGCCGCACCACCATTCGGTCGGCGCCGGCCAAACAGTCTGGTGTCTTCCCAGGCAAGCTCGAGGCGATCGCGTTCCTCGATCCAGTCGTAGACCACTGTCCGCGCCGCGATGCGCCACTCGAACCCAAGGTGCGGCTGCACATTGGCCGCCATGGGGGTGTCGATCGGCCGGCCGGTGCTCGCCGGGTCGATGCCGGTGGCCCAGTTGACCGTGCGCGCGAGCTGCTTGGCCGACAGCATCTTTCCGTTGGTGCGGTCGAGTACGTAGAAGAAGCCGTTGCGGTTGGCCTGCATCAGCACCTTGCCGCTGCCGGTGCCCGGCAAGTCGGCCAGCACCAGCTCGTTGGTGCCGTCGTAGTCGTAGGGGTCGCCGGGACTGAACTGGAAGTGCCATACGCCCTCGCCGGTAGCTGGCCGCAGGGGAGAACCGAGCCGACATAAAGCGTGTCCTTGCCGCGCATGGCCGCATTCCACGGCGAGCCATTGCCCACGCCCCAGTACACCAGGTCGAGGTCCGGATCGTAGTTGCCGGTCAGCCAGGTCGGGCCGCCGCCGGGCTCGGCCATGCCGGGCTTCCAGATGTCGGCGCTGGGCTCGTTGCCCGTGGCCGTGGTCCGCCGGTGCCACTTGCGCTCGCCCGTCTTCAGGTCCCACGTCGAGGAAGCCGCGCGTACCGTATTCGCCTACGGAGATACCGACGATCAGCACGCCGCCAGCGATCAGTGGGGCGTGCGTCGTGCTGTAGCCCTGCTTGTAGTCGGCGGCCTTAAGCAGCGCGCGGCGGCGCCACGGAATCGTCCGTCTTCCTCCGAACAAATGCATCTTCGCGCCCGTCTCCTCGCAGCGCAGGCGCGCGAATTGTCGCGTGCGACGGGACGCTTCGCCAATGGGCAGCGAGCGCGCGGGTGCAATCCGAGAGTCGCCGGCGCCGACACCGGGACACTTGTTCCCGAGCGGTCCCTCACGAGCAGGTACCTGATGGAAGAGACCGCCCAAGGCAGCCATCCCCTGCAAGCGATCGCCCCGCGACGTTCCCAATATCTATGCGATCGTCGATTTCTACTGGCGTCTCTCATGCAGCAAGTGTCGCAAGCCCACCGCCTTGCGACAGGTCAGTGTCGCGCCGCCCATGTCTTGCGACACCATGCTGAGTCGTAAGTCGTTGATTCTTCAAGGGAAGCAAGGCTGGCACAGCAATGGCATTGTCTACGACCACACGCCACATCGGCGCAACCGCAAATGAGGCCAAACCAAGTGTCGACAACCATGAGCGCGAGACCGGTAGTTCAAGACGAACAGCTGAACCTGTCCACTTGCTTGGCGGACGCCATGCGGCGTCTGGCAAGCTCGGTTGCCATCATCACCAGCCGTGATGGAGAAGGTCAGCCACATGGCATGGCGGCCACCGCCGTCATTCCAGTGTCGATGGACCCCTCCTTCGATGCTCGTGGCGATCAACCGCGGGACCGGTTTGCATCCGGTGTTGCAAGGCTCGGGTGGCTTTTGCATGAACCTGCTTGCGGACGAGCAACATCCTCAACTGACACACTTCTCGCAGTCTGCCCTGCGCGATCAGCGCTTCCGGTCGGACGACTGACGCGACGCCTGGTCATCTGTAGACGGATGGCTACCCTGGCTCGAAGGCGCCACTGCCGCCATCGAGTGCGAGGTCGTCGAGACCGTGCATTACGGAACCCACACGATTACCAACAGCAAGCAGATTTGGAAGGCCACTCGCAAGCCAGTCGCGCACATGCCCTTCGTGGTCAATCACGGCGCGACATATTTCCGATGGAATGATCATCCGAAGGGCACGCAATACGTCGCCATAACCACCGGCAACATCTCGCGGCTGACCTTCGGCGGGGACGGCAATCCGAGCCTGGTCGTGTTCGGACTGGCGGCGCCATGATGCCGCGCAACCTGCTCGCGGCGGCGCTTGCTGCTAGCCTTGGCATACTCCCTCAGGCCGAGGCCCAGCCGGCTACCGGCGGCAAGCGAGCCGGCGGCAGCGTCCGGGGAACCGGCCCTGGCCAAGGGCAAGAAGGCCTACCAGCGCTATTGCAGCGTGGTCCTGCCCTGCAAGGGATCTCGAAGCGAATGACGCCGGGAGACATCACGCGTCAATTGATGGAACCGCGAGGCTCCATGCCCAAGATGTATCCGACGCCGATCGACGACAAGATCTGTGCCGACCTCCGAAGCTACCTCATGCAGCTGCCCTAGTACGTCAAGCCCGGCGCTGCCCCGCCGCTTGCTTCGCTGCGCATTGCGCCGGTGCGAGTGAACCTCGCACGCACTTCACGGAACAACGATGTCACTGGACCCAGGAACCTTCGCCCTGCTCAGCCCGCAATCCATTGCCGCGGTCTTGAGGTCGACCCGCAATGGATTGCATCGCGAAGGCAGCGGCATGCATTGAGCGTTCGAAGATCCGGTGCACCAGTCATCCAAACAACACCCAGCCAGTCTTTGAGGAATCCCTCAATTCAAATATCTGGGCGCGGGTACAGGGACGCCGTTGCGAGGCGCCTCGATACAGGCAAAGCTGGTCGCCTTTGAGGCGTCGCCGCCCAGATATTTCGGGATCGCTGGATAGGTGCAGATGGGGCGCTCCATGGCGATCGCACTCCCCGCTGGATCCGAGTACCGCGTGGCAATCACGCTGTCCGGAGCGCTGTTGTTCTCGACCCAGTCGACGAGCTTCAGGATCACGTCGTGATCCTTGTCCTTGGGGACGAACGATGAGTAAGCTTGACCAAAATCTCCCAGACCGGCCCCTCCCGTGATGCTGCTGCAATGTCCCATGCCAGGGACTTGGTAGAAACGGAAAAAGCCTTTGGTATCGGCCAGCGAGCCTCCTTGGGCTTGCACCACGCGCTCGTAGTATTCGATGGGGCTGGAGAAAGGACCAGGATCGGCTGTCCCGTTGTACATCATCAACTTGCCTCCCGCTGACTTGAAGCGCGACAGGTTCGCGTCGTTGGCATTCAGGATGGGGGCTAGGACGGAGTCGACCTTATCCATGTCCTTGTCGAAGTCGAAGTTAGTGTATTGCCAGTCGGCTCCCAGCGCCCACTTGAACATGTAGAGCTGTTGCAGTGGCCATGACACGGTGTCGCCCTGGAACGCAAGTCCAAAGACTGCGCTTTCCGAGCCGAGAACGAGGCCCGAGAAGATCCGTTCGTTGGTATGAGGATTGACCGGGCCATTCCACGCACCCTTCAGGGCCGTGAGTTGCGGTGCGGTGAGACACGCGTCCGTCTCGGTGTCGCTGCACTTCGGCAGCTTTTCCGGATCGAAGGTGCAACCCCGCGGATCCGTGAGGAATTTGTCTGTCGGCGCGCCGCCGTCCGTTCCAACGCACGCGGCGAGGACCTTGCTCGTGATCATGTCGAGCTTTGCCTGCGAGAGCTTCGCACCGGGGGCGTTCAGCGTTTGCAGATTACTCAGGAACATCGTGTGAAGATGCGTGCGGTTGTTCGCGGGCGCGCCGGCCAGTATTCCGTTGTAGTCCTCGGGGTAGCGCTGGGCTATCGTCAGCGCCTGTTGACCGCCCGTTGAGCATCCCGAAAAGTAGGAGGTCTTGGGTGGCGATTGATAGTAGGCGGTGGTCAGTGCCTTGCCGGCGAGGGTCATCTCGTGGTTGGCGCGGTACCCGAAGTCGCGCCAACGCTCGGGATGATCGACGAGCTGGTTCGGGTCTGGTGCAGTGCCGAGATCCGTGTTGGCGGCCGCGAAGCCGCGCTTCAGGCCCTCAGCAATTCCGGCGTTGTAGGCGATGGATCCCGCTCCGCCGCCGTTGCCCGTGCCAAGGAAGCGGCCGTTCCAGTTCTGGCGGGGTAACCACAGCTCTACATTGATGTTCGAGTCAGCGCTGGGTTGCATCGTCATGACGACTCTGCAAAAGGCTGGTAGCCCGGCCACTGGCGCCGGCTGACCAGGTGGGGTGTAGTCCCCGGCAGGAATGGCAACAGCAGACTTGATCACTCCGCCGGCAAGCTTGGTGCTCATGAGACTCTCGCATGAGACCTTCTCACTGGTTGATGTAGGCAGCGTTCCGCCATTGATGAAACCTCCTCCACCATTGCTATGCCCACCGCCGCAGGAAGCGGCCATGAGAGCCGCAGCTGCCGCGGCGAGCGTGGATGCCCGCCGAAGACCGAGGCCCTCGGCGGGATGTTCGACGACTCGACACGCAGGATGTACTTGGGTCATTCTTGTCTCAGCTGAAGATGTTGAAGAAGCGGTACATCTCGCCATCGCCAGACGCACGCGCATGGAGCGGCGTTGGTCGGGCGGGTTCCTGTAGGCGGAGGGCCGCCTACCACAGCTGGTGCACCCCGGCAGGAGCGCAGGCCGCACGACTGTTTCGTTGCCCTCGGCATCAGCGAGAGCTGCTGCAACCGGGCCAGTGCCTTGGCGAGATGGCCCGGTCGGAGCACGGTCGCTAGATCGGGTACTGCTGTACCGAGGGCTCAATCGTGATCCATTTCAACTCGGTGAATTCATCGATCACGGCTCGGCCATCGAAGCGGCCGTATCCGCTGTTCTTCGTCCCACCGTACGGCGCCTGCGCCTCGTTCTGAACGGTGGATCCGTTCACGTGGCATGCCCCAGTGTCAATCTGGAGGGCGACGTCAAGGGCCCGCATCACGTCCTTGCAGAACACTCCCGCGGAGAGCCCGTACGCCGTATCGTTCGCCACGCTGACGGCTTCATGGTCGCCATTGACCCTGACCACCGTGGTGATGGGACCAAAGGTCTCTTCGTCGTAGATGGCCATGTCGCTCGTGACATGGTCGACGATCGTCGCGGGCATGGACGCGCCATCGGCATGACCACCGCAGGCGAGCTTGGCGCCTTTGGAGAGCGCATCGTCGATCAACGCATTGAGCCGAGGTCCCGATTGTTTCGACACCATCGGACCGATCACGCATTGCGGGTTCTTCATCGGGTCGCCGGCAACGAGCTCCCTCGCACGCGCGGCAAACTTGGAAACGAACTCGTTGGCAATCGCTTCGTCGACGATGATGCGCTCGGTCGACATGCAGATCTGTCCCTGGTAGAGGAACGAGCCGAAGACGGCGGCCTTGACTGCCTCGTCCACGTTGGCGTCCTTGAGCACCACCAAGGGAGATTTCCCGCCCAGTTCGAGCAGGCACCTCTTCAGGTGTACCGCCGCATTCTGCGCGATGATCCGTCCCACGCGAGTGGAGCCAGTGAAGTTGATGCGTCGGACGGCCTTGTGAGCAATCAGTGCGTCGATCACCTCGGGGGCATCCTTCGGGTCGTTGGTCAGGAAGTTGAGCACGCCGGCCGGCAGCCCTGCATCCATCAAGGCCTCCGCGACGAGCATGTGGGTCCGCGGGCTGGCTTCAGACGCGCGAAACACGACTGTATTGCCGCACATCAGCGGGTACGCAATCGCTCGGGCGGCCAACACCACAGGGCCGTTCCAGGGCACGATGCTCAGCACGACGCCGACCGGTTGGCGCACCGTCATGGACATTGCCCCCGGCTTGTCGGTGGGGATGGTCTCGCCCTGGATCTGTGTGGTCAGCGATGCGGCTTCGCGAAACAGATTTGCCGCAAGGACGACATTGAAGCCGGCCCAGAGAGCGGGCGAACCGACCTCGGCCGCCATCGTTTCAATGAAGTCTTGCGTGCGGGCTTCCAGCGCATCCGCGGCCTTGAGGAGAATGCGACGCCGCTCGGAAGGCGGCGAGTGACGCCACGTCTTGAAGGCGATACTTGCCGACTCGGCGGCTCGGATGGCATCGTCGACGCTGCCGGCAGCAGCTCGCGTCACGACGTCTCCACTGGTGGGGTGGTGACGCTCGAAGGTGGCGCCGCCTTCGGCTTCGCTTTTCACGTTGTCGATGAGAAGTTCGGATTCCATGATGTGCGTTCCAAGTCTGGATTTCGGAGAAATGAAGTGCGGGAGGGCGAGCAATGTGTCCGACGAGTTCACGCGCTCTTGTTCAGGATCTCTGCCATGCGCTCGCCGATGAGCGCGCAGGTCGCCATCGTCGCGACACCGGGGATGCGCGGCATGATGGAACTGTCGGCAATGCGCAGGTTGTGCACGCCGTTGACCCGCAGCCTGGCGTCGACGACAGCCTTCGCATCCTTGCCCATCCGGCACGTACCGACCTGGTGGAAATAGGTCGTTGCGCCGTCCCGCACAAAGTCGTCCATCGCCTGACCTGTGAGCTTTTTTCCGGGAGCAACTTCGCGCTTGACGAAGTTGCGCATCGCCGGCGAATTGCCGATCTCGCGGCAAACCTCGATCCCGTATGCAAGAGCCTTGACGTCGTCAGGGTGGCTCAGGAATCGCGCGTCCACGATCGGCCGATCGGCGGGATTGCCGGAGCGAAGCCTGACTTCGCCACGGCTCTTGGGCGCTGTCAGCCCCGCACACAGTGCCCAGCTCGTGGACGGCGGTGAATACTGCTTTGCCACAACCTCGCTCGCGTAGGGCAATTCGATCTGCACCAGGTTCAGGTCCGGGGTCTGCAGATCCTTCTGGCTCTTGATGAAACCAGAGGCGTTCGCGGCGCTGTTGCGGTGCGGCACGTGCTCGTTCGGCTCCCAGATGCACCCGCCGTGCAGTATGTGGTCCTGGAAGTTTTGCCCCACCTCCGGCGCATGAACGAGCGTCTTGATGCTATGCGTGCGCAGTTGCACCTCATCGCCGATTCCACTGAGCATCAGCAGCTTGGGAGTGTTGATACCGCCCGAACTGAGGATGACCTCGGACTTCGCCTGGATGCGAATGGGCGCCCCGTCGCCGCGGCGGAGCTCGACACCTGTGACACGCATGCCGGAGAAGAGCAGTCGGTCTACCTGCGACTTCACCAGCACCGTGACATTCTTGCGGGCGAGAACCGGATAAAGATAAGACCGCGCCATGCTTTGGCGCCGGCCGTCGCGAATGATCTGATTCATCAATGCGAAGCCGCCGTCGCCTACCTCGCGTGCCCCATTCAGGTCGTCAAGCACCGGCATTCCCAACGAGCGGCAGGCCGCGAGCATGGCCACCGCGGCGGGGTGCGGATCGTGTGCAGGCTGGCACCACACCGGGCCGCCCTTGCCGCGGTAATGCGCATCAGGCTTGCCTTGCCAGTTCTCCATGCCCCGGTAGATGGAGAGACCGTGCTCATAGCCCCAGGCTGCGTCCCCACTCTGTTCGGCCCAGTATGCGAGATCGTTCTTGAAGGGGCGCGCCCAGATGGTGGCATTGATGCTGCTGCCGCCGCCCACCACCTTGCCCATGTGTTCGGGGATCGCCCGATTGTTCGTGCTGGGCGCCGGGAGCGCCACGTCTTGCCAGTCGCGCTCCGTGTCCAGGTTCGTGAACCAGAGGCCTGGATCCATCACCGATGGCGCCGTGTCCCAGTCACCAGCTTCGATCATCAGGATGCTGGCGCTTGTCTTCGCCGCCAATCGGCCAACCAGCGCTGAACCCGCACTGCCCGTTCCAACCACGATGTAATCGTAGGCTTGCTGCAACGAAGCCGATCGCTTGGCTTGGTTCTCGCGCACGGCGTCCAGTTCATCGGCCACCGCTGCCAGCCCCGTTGTCGCCAGACCGGCCGCAGCGGCCGCACGGATGAAGCCTCGCCGGTCGAGCTTGCCTGCGATCAGGGCGCGTTCTAGCCGGTCCAGTTGCGCATCGTCTGTCATTTTTTGAGAGACGTAGGGAAAGGGTCGCATGCGTGTCTACCTTCGGTTTCATGGTGAGAAGTTCATTCCTTGAAGCCGCCACGCTGGAGCGACTCACAGGAAGGTCACGAAGGTATGTGACGCGGCACCTCGCCAGAAATATCGGGTAAACCCGCCTCGCCGAATCTGTTCCATTTCGGAACAGAAACGAAGTCACCAACCCAACGGTTCGCGCTACTTGCGACTGCCGAGTCGCCGATAGATCAAACCGCGCGAGACGCCCAGCGTCCTGGCTGCCTTGGCGAGGTTTCCGCCACATCGGTCCAGCGCCTGTTCAATAAGATGCTTGCTGCAATCACGCAGATCCACATTTGGACTCTCGTCGCCGGTCTGACGCGACTTGCGCCTGGGCTTCGGTCGGGTCAGCCCCACGGTCTCACCTCCGGGTAACTGCTCGCTCGCCGCATCGCCTGACTTCGCTGGTGCAAGCACTTGGACATCGCGCGGCACGACCGTAAGCGCCGCGTCGTGCCAGCCCTGTACAAGGTGCCGGTGTCCATCGGCCGCTCTCATCTCGGCGCGTGCCCACACCATGAGTCCATTCGCGAGCAGGAGGAAGGTGGAATCCGTTTCCGGCAGTGAAGCAAGCTGCGAGAAGCTCGCGCCCATTACGGCCTCAGCTGATATTCGCTCATGTGCACCCGGCGTCGAAGGCAAACCCAAGAGCCGGGCCGCAGTGCCATTCATCCACGCAAGCTCGCCTTCCCGGTCTATGCCGACAAGCGCCGCAAAGTGTGAATCCAGTAGTTTCGAATCGACTTGGAAGCGAATGACGAGATGGTCGGCGGACTGCGAGATCAGCAAGCGGTTCTCGATGCCAGCCGCGTATAGACTGACCACGATGGAAGCTTCAAAGCGAAAAGGTATTGCCTCGCTCGAGATGTCCAGTACGCCTGCAACCCTGCCTTGGGTGTCGCGTATGGGCGCCGCTGCGCAGTGCATTTCCTTGACCGAGTCGAAGAAGTGCTCGCCGGCGAAGACAGACACCGCTTGCCCGGTGCGCGCCACCACCCCTGGCGCAGTGGTCCCCACCGCTTCCTCGCAGAGGTTGACGCCCGTGCGTGTCGCAATGGGCATCAGCATCTCATGGGCTCGCCCTACACACGTGGCGCCGATCAGGACGCCGGTCGGGTCCGTCAGCATCGCAGCGCAGGATGTGGTTCCGAGCACGGCTTGCAACTGGGGCAGCGCGTCCAGCCATGCGCCCATCAGGTCGCGATGCTTCTGCAGTGCGAGATGCGTCCGGCTGGTCGATACCGGCTCGAACTCAACTTTCTCTGCCGGATTTGCGTGGAACCGCTGGCAGCGGGCCCACGACTCGTAGACGGCAGCGCTCACGATGCCTGAGGGCAATTCGCCCTCTTCGAAATAGCGCTGGCGGGCCAGGGCGATGCGCTCGCTCCTGGTATTGAAGAACAGCGATGGCCCGGGTGCCGTCATGTGCGTTAAACGCCTACGCCGGGTCGCCCACCTGCGAGCGATGTGCGTGCAGCGCCTCGAAGATGGGCGAGTCGCTGAACCGGAACAGATCAAGCGTCGAATCGCTCGCTGCATCGCAGCGCGCCGCGAAAGGCGCCCAGGAGGGAACAACGAACATGTCGCCACGCCGCACGGTCCATTGCTTGTCGCCCACGGTGACGCTTCCGGTCCCTTCGAACACCTGATAGACGGAAGACCCGACCTCGCGGTGCGTCAGCGTGGAGGCACCTTTCCTGACGCGGTGCATCTCGGTGCGGATGGTCGGCAGCACGTCGCGCCCGTTGCTGGGGTTCGTGAATCGCACGGCCGCATGTCCCGGACTCAGCGTCGCGGCATGGCCCTCCTCTTCCAGCGCCAATTGGTCGGTCAGCGCACGGTCGGTGTCGACCCAGCGATAGGCCAGCAACGGCGTGGCAGACGGCGCCTCCGGTTGCGAAAGCGGACGCAGGCCCGGGTGGCCCCACAGGCGTTCGGAGCGGGAGAACTCCGGCGTCGTCATCTCGACCGTACCAACGCGCTCGCGCCCGAACTCGAAGAACTGCGATTCCGTGTAGTACGAGAAGGGAATATCCAGTCCATCGATCCACGCCATGGGTGCGCTTGCCGCGTTGTGATGGGCATGCCAGTTCCAGCCGGCTTGCGGCAGGAAGTCACCTCGGGACATCCGCACCGGATCGCCATTGACGACGGTCCAAACGCCCTCCCCCTCGACAACGAAGCGGAACGCATGTTGCGTGTGCCGGTGCTCAGGCGCGTTCTCGCCTGGCATGAGGTACTGGATGGCTGCCCATAGCGTGGGCGTGGCGAAAGGCCGTCCGCCCAAGCCCGGATTGGCCAGGGCAATGGCACGCCGTTCGCCGCCGCGGCCCACAGGCACGATGCGGCCCGCCTCGCTGGCCAGTTCCACGAGACGGTCCCAGCGCCAGAGGTGCGGCATGGCCTTGCTGCGCGGGTTCTGTGGCATCAGGTCGCCGATCTCGGTCCAAAGCGGCACGAGCAGCTCGCTCTCGAAACCACGGTAGAGCTGTTCCAGCGCAGGACTGGGATCGGGCTGGCCTTTGGCGGCAACCGCCTTCAGGCGCACGGGGGACGGCATGGTTTCGACGGTCATTGGTGTACTCCTGCGCTTATTCGGCCGCGCCGATGTCGAGCGTGATCTCGCCCACGCCAGCGACGCTGCCTTCGATGCGGTCGCCCGGTTGCAGCGGACCGACGCCTTCCGGCGTGCCTGTGAAGATCAGGTCGCCAGGTTGCAGATGATAGAAAAGCGAAAGATCCGCAATGATCTCGCGGATGTTCCAGATGAGCTTGTCGAGGTCGGATTTCTGGCGCTGCTGGCCGTTCACCGTCATCTCTAGCGCCCCCTGCTCGAGCACCGTGCCTTCCATGGGCGCGACCTCGGAGACGACCGAGGACTCCTCGACGTCCTTGCCCAAGTCCCAGGGGCGCCCCTTGTCACGCGCCACCAGTTGCAGGTCGCGACGTGTCATGTCCAAGCCGCAGGCATAGCCGTAGACCAGCTTGTGCGCGTCTTCCTGCGACACGCGGAAGCCCGGCGCGCCAATGACCAGCACCAGTTCCATCTCGTGGTGATAGTTCTTCGTCTCCGGCGGATAGGCCACGGTCGCGCCCGACTCGACCAGCGTCTGCGGCGACTTGGTGAAGTAGAACGGCCGCTCGGCGCTCTTGTCGACTGGCTTTCCCATCTCGACCGCATGGGCGTGGTAGTTGCGGCCGACGAAGAACAGTCGGTTGATGGGCAGGCGTTCGGACTTGCCACGCACGGGCAGCGACTTGACGGCAGGAGGAGTCCAGAGATAGGTGGTATCGGTCATGGGGTGTTCTTTGTGGTTGGTGTAGGTTGGTGATCAAGCGTGGGTGTGTGCATTGCGAGCGGCCGACGCGGTCGCTTCCGAGGCCATAACCAGCCTCGCGGCGTGCTGCACCGATGCAGACTTGCGGTGGTCGATCAGCAGCACGGCCAGCATGCCGATGGCGCCCGGTATCGCAATGGCGAAGAAGTTCTGCTGCAGCGGCAGTTTCAGGCTGACCAGCAGGCCGATCACGATGGGCGCCAGGATCGCACCGCCGCGACCGATGCCCAATGCAAAGCCCAAGCCGGTGGAGCGGATCGCCATCGGATAGAACTGCCCGGTGTAGGCGTTGGCCACGATCTGCGTGCCGATGGTCGAGGCGCCTGCAAGCGCCACCACGATGAATAGAAGCTCCTGCGGCATGGCAAACCCCAGCAGGCTGATTGACACGGCTGCCAGTGCGTACATGGACGCCAGCACGGCTTTGATGTGGAACCGGTCGGCCAACCAGCCGCCGCCGACTGAGCCAACGATGGCCCCGGCGTTGAGCACCAGCACGAATGTCAATGCCGAGCCCAGGCTGTAGCCGGCGCCGGCCATCAGCTTGGTCAGCCAGGAGCTGAGTGCATAGACCATGAACAGGCACATGAAGAATGAGGTCCAGAACATGAGGGTGCTGAATCCACGGCCCTCTGCGAACAATTGTCGTGTCGGGGCGCCATGTGTCTCGTCCCTTGCAGGCACGGTGAGTTGGTCGCCGGCTTGCGGTTGGTAGCTCGGCTCGACCCGCGCCGCGATGCGCTTGAGTTCCTCGTGCCGCCCCTTCGCCAGCAGGAAAGGCATTGATTCCGGCAATGACCGCAAGATGAAAGGGATCAGCAGCACGGGCGCGCCAGCCGCGAAGAACACCGACTGCCAGCCATAGCTCTCGATCAGCCCCTTGCCCAGCAACGCCGCCAGAATGCCGCCCACCGCGTAACCGCTGAACATCAAGGTGACCAGCGTGGCGCGCACCTTCTTGGGCGCGTACTCGGTCATGTGGGCAACCACATTGGGCATGACGCCGCCGATGCCCAGGCCCGCCACGAAGCGCGAGGCGGCAAACAGCAGCGGATCCCTTGTGAGCGCGGCGGCTGCCGTGAACACGCTGAACAAGGTGATGCACATGACGATGGACCAGCGCCGGCCGATGCGGTCCGCCAGGGTGCCCAGGAAGATGGCACCGAACGCCATGCCGAACAGGGCCGAGCTCACCATGAACCCCGCTTGCGTGGGGTCCACGCCCAGGTCTTTCATGATGGAGGGCAGCGCGATGCCCACGACGGCGAGGTCGTAGCCATCGAAGATGATGATCAGGGCGCACCAGAACAGCACGAGGCCGTGGAAGCGGTTGAAGCGGGCATCGTCCGCGAGTTGGTGGACATCGATTTGGCGCATAGTGTTTGTCTCGTTGGGATTTTTCAAAAGGGGACTGTCGTCAGCGCCTGGTCACTGCTTCGACATCGGCGTGGCCAGGTCGGCCAGGCGCTCAACATCCACGGGTTTGCGCTGCTCGATCAGGCGGCGCGCAAAGCGCAGATCGCGCGCTGCGTTGTGCCCGATGGCGGCCTGCACCACGTCGCCAGCCAGATAGAACAGCACGAAATTGCCGCTCGCCTCGTCGCCACGCCGCACCACGCGGTGCGCGGCGGCCGGCATGCCGTAGATCTGCAGGTTCATGCCGTACTGGTCGGACCAGAACCAGGGCAGCGGCTGGTAGTCCACCGTGTGGCCGAGGGCGGAGCGCGCAGCGGCAATGCCTTGCTCCTGCGCGTTTTGCCATGACTCCAGCCGCAGCCGCCGCCCGGCCCAGGCGTTGGGTGCCACGGCAACGTCGCCAGCGGCCAGGATGTCGGGGTCCGAGGTGTGGCAACGGGCATCGACGAGCACGCCGCCTTCGCATTCCAGACCGGCCTCGCGCGCCAGTTCGTCGTTGGGCACCAAGCCGATGCCCAACACGATCGTGTCGCAGCGCAAGGCACTGCCGTCCGCGAGCAGAACTTCGGAGCGGCCATCCGCGGCCCGCGCGAAGCCGCTGACACCCGCGCCCAGCAGCACCCGTGTACCTTGCGCGCGGTGCAATGCCAGCAGGTGTTCGGAAATCTCAGCAGGCACGGTCCGTTCGCACAACCGACTCTGGGTTTCGACGACGACCACCTCGGCGCCCTGCTGGCGCGCCGTGGCGGCGACCTCCAGGCCGATCCAGCCGCCGCCCACCACCACCAGGCTGCGGCCAGCGTCCAGCGCCGGGGCCAGCGCCTGCGCATCTTCGATGGTACGCAGGGTGTGCAACGACACCTGGTCGGCGCCAGGCAGCGTGAGCTGGCGGGCGCGACCGCCGGTGCAAAGAATCAGCTTGTCGTACGCGACGGCATCGCCATCGGCCAGCATCACCTGCTTGGTGGCGCGATCGATGCGGTGCACCCGGGCGCCAGGCCGCCAGTCCAGCCCCAGAGCCACGAAGGCTTCGGGCTTCATCAAGCGGGTGGATTCGGGCAGCGCCGCGCCCGACAAAACGGCCTTGGACAGGGGTGGTCGTTCGTGTGGCGGATGCGGTTCGTCACCGATCAGCACCAGCCGGCCCGTGAAGCCCTCGGCGCGCAGGGTCTGGGCCGCCCAGCCGCCGGCCTGTCCCGCGCCGATGATCACAATGTTCTGGATCTCGCTGGCGTCCGCGCATGCGGCGGCCGCGACCTCAGGTCGCTCTGCAGTCATGGGGTTCTCCTTGGAAACGATGCGTCAGTCGAGGGCGAGCCAGACGCGGCCGCCTTCGATCTTGACCGGATAAGACCGGATCGCTTCGGTCACCGGCGCGCAAGTGGGCTTGCCGTTGCGCACATCGAACTTGCCCTGGTGCAGCGGGCATTCAATTTCATGGCCTTCGAGAAAGCCCTCGCACAGGCGCGCATGGCCGTGCGTGCAGATGTTGTCGGTGGCGAAGACTTCGCCTTCGACGCTGTACAAGGCGAGATCCTTGCCCGCGACGATCATGCCGATGACATCGTCGGTGGGCACGTCGTCGACAGTTGCTGCGTCGGTCCAGTTCAGTACGGTCATGTCGTGCCTCAGATCGGATAGATGATGGAGTTGGGGATCATTTCGCTGTCATAGATGACCTGACGCGAAGAGAACCTGAGCCCTGCTTCAGTACGCACGACGACATCGATATAGCGGCCGACGTTGAACACCGACGAAAGCTCCGAGAGCTTGGTGCGAAACACCGCGTAGTTGGCTTCGCATTCGAAGCGATCGGCCTCGGCCTTCTTCACCACCGGTGCGCCGACGACGTGCCGCTGGTAGTACGGGTCGTGGAACAGGGTTTCACGAATGCCGTAGACGCGGTCCTTGAGCATGCCCTTGCTTTCGAACGAGAGCGTGGCCAGCGGAAATCCGCGCTCGAAATTCTCGCGCGGCTGCAGACGGTAGCTGCATTCGTCAGTGAAGAACTCCGGCCATGCATCCCAATCACCGGCGCTCAAGGCGCTGGCGTAGTTTGCATAGAGCTGCCCCAGTTCAAAGTGGTCCTGGAAGTCCATGATTCAAGCCTCCATGACCTTGCGCCAGTATTCGTACATACCGCGTATCAGGGTTTCGGTCACCATGTGGTCGGTGTCTCCAACCTCGCGGCCGCCCAGTTCGGCGAGCGTGCGGTGGAAGGGCTTCTGCTCGAACCCTTTTTGCGAGAGCTCGATCACCTCGCCGTCGTCCGCCGACACGAAGCCTGCGGGGCCGAAGAGGTTGGCCTGGCGCAGGCGCCGCTGCGTCATGGCCTCGTCGTCGTCCTCGAATCCGAAATGGGTCCAGACGAAATCGAAGGCGCCGGGGCCGCTCGGCTGGATATGCCGCGTCGAGACACTGTTGACTTGCTGCTGGAAGATCACGCTCGGAAACAGCGTCATCATCACCGCCGTCGGGCCGCCCCACCAGGGCTCGGGCACGATGTCGAGGAAGCGGTCGTCGTTGAGCTGCATGCTCTCCTTGAAGCTCGATACCTGGGTCACCTGGTCGGCCTTGCCGCTGGTGCCGCGCGTCGAGATCATCGCGGCGTGGCGATGGTGGTCGTCCATCTTCAACTGCGACTTGTTGTCCGCACGCCAGAGGCCGAACGTGACGAACCAGGTGTGCAGCAGGCCAGGGTGATACGGGTCCTTGATGTTTTCCTGCATCAGCTTCCAGTTGCCCGGGATGCGTTGGCGGTTGTAGCCGAGGATCTTGAGCTTGCGGCCGTTGAAGAGACGATCGAAATAGCCCAGGATCGTCGGGCCCATGAAGTCTTCGAGCGATTCGATGTCCGGATCGAAGGACGCGAAGACGACGCCCCCGCGCACTGCTACCTTGAGCTTGTTGAGGCCATGTTCTGCGGGCTTGAAGTCGGCGGGCATTCCGCCGTTGATCTTGCCGTCCTGCTTGACGCCGCGGCGGAACGGGACGCCTTGCAGGTCACCGCCGAGCGAATAGTTCCACTGGTGATAGGGGCAGGTGAACCCTTCCGCCTTCTTGTTGCCATGGCGTTCGCGGCAGAACTGCATGCCGCGATGGGCGCACACGTTCTCGACCACGTTGATCCCGCCTTCGGCATCGCGGATCATGATCACCGAGCGCTCGCCGACCACCGTGCGCTTGAAGTCGCCGGCTTCGGGGATCTCGGCTTCCAGGCCAACGTAGCACCAGTGGCTCTTGTAGAACAGACGCTCGAGTTCGCGTCGATGCTGGTCGGCCTCGGTGTAGGCCATGAAGGGTATGCGGCTCGTACCCTGGTCTGCCCAGTGGATCTGCTGGGGAAAGACCGCTGTTGCGTCATCCATGTTTGTCTCCTGTGTCGTGTTGTCTCACGACCGGCGTTGTGGGGTGCACGAATGATCCTCGCTGCGGGCCCATCGTTCAATAGAATACCGGCAATACACAGAATTGATTTGGCGAATGCGAGGACACGATGGAACTCAATGAAATCGACCTCAACCTGCTGGTTGTGTTCCAGCAATTGCTGATCGACCGGCGCGTCTCGAAGGTGGCGACCAGCCTTGGGCTTTCACAGCCGGGGGTCAGCAATGCGCTGGCGCGACTTCGCAAGCTCACCGATGACCCCCTGTTCCTGCGAACGCCCAAGGGCATGGAGCCGACACCCTTTGCCGAACAACTCGCCGAGCCGACGGCCCGCGCCCTTCAGGTCATCCATGCGGCCCTCAACCAGCGTGCGACCTTCGACCCGGCAACGTCGAAGCGCGCCTTCACCGTGGGCATGACGGACATCGGCGAGATCTACTTCCTGCCCAAGCTGATGAAGGAACTGGCGCGCGTTGCGCCGGGCGTTTCGCTCAGCACGGTGCGCAACACCTCCGTCAACCTGCAGGACGAGATGGAGGCGGGTCACGTCGACCTCGCAATGGGCCTGCTGCCGCAATTGAAGGGCGGATACTTCCAGCGCCGGCTTTTCAAGCAGCGCTACGTTTGCATGTTCCGGCTTGGCCACCCACTCGACAAAGGCAAGATTTCCTTGAGCGACTTCTCTGCGGCCGAGCATGTCGTGGTGATTTCGGAAGGCACCGGCCACGGGCAGGCCGATGAACTCCTGCGACGCCAGAAGGTTGCCCGCAAGGTCGTCCTGACCGTGCCTCACTATGTCGCGGTGGGGCACATCCTGCACGACTCCGACCTGGTCGCCACCGTGCCAGAGCGACTCGCACGGGCGCTAGTCACACCGTTCGGGTTGTCATACGCCAACCACCCGGCGAAGCTCCCCGAGATCACGATCAACTTGTTCTGGCATGAACGCTACAACAAGGATCCTGCGAATGTCTGGTTGCGGGCTCTGGTCACCCAGTTGCACGGAGAAAGTGCTGGCAAGCAGTAGCCGGCCGCGACCCCGTATCAGCGTCCCGCTGCAACGGCGAGTGTCGGTTTGGGGACAGACCCCAGCAGGTTGAGACGGCTGACCGCCGTCGTCATCTGCGAGTGTCGCCGCCACATTGCCGAAATCTATGCGCTGTATTCAGCACATGCGATTGATCCATGTTCCCTTTGGGGCAATGATCGCTTGTTTCTTTCTCGGCGGCGCGTGTCGGCGAATGATCCGTCGCGCGGCGCCGCGCAGCACAGCACTTCTTGCCCGTGCTGAGCAACGCAGACCCAACATCACCCGACGCCATCCGATGAAGCTCTACACCTTTTTCCGTAGCGGAACCTCCCACAGGCTCCGCATCGCCCTCAACCTCAAGGGCCTGGCCTACGACCAAGTCGCGGTCGATCTGCGGCGGGAGAGCACCTCGGCGACGCATATCGATCCATCAATCCGCAGCAACTCGTCCCGACTCTGGATTTCGATGGCATGACGATGACGCAGACGCCCGCGATCATCGAATGGCTGGAGGAGCGTTATCCGCAAGCGCCACTGCTGCCGCAAGATCCGATCGGCCGCGCGCATGTGCGGGCGCTCGCCGCGATCATTGGATGCGACGTGCATCCTGTCAACAATCGCCGCATTCTGGAGACGCTGCGGCATCGCTTCGGGGCTGACCAGGCGGCGATCGACGAATGGTGCGGCACATGGATCAGCAGTGGATTCAGCGCGTACGAAGCCTTGCTGGCAGCCCGCGGTTCGGACCACGGCTTCTCCTTCGGCGATGCGCCGACGCTCGCCGACGTCTATCTCATCCCCCAGATCGAAAGCGCGCGCCGCTTCAAGGTGGATCTGGCGCAGTGGCCGCGCCTGCTCGCGATCGATGAATCGTGCGGGAAACTCGACGCCTTTCAGCGCGCTGCACCGGCGGCGCAGCCTGACGCGTCCTGATCGGGGCCTGCGCATTCGTCAGACTCTATTGGCTTGTGTCGCCTGCAGTCCCATCATTGCTGACCAATCCCAGTCCTCACGAACATGACCGAGTGGACCTTTTCCAGTTGCGAGCGATACACCATCTGCTCGGCTGAGGCCATCGAACGAAACGCCTCGGGCTCACCACTCCTTCAGTTGCCCGCTCGATGGGCCGGGCTCCCGGTGGGTGCGTGCCCAAGCTCGAGAGCGGCGCGGCGTGCGTGAGCGCACCGATGTTGCTAATGGCCACGCGCGGACGCGGCCGGCGATGGTACCGATTTGAGCATCGCACGGTGGAACTCGCTACCGCCCCGGGCATGCTTGAGCTCTACGGGCGCGGCTTCCAGCGTAGCGGCGCGCGTTGGGAGGGTGAATTGGGAATGACAGTCGGAGTATTTCTCACGCCTGAGCGGGTACGCCGTCTGGCTCCTGAACTGCCCGAATTCGACTTGAAGACGATGCACGAAGTCTTCGATCCCAAGTTGCAGTGGCTGATGCAGGAGCTGGCGGATGAAGCGCTGCGGGGAGCGCCTGGCGGTGCGCTCTATGCGCAGGGTCTGTCGTGCGCCCTGATCGGCCGACTGGGAGAGCACTACGGCGCCCCCGTCGGCGCCGCCCCTGCGGGCCAACTCCGCAAAAACAGTCGCCAGCGCGTGCTTGACCTCATCGAGACCAACCTCGCGACGGACCTGAGTGTCGAAACGCTCGCGCGCGAAGCTGGCTTGAGTCCGCATCATTTTGCGAAATGCTTCAGGGCGAGCATGGGGTGCACCCCGCATCGATACGTGCTGCAACGGCGTCTGGATCGCGCTCGAATACTGCTGAGGGACACGGCCATGCCAATCGCGGAGATCGCGGTCACGCTCGGTTTCGCTGGTCAATCGCACTTTACGCAAGCGTTCCGCGAAGCCTTCGGCGTTACGCCTGCGACCGCGCGAAAGTCCTAATCCCGCACCGGTGGTCTTCGACAATGCACCACTGTTTTTCGAAAGACCGCTGCAGCACTCACTCCTAACCTCGGTATTCATTCCATTCACCGAGGAGATACTGTGACCTTCAGATTTCGCACGCGCCGGCTTGCCGGGCTGTTCGGAGCCGCTGCGCTCGCGGCGCGCGTCAAGGTACTTGTCGCCTCTTTCATGCAGCCAATGGCTGAATATTTTCGCGGCGCGAGGCCGCAGCGACGATGGAGTCGCGTTCCGGGTTGAGCGAGACGGTCGCGATGTGCGACCAGTCGCGCGTGTTGCCTGACCAACGCGCCGGGTTGCGCTCGCGAGCCTGGAGGTAGACCTCGTGCCGGGCCGTGAGGATCGCGACATCCTCGCCGGCGTGGCGCTGCGCGGGGCTGACGTAGCGGATGCCGCTGTGGCGATGGTCGT
The DNA here is from genome assembly GCF_037889915.1 of Variovorax humicola. NCBI lineage: Bacteria > Pseudomonadati > Pseudomonadota > Betaproteobacteria > Burkholderiales > Comamonadaceae > Variovorax > Variovorax humicola. The sequence continues at coordinate 61 of NZ_JBBKZV010000014.1, read as the reverse complement.
GGTTGTACCAATGCACGAACTCACGCGCCCATTCGCGAGCTGCCCGCAGATCCGCGAAGCC
>NZ_JBBKZV010000013.1:0-157380 GCF_037889915.1 Variovorax humicola | reverse complement strand
CAGGACCAGGACCAGGACCAGGACCAGGACCAGGACCAGGACCAGGACCAGGACCAGGACCAGGACCAGGACCAGGACCAGGACCAGGACCAGGACCAGGACCAGGACCAGCACCGGCGAGCCGGACGGCCGACCTGCAAATGTCCTCTGCCGCGAAGCCCCGCGCCCGCTGCGCTGGGTACGATTTGCGGATCGGTCCCATCACGTCAATCAACGCGCCGAGCCCGGCGCATCCGGAGAGCGCCGCCATGTCACTCGTCACTTTCGACGTCGATGCAGACGTCTGCACCATCACCATCAACCGTCCGGAAAAGCGCAATGCCGTCGACGGCGCCACCGCGCGCGAGCTGCGTGCCGCCTTCGAGGGCTTCGAGGCGGACCCGGCGCTGCGCGTGGCGATCCTGACCGGCGCGGGCGACAACTTCTGCGCGGGCGCCGATCTGTCGGTCGTGGGGAATCCGGCGCTTCGCAACGAACTCGATCCGGAGGGCGGCGGCAGTGGTCCCATGGGCCCGTCGCGCATGGCGCTGTCCAAGCCGCTGATCGCGGCCCTCACCGGCTATGCGGTGGCCGGCGGCCTGGAACTCGCGTTGCTGGCCGACCTCCGCGTGGCCGACCCGAATGCGGTGCTGGGCGTCTTCTGCCGCCGCTGGGGCGTTCCATTGATCGATGGCGGCACGGTTCGCCTGCCGCGCATCGTCGGCATGGCCCGCGCGCTAGACCTGATACTCACCGGCCGCCCGGTGGCGGCGCCGGAAGCGCTGGCGATGGGCCTGGTCAACCGTGTCAGCGCGCCCAACAATGCGCTGTCCGAGGCCCAGGCGCTGGCCCGCGACATCGCCGCGTTCCCGCAGCAATGCATGCTGACCGACCGCCACTCTGCCTATGCGCAGTGGGACCTGCCGTTGGCGGAAGCGCTGCGCCAGGAAGGCGCGCGCGGCGTGCCCATGGTCGCAGCCGAGGGCCAGGCCGGCGCAGAGCGATTCGCCACGGGTGCGGGGCGGCACGGCAAGTTCAACGGCAGGTGAAGCCGCCTCTCCGGGGAGCGCGTCCACGCCGCGCATCCTGCCAGTCGACAAACACACTCCCAAGGCTATGCTTGCGGCTTCCAGAACCAGGGAGGAAATTCGAATGACGGCGTCCGCGAGGCTGCGCGCAACTGATTCGGGCAGTGCGTCGCAGCGGCATCGATGCATGCATCCGGCGCTATTTCGGACGTCGGCCCGCGACCTTCTCCTGCGCGCCGCAAGCGACCACGCGCACGGCTGAGCCCCGCCATGTCACGCCGACTCCCCCCGCTCAACGCCTTGCGCAGTTTCGCAGCCGCCGCCGAGGCGTGCAGCTTCACCAAAGCCGGCGAGGCGCTCTACGTCACGCAGGGCGCGGTCAGCCGCCAAGTCAAGCAACTCGAAGAGTGGCTCGGCAAGCCTGTTTTCCTGCGCACCCCGCAGGGCATCGCACTGACCGACGCGGGCCGCATGTTGGCCGGGACCATCGACGACGCGTTCAGGCGCATCGAGGCCACCGCCGATGCGATCAAGCACTCCTCGCAACGGCAGATGCTCAAGCTCAACCTGTCGCCGACCTTTGCCACGCGCTGGCTGGCGCCGCGCCTGGCTGCGTTCCGCAAGATCTATCCGGCCATCGACTTCTCGCTCACGACCGACTCGGCCCGCAAGGCGCGCGACCTGCGCAATTGCGATGCCGCCATCGTCTTTGCAGACCACGATTGGGATCGTTGCGAAAGCAGCCGCTTGCGCCTGGAGGAACACGTGCTCGTGGCCAGCCCGCTACTGTGGACGCAGGGCGGCCTGCCCCCCCGCATCGAAGAGTGCACGCTGCTGCACATCCTCGACGGCGACTCGCGCATACCGGTATGGGAGCGCTGGTGCGAGGCTCACGGCATAACGCACCTGGACACACGCGCCGGTCTTGAATTCAGCACGCTGGACCTGGTGATCAACGCTGCGCTGACCGGCACCGGCGTCGCCATCGTCGATCAGGTCATGGTGCAGCCCGAACTCCGCTCCGGCGCGCTGCGCCGGCTGAACGGGCTGTCGTCCGAGGGGCCGGCCGGCTATTGGTTCGTTTCGCTCGCGCAAGAGCCCGGAAAGCGAGCCTGCGTCCAGCTATTCCATGACTGGATCCGCGAGCAGGTGGATACCGTCGCCTCATGCGATGCGGCCGCGGACGCGCTCTCTGACGCCACGGCGCCGGCGCGTCAGAAGCTGTGAGCCATGCCCACGCCGTAGACGGTGCTGTTTTTCGTGACGTAGTTCTTGCGCGCAAGGTCGACGTACAGGCTGGTCCGTTTCGACAGGAAGTAGTTGGCACCCGCGCCGATCACTTGTTCGACCCGCGTGCCATCCACAACGACCTTGCCCCAACCACCCCTGAGCATCGCAGGGCCGATGGTGTACTGCAGTCCCGCGGTGACGGTACGCGCTGTCGAGGTGCCCGCCACGCTGCGATCCCAGGCAGCCATCGCCGTCAGGTTGCCGAGCGAGCCCTTGAGGCCGATGAAGGTGTCGGTGTTGCCGACGCTGTTGCGCTCATGCGCCACCATCGCAGCGAACGGGCCCTTGTTGTAGTTCAGCGAAACGCCGTAGGGCTGCGTCGAGGTGCCTGAGTTCAGCGGCATAGCCTCGGCGGGCGCGAAGCCCGACGTCCGCGTGTTCTCCCGTGCCGCAGTGCTCAGATGAATGCTGAACCCTTCGTAGGTCGGCGAATCGTAGAACACGCCGTTGTTGATCCGCCCATAGTCTGGTCCGCCACGGTTGGCGAAGGGATCCGACGGATAGTTGTAGTGCCAGAGATCCCATGCAGGCGACGCGACCCGATCGAAGTAACCCCAAGGGTCGAACTGCCAGTCCTGCCCGTACATTGCATCGAGTGCGCGGCCGAGACGGATGCTGCCGAAGCCGCCTTTGAGGCCGACCGTCGATTCGCCGTGGAAATACGGCTTGTTGCTGGACTCGTTCTCGCCAGTGTCGGTTTCGAAGCGATGGCTCAGCATGAAGGTCGCAGCGAGGCCGTTTCCGAGATCCTCGACGCCAGAGAAGGCGATGTTGCTGCGCTGGATCGGCCCGACATTCCAGGTCCCCGCCGAATCACGGTACACGCCCGCGTCGAGGTAGCCGGACATGGTGACCGAGGACTGTGCGAACGCGCCACTGCCGGCGATGAGGAACGGCGCTGCAAGCGCAATGCGTCTGTACATGTTGTTGTGTCTCCCTGGGTGCGGGCGCGCTGTCTGATGACGAGCAGACCCTCTCGTCCGGCGCCGCGATTCGGCCAGGAGGGTCGGTGAAAGCGGCGCAGGAGGCGCCCGTTTGGCGCGCGCCCGCGCTCAGTGCGGCTTGGCTGCCAGGTCGACACGCTTCTCGACGAAGCGGCGCACGTAGTCCTCGACCGGGTGGTCCAGGATCTCGCCCGGCGTCCCTGCCTGCACCAACCGACCGTCGCGCAGGATGGCGATGCGCTGCCCGATGCGCAGCGCCTCGTCGATGTCGTGCGTGATGAAGACGATGGTCTTCTTCAGGCTGATCTGCAGTTCGAGCAACAGGCCCTGCATGTCGCCACGAATGAGCGGGTCCAGCGCGCTGAAAGCCTCGTCCATCAGCAGGATGGAGGCATCGACCGCCAGGGCGCGGGCCAGGCCTACGCGCTGGCGCATGCCGCCCGACAGTTCGTCCGGGTATTTCGCCTCGTAGCCCTTGAGCCCGACGCGGTCGATCCAGCGCCTGGCGTTTTGCACGACGCCGTCGCCTTTTTCTCCGCGCACCGTGAGGCCGTAGCAGACGTTGTCGATCACCGTCTTGTGCGGCAGCAGGCCAAAGTTCTGGAACACCATGCTCATGTCGTTGCGGCGCATCTTGTTCAGCGCGGCATCGTCCAGCTTGAGCACGTCTTTCCCACCCACCAGGATCTCGCCGGAGCTGGGTTCGATCAGGCGGTTGAAATGCCGAACCAGCGTGGACTTGCCCGAACCGGACAAGCCCATGATGCAAAAGATCTCGCCGGACTCGATGGAAAGGGACACGTCGTGCACGCCGACGTTGCAGCCAGTGCGCTCGAGCACTTCGCTCTTGGGGGCGCCGGCCAGGAGCATCTTCATGGCCTGCGCCTCGTTTTGCCCGAACACCTTGTAGATGTGACGGACTTCGATGGCGCTCATGACTTCTTCGCTCCCAGTTCGCGTTGACGCTTGCCCACGCCGTAGGCTTGCGTGATTCGGTCGATCACCACGGCCAGGATCACGATCGCGAGGCCGCCCTGCAGGCCACGGCCCATGTCCATGTTGTTGATGCCGGCCAGCACGTCTTCTCCGAGCCCGCGCGCGCCAATCATCGATGCGATCACCACCATCGCCAGGGCCATCATCACGGCCTGGTTCATGCCGGCCATGATGCTGGGACGTGCAAGCGGCAGTTGCACGCTGAAGAGGCGTTGCATGCGCGTGGTGCCGAAGGATTGCGCGGCCTCGACCACGCTCGCATCGACTTGCCGGATCCCCAGGTCGGTAAGCCGTACGAGCGGCGGCAGTGCGTAGACCACGGTCGCCAGCAATGCCGGGACCTTGCCCAGGCCGAACAGCATCAGCACCGGAACCAGGTAGACGAAGGTGGGCAAGGTCTGCATCACGTCCAGCACGGGCTGAAGCACGTTGCGCAAGCGCTCGCTGCCCGACATCCAGATGCCCAGCGGCAGGCCGATGGCCAGCGTCAGCAAGGTGGCGACGATCATCAGCGCCACGGTCTGCATGAGCTTGTCCCAGAGGCCGAAGCTGCCGATCAGGTAAAGGCCCACCGTGAGCACCACCACGACGCCGATCCGCCGCGTCGCGTGCCAGGCCAGGAGCGCGATGGCTGGTAGCGCCACCCAGGCTGGCGTTGCCAGCAGCGCGCGTTCAAGCGGCACCAGCATCCACGTCAGCAGAAAGTGCGCAATGGCAAGAAAGAACTCGCCGTGCGCCTGCACGAAGCCCATGACGGCCGAGTTCACCTCGTCGGCCACCGAAAGGTCGAGAAAGATTCCGTTCATGTCGGCTCACCGGTGTGGCGCGCGTTCACTTCAGCGCTTCGGTGAGCTTCGCCGCCGCTGCAGGAGTGACCCAGGCGCTCCAGACGGCGGGATTCGCCTTGAGGAATTCCTTGGTCACCACGTCGGCCGGCACTTTTTTCTCGCCCGCCATGCGCGCAATCGAGGCATTGATCGTTTCCGGCTTGACCTGCACCTTCTCGATCAGACTCACGACCTCTGGGTCGCTCTGGATGAGCGCCGTCGACATGCCCACCGTCAAGCGCGAGTTGGGCGTGGCGGAGGGGCACACCTCCTTGGCCCTCGGGTCCTTGATGGTCTCCCAGCACTTCTGGTTGTAGTCTGGCTCCTTGATCTGCACGAACTTGTACTTGCCCATCAGGCTCGCCGGCGACCAGTAGTAGAAGAGCACCGGCTTGCCGCGCTCCACCGCCGACGAGACGGCCGCGTCCAGCGCCGAGCCCGTGCCGGCGCGGAAATTGGTGTAGCTGCTGTCGAGCTTGTAGGCTTTGAACTTCTGGTTGTTGATCTTTTCGCAGTCCCAGCCGGTCGGGCAGTTGAGGAAGCGGCCTTTGCCCAGCTCTTCATCGTCGGCAAAGAGTTCCTTGTACTTCGGCATGTCGGCCACGGTCCTCAGGTCGGGTGCGCTGGCCTCGATGCCGCGCTTGGCGTCGCCATTGACGACGTAGTCCGGCACGAAGAAGCCTTCAGTGGCGCCGCCATCGGCAAGCAGGTCACCGACCAGCTTGATCTTCCCGCCCTCCACGCCCTTCTTGATGATGTCGGTGCGATTCCATTGCTCGACCCACAGCTGCAGGTCGCCGCTCACCAGCGCCGTTTCCGTGGCGGCGGTGCTGCCGTTGACCACTTCGGTCTTGCAGCCGTAGCCGGACTCGAGGATCGTGCGGATCAGGCTCGTATAGAACTGGCCCGATTCCCAGGTGATGCCGGCAAAGCGCAAGGGCTTGTCAGACCCGCATTGGGGTGCGGCTTGCGCACCTGCGCAAAGTGCCAGTGCCGCGACTGCAATCGCGATGCGACGCAGGGTGGGTATCGATTTCATGTTTGTCTCCTCCTGGTTAATTCTTGTGAAGCAATATCTCAGCGCATCGCGATGCTGCGTCGCGGTATTCGATGCGCATTGCGATGATCGTTGATGACGTCGCAGGGCGTGTACCAGGCGTCGATTTCGGCGTAGTCGCTCGCCTCGGGACGCAGCGCCATGGCGCGCACGGCGTCGTCGATCTGCGCCGGCGAATCCGCGCCGACAAGGGTCGAGGTCACGCCTGCCCGATCCATCACCCAGCGCAGCGCCAATTGCGACGGCGCGACGCCCAGGCGTTGCGCCACGCGGTTGACGGCGCGGGCGATGTCGAGGCTGGTGTCGTCGTCATAGAACGAACGCGTGAAGCCGTCGGTGCGGTTGCGCAGCGAGTCCGGCGCGCCGGAAAGCAGGCCGCGGGCCAGGGGCGAGAAGGGGGTGACCGCGATGCCCTCGTCTACGCAGTAGGGAATCATCTCGCGCTCTTCCTCGCGGTACGCGGCGTTGAGCTGGCATTGCATCGAGACGAAGCGGGTCCAGCCGTTGCGCTCGGCCACGTGGTTCATCTTGGCGAACTGCCACGCGTACATGGTGGAGGCTCCGATGTAGCGCACCCGGCCGGAGCACACGATGTCGTGCAACGCCCGCATCGTTTCTTCGACGGGCGTGTGCATGTCGAAGCCGTGCACGACATACAGGTCGATGTAGTCGGTTTGAAGCCTGCGCAGCGATGCATCGACGGCGTCGAACAGATGCTTGCGCGACAGTCCCTCGTCGTTCGGCCCACTGCCCATGGCGTAGTAGGCCTTGGTGGCAAGCACCAGTTGCTCGCGCGAAGCTTTCTTGAGCACGGCGCGGCCCACCACCTCCTCGCCCACGCCGATCGAATAGAAGTCGGCCATGTCAACGAAGTTGATGCCGTGGTCCAGCGCACGTTGAATGACGGGCGTTGACGCGGCCTCGTCGAGCACCCAGGGCCGCCACGCCGGCGTTCCGAAGTTCATGGTGCCCAGGCAAAGGCGCGACACTTTGAGGCCGGTGCGGCCGAGGTTGACGTAGTCCATGTCGCCGCTCATTTCGCGCGAGGCGTGTAGAACGGGTTGTGCACGGCCGTGGCCGCGGCGCGCACGGTGTCCAGCGACGGTTCGTTGCGCATGGCGGCCGTGACGGCGCCCTTTGCGGCGCGGTAGTTGTTGTCGAACACCTCGTCGGCATCGGCGGCGGACCAGTTCACCCAGACGGCTGCGATGACGCACCACTCGTTCTCCGCTTCGCGCGGCAGGATGCCTTCGAGGAGGCATTCCTGCACACCCTTGGCAACACCTGCCTGGGCCGGGCCCCAGGTCATGTTTTCGTGGGTTTCGCCGCGCAGGTCGGCCTTGTTGATGAAGGCGGTCATCGGCTTGACCGGCACGCCGGGTTGCAGCACCACCATGTAGGGCAGGTGTCCCTTGGTCGGCGACGAGAGGGCGCCGGCCCATGCGCTGCCGACCGGCCCGCTGCGCGCACCGATCATCACGTTGATGTGCGCGGCGTTGGGGCCGCTGCCGATAAAGCTTTCTCCAATATTCATGCTGTCGTCTTGTTGCAAAGGATTCGGTTGAGGGATCAGTGAAAGGTGGCGGCGCTGCTGAGGGTTCGCGCCAATGCCGCTTCGTCGAGTTCGATGCCCAGGCCCGGCGTCTGCGGAAGGTGGAACCAGCCCTGTCCATCGGGGCGCAAAGGGTGCGTGAGCATGTAATCGCGGCGCTCCGCGCTCCATTCGGGCGCATCGAGCGGCCACTCGATGAAGGGGGCACCTACCGTGCCGGCGGTGAGTTGCAGGTTGGCCATCAGCCCGATGCCGTTGCCCCAGGTGTGTGGCGTGAAGATACGGCCCTGCGCAGCCACGGCGCGGGCCACTTTCGCCAGGCCAGTGATGCCGCCGCTGCACACCGCGTCGGGCTGGAAGACGTCCAGGCAATCGCGCTCAAGCAGTTCGCGAAACTCGTAGGGCTCGCGCGTCATTTCGCCGCCGGCGACGCGGATGCCGACCTGCTTGCGCAGCGCGCGCAGGCCTTCGTAGTCGCCCCGATGAAGGGGTTCCTCCATCCAGTACACGCCCAGCTGTTCCAGTTGCCGCGCCACGACCAACGCGTGTCCGAGCGTCCACGGCTGTGCCGTGTCCCAGGGCATGCGCCATCCCTGGTTGCAATCGACCATCAGTTCGAGCCGGTCGCCGACTGCTTCGTGAATGGCCTGCACGACGGCCAGATCGTCTTCGAATCGAGGCCGCCCAAAGCGCACCTTCAGCGCCGGGAAACCAGCCTGCACGACCTGTTGCGCGACACGCACCATGTCTTCCACGGGTCGATGCACACCAGACGAGACATAGGCACGCAGGCGGTCGGTGTGGCCACCGAGCATGCGCCACACGGGCTCGTTGCGGACTTTGCCCGCGAGGTCCCACAGCGCCACGTCCATCGGCCACGGCCGGCCGGCATGGAACTCAATGTTCATGAGCACCGCGTGGTGGCGTTCCAGGTCCAATGGGTCGGTGCCGATGAAGAGATGCGCGTAGTCGGAAAAGCCGTACATCGCGTCGCCGGACCCGATTCCCGTGCGCCCTTCGTCGTCATGCACGCGCAGCACCGTGGCGGGAAAGTGGGTGCGCGGCCGGGTGTCCCACGAGGCGGGAAAGGGTGGGTCGAGCACCAATTGATGGTGCGTGATCTCGATGTGGGTGATGCGGGACAAAAGGCGGGTCCTGATGGATGTGATGGAAAGAGCGGCGCGACTACTGCAACTCGATCCAGGTGGTCTTGAGTTCGGTGTACTTGTCGAAGGCGTGCAGCGACTTGTCGCGCCCGTGCCCCGATTGCTTGTAGCCACCGAAGGGCGCATTGATCGAGGTGTGGTCGTAGCCGTTGATCCACACGGTGCCGGCGCGGAGGCGGCGCGCTGCGCGGTGCGCCTTCGAGATGTCGCGGCACCAAACCGCTGCGGCCAGGCCGTAGTCGCTGTCGTTCGCGATATCGATGGCCTCATCGAGCGAATCGAAGGCGATCATGACGGCCACCGGGCCAAAGATCTCCTCGCGCGCCACGCGCATGTCGTTGCGCACATCACCGAGCAGGGTCGGCCCAAGGTACCAGCCGCCGCTGTCCGCCCGCTGGGGCGCTCCGCCTATCAGCAGTCGGGCGCCTTCGCGCTGGCCGAGCGTCACGTAGTCCATGACACGATCGCAATGCTCGCCGGACACCAGCGCCCCCATCTGCGTGGCGGGATCGAGCGGATCGCCCGGCTGCAGGCGAGCGGCCCATTCCCGCAGCCGCAGCGTGAAGGCCGGCTGGATTTCCCGCTGCACCAGCAGGCGCGAGCCCGCGTTGCAGGTCTCGCCCTGGTTGTACCAAATGCCGTAGGCCGCATACATCGTGGCCCGGTCGAGGTCGCAGTCCGCAGTGACGATGTGCGGACTCTTGCCACCCAACTCCAGACCGACGCGCTTGAGGTTGGAACGCGCTGCGTACTCGAGGTACTTGCGGCCGATGGCGGTGGACCCGGTGAAGGCGATGGCGTCCACATCGGGGTGCAGGCCCAGGGCGGCGCCGGCTTCGTGTCCGAGGCCCGGCACGACGCTCAGCACGCCGGGCGGAAGGCCGGCCTCGTACGCCAGGTCGCCGAGCCGCAGCGCCGACAGGCTGGTGTGCTCGGCCGGCTTCAGGATCACCGAGTTGCCGGCAGCCAGTGCCGGCCCGAGCTTCCATGACGCGATGATGAGCGGGTAGTTCCACGGCACGATCGCCGCGACCACGCCGACCGGTTCGCGCGTCACCGTGACCAGATTGCCGTCGCCGTTGGGCGCGACCTCGTCGTAGAGCTTGTCGATGCATTCGGCATACCACTGGATCGCGGCCGCACACGAAGGTACATCGACGCGCAGGCTTTCAGCAATCGGCTTGCCGTTGTCGAGCGTCTCGAGCAAGGCCAACTCCTCGAGGTGGCTGCGGATCAGGTCGACCCATTTCAGCATCACGCTCTTGCGTTCGGCCGGCGCCAGCCCGGCCCAACTGCGTGCCTTGAAGGCACGGCGCGCGCCCTCGACGGCCAGTCCGACGTCGGGCGCGCTGCATGCGGCAATGCGCGCCAGCTCGACGCCAGTGGCCGGATTCACGCTGGGGAACGTGCGGCCGTCATGGGCACCGATACGGCGGCCATCGATAAAGGCGCGGCCGTCCGGTCGCAGCGCCGCGGCGCGCTGGTGCCAGTCAATGCTGTCGGTGCTCATGGGAAGGTTTGCGGTCCAGGTGAGGAGTTGCGGCAGTGTGCAAATAGCCGCAAGCACCGGCAAACCATTCTTTTGTTTGCGCCCCCATGACAAAAACTCATCCTGGGCGGGCATACCCCGAGGCAGGAGTTTTTTGCATGGGCGACGCGGCAAAAAAGTGGTTTGTCGGCCCGTGGCGCTGCTCGTAGTCTTTGCGGCCCGGGCCTCGTGCCCATGAACCCGCCAGCCACTTGCCATGACTTCCACGCCGCCTCCGCTCACGATGTCGCACATCGACCTGTTCCGCACCCGCAACTACATAGCAGGCGAATGGATCGACAGCGCGAGGCACTATTCGGTGAACGATCCCGCTACCGGACAGAAGCTGGCCGACGTAGCCTGCGCGGGTGCCGACGAAGCGAATGCCGCCATTGCGGCGGCCGGTCTGGCGGGCGCATCGTGGCGCCGGCAACTGGCACGCGACCGCGGCCAAGTGCTGCGACGCTGGTCGCAGCTGATGATCGAACGCCGCGACGACCTGGCCGCGCTGCTGACCGCCGAACAGGGCAAGCCGCTGGCGGAAGCGCGCGGCGAAGTGGCCTATGCGGCATCCTTCCTCGAATGGTTCGCCGAGGAAGGCCGGCGCGCCTACGGCGAGGTCGTGCCGACCCACAAGGCCGGCGCGCGGGTGATCGTGACGAAGGAGCCGGTCGGCGTTGTCGGGGCCATCACGCCGTGGAACTTTCCGCTGGCGATGGTGACGCGCAAGGTTGGCGCGGCGCTGGCGGCCGGCTGCACGATGGTGCTCAAGCCATCCGAGGAAACGCCACTGTCGGCCTTCGCGTTGGCCGTGCTCGGCGAGCAAGCCGGCGTGCCGCCGGGCGTGTTCAACGTGGTCTCGGGCGATGCGCCGGCGATCGGGCAAGCCGTGATGGCCAGCGAGTTGGTGCGCAAGATCTCGTTCACCGGGTCGACGCGCGTCGGCAAGCTGCTGATGCGCCAGGCCTCCGACACCTTGAAGCGCGTGTCGCTGGAACTCGGCGGCAACGCACCTTTCATCGTGTTCGATGACGCCGATATCGAAGCGGCCGTGGCAGGCGCCATCGCCTCCAAGTTCCGCAACGCGGGCCAGACCTGCGTGTGCGTCAATCGCTTCCTGGTGCAGGACGGCATCCACGACCGCTTCGTCGAACGCTTCGCCGAAGCGATTCGCGCGCTGAAAGTGGCGCCCGGCGACGCGGCAGGCTCCGAGATCGGCCCGCTGATCAACGCCGCCGCCCTCGCCAAGGTAGAGCGTCACGTAGCAGATGCGAAGGGGCTCGGTGCGCGCGTTGTCGTCGGTGGACAACCGCATGCACTGGGCGGCACCTTCTACCAGCCGACGCTGCTGACCGAAGCCTCGCCGGCCATGCAGTTCGCGCAGGAAGAAACCTTCGGCCCGATCGCGGCGTGCTTCCGCTTCCGTACCGACGACGAAGCCATCGCGCTGGCCAACGACACCCCCTTCGGCCTCTCGGCGTACTTCTACAGCCGCGACCTGGCGCGCGTGTGGGACGTGTCCGAGCGATTGCAAGTCGGCATGGTCGGCGTCAATGAAGGATTGATCTCGACGGAGGTCGCGCCCTTCGGCGGGGTCAAGGAATCGGGCATGGGCCGCGAAGGTTCCAGCCATGGACTGGATGACTATCTGAATCTGAAGTACGTGCTGCTGGGCGGACTGCGCAACGGCGCGTGAGATGAACGATCCACTGGGTGCATCGGCGTGCGCAAGCGCCAACGCGATGGCACGCCAGGCGCGCATCCGGCTCTGGGCTGCAGCCTTCGTCGTGTACGTGCTTTGGGCAACCAGCTACGCGGCCGTGCAGCAATGCCTGGCCGCCTTTCCGCCAGTCCTGCTGGGCGCGGTGCGCAGCCTGGTCGCCGCCGCGGTGCTGTGCGCGCTGGCGCGCCGGCTCGGCAAGCCACCCCCGCGTGCGGCACTCTGGCGTGACGCGTCGCTGGCCGGGCTGTTGTCGATCACGGTCGGCAGCTCGCTGCTTTCCTTCGGCCTGCGCGACACCACTTCCGGCACCGCGGCAGCGCTGTTCGCTTGCATGCCCGTTTGCGCAAGCGTGATCCTTGCCGTCGCAGGCCAGCGCCCGCCGCGCCGGCAATGGCTGGGCGGTGCCATCGGCATCGCCGGCGTGGCAATGCTCCACGTCGATGCGCTCGATCTCGGCGCACCCACCCAGCTCAAAGGCAATGCGCTGGTGCTGGCGAGCACGTTCTTCACGGCCGCATCGGTGGCCCTTGTCGCACGTGGACGCATGCCCGACAGCGCCCTATGGACCGCGGCCATCCAGTTGCTCGTAGGCGGCGCGGGCGCCGCCGTGATAGGCCTGTGTGCCGGCGAACGCGTGCACGAGGTCACGCCGGCATCGATGCCCTCATTGCTGTACCTGAGCCTTGTGATCTCCGCCGGCGGCTACCTCGCCTACAGCCACCTGATCCACCACGCTGGTGCGGCCGTGGCAACCGGCTTCGCCTATGTCAACCCGCCAGTGGCCGTGGCTATCGGGATGCTTTTCCTTGGCGAGCGGCCGACGGCCATGGCGCTTTGCGCGATGGCCGTCGTCATCGCAGGCATCGCCGTCACCTTGCGCGCTGCGAAGCACGTCAAGCGGGTGCCCTCATGAACGAATACGACTACATCATCGTCGGCGCCGGCTCTGCAGGCTGCGTGCTGGCGCATCGCCTCAGCGAAGACGGCAAGTCCCGCGTCTTGCTGCTGGAGGCCGGCGGCTTCGTGCGCACGCGGGCCGAACTGGCGCGACCCAACATGCATTTGTATTTCAACCCGATCAGCTACACCGCCAACACCGCGCCCAGCGGGACGGCCTCGAAGCTGATGAATCCGGACCCCTACTCGGCCTTTCTCATTTCGTTCAACACCTGCCGACCGACCAGCCGCGGCAGCATCGAGATCCGCTCTGCCGATCCCTTCGACAAGCCTGCCATCCACACCCGGTTCCTGAGCACGGCCGAGGACATCAGCGACGTCTTTGAAGGTGCCCGGCTGCTGCGGCGCATCGCAGCGGCGAGGCCATTGGCCGGCGTCATCGAGGAGGAATTGTTCCCGGGCCCGGCCGTCGCCACCGACGAGGCCCTGCTCGACGACTTCAAGCGACGCTGCGGCTCGGTCTACCACGCATGCGGCACGGCAGCGATGGGCCCGGACCCGCGACACGCCGTCGTAGGCCCTGAATTGAAGGTGCACGGGATCGACCGCTTGCGCGTCATCGACGCTTCGGTGTTTCCGGCTGTGCCTTCGGGCAACACCAACGCGCCCACGATCATGGTGGCCGAGAAGGGTGCAGACGCGATTCTCGGTCGCAAGCCAGCCGCCTGACCGGCGTTGCAAAAGCCATGCGATCGCCGCTGCGTCGCCTGGCTCGGTCCTTTTCACTTCTCAGGCCGCGAAGCCCCCGTCGATCGTCAGGCTCGCGCCGGTCACAAAGGCCGCGGCGGGGCTTGCCAGGTACGACACCATCCCGGCGATCTCCTCCGGTTGCCCATGGCGCTGGATGGCCATGAAGCTTTGCATCAGGCCGGCGCTCGGCCCGTTCTCGGGGTTCATGTCGGTATTGACCGGGCCCGGCTGCACGTTGTTGATGGTGATGCCACGCGGGCCGAGATCGCGCGCCAGGCCTTGCACCAGTCCAACCAGCGCCGACTTGCTCATTGCATAGACGCCGCCGCCTGCAAACGGCATGCGGCCGGCGTTGGTGCTGCCGATGTTGATGACGCGGCCACCGTCCTTCATGTGCGCAGTCGCGGCCTTCGTGGCGACGAACACGGCGCGCACGTTGACCGCCAGCGTGCGGTCGAAATCTTCCAGCGAGAACTGATCCACCGGGCCGAGCAGCAGCACGCCGGCGCTGTTGACCAAGATGTCGAGCCGGCCGAAATCGGCGGCGGCCTTGTCGATGCCCGCGTTGAGCGCAGCGGCGTCGGCGCTGTCGATGCGCACGGCCTGGGCGCGGCCTCCCGCGGCTTCGACACTGCGCACCAGTTCATCGGCCGGGCCTTGGGAGGCGGCATAGCTGAACACGACGGTCGCGCCGTCCGCGGCCAGGCGGCGCACGATGGCGGCGCCGATGCCGCGGGATCCGCCGGTGACGAAGGCAACCTTGCCAGCGAGCGGGAGGGTGTTTGCAGAGGTGGTCATGAGGATCTTTCGAGGGAATGTGTTGAACAGGCCTTCAGTTTGGGGATTTCCGACTGTTCCCGGTAGCCATCAAAATCCTCAATGACCTTCAACCTGAAGTTGTAAATTGCATCGATGGAACCACTCAGCCATCTCGAATCCTTCGTCCAGAGTGCCGAGGCCGGCAGCTTCTCGGCCGGCGCCCGGCGCCTGGGCCTGACACCGGCTGCCGTCAGCAAGAACGTGGCGCGGCTGGAGGCAAGCCTGGGTGTGCGCCTGTTCCAGCGCAGCACGCGGCGGCTGACGCTGACCGAAACCGGCGAAGGCTTCCTGCGACAGGTGAGCGGCGGCCTCGCCCTCGTGCAGGACGCCCTCGCCAGCGTGGCCACGGTCGGAGGCCAACCTGCCGGCACGCTCAAGGTCAGCATGGGCCAGGCCTTCGGTCGAGCCTATGTCGTGCCGTTGCTCGGCGAGTTCCTTGCGCGCTATCCGGCCATCGTCCCCGACTGGCATTTCGACAATCGACAGGTCGACCTGATCGGAGAAGGCTTTGACGCAGCCATCGGCGGCGGCATCGAACTCGCGCCGGGACTGGTCGCACGCGAACTGGCGCGCGTGCACGTGGTGGCGGTCGCATCGCCCGGCTACATGGCGAGGCGCCCGATGCCGGCGGTGCCCTCGGACCTGGCCGCGCTCGACGGCATCGTACGCCGCTCATCACCCACCGGGCGCCTGCGCAACTGGACGCTGGTCAACGCCGCCGGCGACGAAGGCGAAGCCGATCTCAAGCCACGCATCGTGTTCAGCGACCCCGAAGCCATTGCGCAGGCAGTTCGCATGGGCCTTGGCGTGGCGCTGCTGCCCATGCCCTTCGCCGGCCCGGGCCTCGCCAGCGGCGAGTTCGTGCGCGTGCTTCCCGGCTGGGTCGCCGACATGGGCGCGCTGTCGCTTTACTACCCGAACAAGAAGCTGCTGCCGGCCAAGACGCGCGTGTTCGTCGACTTCGTGGTCGAGCGTTTTCGGGAGACCGGCTTCGCCCAACGAATGAAGGGCGGCTGAGCAGTTCGGGTTGGGTTACTACGGGCAACGGTTCGGCCGCTTCGCGCTTACAACGGCGCGATGACCTTCCTCCAACCCTCTTCCAGAAAGCCGGCATGACCCACTCCTTCAAGCCGAACCGTCGCACCGTGCTGGCCGCAGCGATGGCTGCCGCCCTGCTCTCGATCGCCGGCCCCGCGGCCGCGCAAGGCACCTGGCCCACCAAGCCCGTGCGCATCGTCGTGCCGTTCGCGGCAGGCGGCACCACCGACATCCTGGCGCGCGCCGTGGCGCCCGAGTTGTCGAAGGCGTTCGGCCAGCAGTTCATCGTCGACAACCGCGGCGGGGCCGGCGGCAACATCGGCGCCGAGGTCGTGGCCCACGCGCCGCCCGACGGCTACACGCTGCTCATGGGCACGGTCGGCACGCACGGCATCAACCGCGCGCTGTATGCCAAGCTACCCTACGATCCGATCAAGGATTTCGTGCCCATCACGCTCGTGGCCGCCGTGCCGAACGTGATGGAAATGAACGCCGAGAAGGCGAAGGAAATGGGCATCAGGAACGTCGCCGATTTCATCAAGTACGCCAAGAGCCATCCCGGCAAGCTCAACATGGCCTCCAGCGGCAGTGGCACGTCGATCCACCTTTCGGGCGAGCTGTTCAAGAGCATGACCGGCAGCTACATGACCCACATCCCGTACAAGGGCTCCGGCCCCGCCTTGATGGACATGGTGGCCGGCAATGCCGACGTGATGTTCGACAACCTGCCCTCGTCGATGCAGCAGATCAAGTCCGGCAAGCTGGTCGCGCTGGCCGTGACGAGTTCGAAGCGTTCCGCCGCATTGCCGGATGTGCCCACGGTCGAGGAGGCCGGCGGCCCTGCGCTCAAGGGCTTCGAGGCGAGTTCATGGTTCGGCCTGCTGGCGCCCGCCGGCACCTCGCCCGAGATCGTGAACCGTATCCAGCAGGAGGTTGCGAAGGCACTTGCCACCCCGGGCATCAAGGAAAAGATGCTGGCCCAGGGCGCGATTCCGAGCGGCAACACGCCGGCCGAATTCACTCAGTTCATCGCGAGCGAGCACGCCAAGTGGGCCAAGGTGGTGAAGGACTCCGGCGCGAAAGTGGATTGATTTCCGGATTTGGGCAACCGAACCCTGAAAACCTGGATATACGCGGCGCCAAGGTTGAAATGCAAAGTAGCCAACCGCCGACACCGCGAACGCAGGCTTTGGCGCACAGTGCGAGGCTTCAGCCTGGAGTCGAGCAAACATGACGATGACCACCGCTTGCGGTGTTTGCGGGAAGCCCAACCGCCAGAATGCGAAGTTCTGCGTGCGCTGTGCGGCGCGAATCGGCGTCGAGCCGCTCGGCCAATCGATGTTCGGAGCGGCCGCGGCGGGGCCAAACGCCGATGCGCCGCACGACGCCGCCTTTGATGCTTCGCGGGCGGCCCACCTGCGTTCCGCCGACGCGCGCGAGCCGGTGGTCTTCTGGGTGCGCGCGGGGATCGCCGGCCTTGTATTGCTGATCGGATTCGTGGCGTGGTGCCTGTACATCCTGACTGTGAACAAGGCAGTGCCCCCATCGCCGATCAGCACAACCTCCGTGCCTTTGGCGCCTGCCGCGACTGCGGAGCCGAAATCGCTGGTCGAAGTGCCACCTGTAGCGCAACCTGTAGCGCAACCGCGCGCGCCGCCCCGCATCGCGACAAGCGAGCCGCGTCCACCAGCAACCCAGCCTCCAGCGGCGACGCAACCTCCATCGTCGCTTCCGACGACTGCGCCGTCCAGCGCCAGGGCCGCCTTGAACCTCACAGGCGCGCCAGAGGCCCGTGCCGCCGACGCGCCGCGCGACTACGCTAGATCGCGCCCCCGAAAGACCGCCGCACCGCCCGCGGACAGCGCACCGTCCAACTTCACGTGGAACGAGCCCTCGCAGCCCCCCGCCCGCACCTCCATGCCGGACTACAAGGACTCAGGCCCGCCCATCATTCAGGGGCCGGGACCGCGCTATGCGTCATCGCCGCCCTTGCCCGAGGTCCCGCCGCGCAACTCACTCGCCCCCGCGCAGGCTGCCGATTCCGGCCCACCCATCGCCCCCGGCCCGGGCCCGCGCTACGACTATTCAACGCCGGGCGCTCTGCCGAGATGAGCGCCGAATCGAGCCCATCCATTCGGTGCCGTCTTTTTCGATCCCGGCCCTCCTGATCCGGTATGTCCGGTCCCGGCCCGTCGGTTCCTGTCTGTTCGTGAAACACCGTGGAACCGGCTTCGCCGGGCCACCGGTGTTGCCCCCGGCAGGGGGTGGGAGGAGCGACACGGAGTGTCGCGGAGCCTGGGGGCGAGCGTTACTTAGCTCCCCAGATCACATCCTTGCCCTCGGCCTGCGAATCTCTCAGCATGTGAATGATCGGCGCCGCACGCTGGTGCAGCCCGACATGCTGACGCTCCGCGTCTTCCGCATGCCCTTCCACGGCAAAGGCATCGTGGTTGTGCTGATTCGCACCTTCATTGCTTACGGCAGCTTCCAGCGCTGCGAGCGCCGACGGGATCTGCTCAACCGTGATGATGCCGCTCGCCCCTCCGGGTTTGCCCATGATGTCGAGCAATTGACGGGCATTGGCTTCAAGCATCACGACATCCTGTGTCGCTTGCGATTTGAATCGATAGAGCATGTTCGTTACTTGTAGATGTAGTCGCGGACGAAAGGGTACGCCGAATGTGCGCCGGGCATCAAGCCCGTTTCTTTGTTTCCGTCCGGCTTGATCGCCAGCATCTGGTGCAGCGCAATCCAGCCTTGCTCGAAACTCATGGCCGATCCGGCCAGGTAGAGGCGATAGGCTCGCAGGATACGTTCCGCCCGCTCGCGGCTGCCCGTCGAGCGCTCCAGCACCGCCAGTGCCTCGTCGAGCTTGCCTTCAAGCCCGTCCGACCACTGCCACAGCGTGCGCGCGTAGTGCGGCCGCAGATTCTCGGTGTCGACCATCTCGAACCCGGCCGCCGCCATCTCGCGCAGCACGTGCGTTACGTGCAGCAACTCGCCGCCAGGAAAGATGTACTTCTCGATGAAGTCGCCCATGCCGTTGCCGAGTTGCTCCTGGTCGATCTGGCCAGACGTGATGCCGTGGTTCAAGACCATGCCGCCCGGCTCCAGGAGATCGATGATCCGCGCAAAGTACGCCGGCATGTTGGCAGCGCCCACGTGCTCGAACATGCCGACGGATGCAATGCGATCAAAGCGCTTGTCCGCAGTCACCTCGCGATAGTCGCGCAATTCCACGCGCACGCGGCCGCGCAGGCCCTTGTCGTCGATCAGCCGCTGCACGTAGGCATGCTGGTTCTTCGACAACGTGATGCCGGTCGCGTCCACGCCATAGTGCTCGGCCGCCCACATCAGCAATGCGCCCCAACCCGAGCCAATGTCCAGGAAGCGCTGGCCTGGTTCCAGCATCAGCTTTCGGCAGATGTGGTCGAGCTTGGCCTCCTGCGCCTGCGCCAGCGTCATGCCGGGCGTCTTGAAGTAGGCGCATGAGTACACGCGCCGCGCGTCGAGCCACAGCGCATAGAAGTCATCCGACACGTCGTAGTGGAATTCGATCTGCGACGCATCCTTGTTGAGCGAGTGCGAGCCCCGAGACTTGGCTCGGCGCAGCAGCCTGCCCCACCGGCCTGTATTGGTTTCAGCCGGATTGCCCGGCAGCAGGTCGACCGCAACGTCGGTCAGATCGCGCATGGCGCCCTCGATCTGGATCTTGCCCTCGACATACAGCTCGCCGAGCGCACCGATCTGGCTGGCCGCAAGCTTGGCCAGCCCCGACCACTCCGAAAAGGCCAGCGTCACGCGCGACCCTGGCTTGGCAACGCGTCGGCCATCCGGCAGCTCCAGCGCAACGGGCACCGCAAGGGTGTCCAGGCGCGACTCGATCTTCGGTATCAAGCTTTGCATGCAGAAGATTCTTGCGTTCGGTTACTCAACCGTCAACCGACCACATCCAATGCCCCTGTAATCCATTGACATATGATTGTTTAGGCTTAAACTATTCGACCATGAATAGCCCAAAGCTTCCTTCTCCCGCCCTCCAACGCGTGTTGTGCATCGGAGGTGGCCCCGCCGGCCTCTACTTCGCGCTGCTGATGAAAGCGCGCTGGCCCGACCTGACCGTCACTGTGGTCGAGCGCAATCGCCCGTTCGACACCTTCGGCTGGGGCGTGGTTCTGAGCGACCAGACGCTCGCCAACCTGGCCGAGGCCGATCCCGCGACCGCCGGGCTCATCGGCGACGCGTTCAACCACTGGGACGACATCGAGGTCTTCTTCAAGGGCCGCAGCGTACGCTCCAGTGGCCACGGCTTCTGCGGCATCGGCCGCAAGCGCCTGCTCAACATCCTGCAAGAGCGCTGCCTGGCGCTCGGTGTCGATCTCGTCTTCGAGCGCGACGCAACCGACGATCAGGCGCTCGCCGCCGAATACGATGCCGACCTGGTCATCGCCAGCGACGGCCTCAACAGCCGCATCCGCACGCGCTATGCCGACGTGTTCCAGCCCGACATCGACACGCGCCAATGCCGCTTCGTCTGGCTCGGCACCAAGAAGAAGTTCGACGCCTTCACCTTCGCGTTCGAGAAAACCGAGCACGGCTGGTTCCAGGCGCATGCCTACCAGTTCGATGCCGACACGTCGACCTTCATCGTGGAAACGCCCCAGGAAGTCTGGGAGGCCCACGGCCTGGACAAGATGGAGCAGCCCGAGGCCATCGCCTTCTGCGAGAAGCTGTTCGCGGCCTACCTCGACGGCAACGCGCTGATCAGCAATGCCACGCACCTGCGCGGCTCGGCCAACTGGATTCGGTTCCCTCGCGTGGTTTGCGGTCACTGGACGCACCGTGTCGACATCGGAGGCAAGACCGTGCCGGTGGTGTTGATGGGCGATGCGGCGCACACTGCGCACTTCTCGATCGGCTCCGGCACCAAGCTCGCGCTCGAGGACGCCATCGACCTCGCGAAGACCTTCGAGCAAGGTGGCGACGTCGACCAGGTGCTCCTTGCCTACGAAGGCCGCCGCAGCGTCGAGGTGCTGAAGATCCAGAACGCCGCGCGCAACTCGACCGAATGGTTCGAGAACGTCACTCGCTACAGCGGCATGCAGATCGAGCAGTTCGCGTACTCGCTGCTTACGCGCTCGCAGCGCATCAGCCACGAGAACCTGCGCCTGCGCGATGCGCGCTGGCTCGGCGGCTACGAGCAATGGCTGGCCGGCGGCAAGCAGTTGCCGCCGATGCTGATGCCCTTCACCGTGCGCGGCCTCACGCTGAAGAACCGCATCATCGTGTCGCCGATGGCCACCTACAGCGCGGTCGACGGCGTACCTCAGGACTTCCACCTGGTCCACCTCGGCGCGCGCGCATTGGGCGGCGCCGCGATGGTGATGGTCGAGATGACCAGCCCGACGCCCGAAGG
Organism: Variovorax humicola; assembly: GCF_037889915.1. Lineage (NCBI taxonomy): Bacteria > Pseudomonadati > Pseudomonadota > Betaproteobacteria > Burkholderiales > Comamonadaceae > Variovorax > Variovorax humicola. The sequence continues at coordinate 136,370 of NZ_JBBKZV010000013.1, read as the reverse complement.
CCGCATCACGCCGGCCTGCACTGGCCTGTACAACGACGCGCAGCAGGCGGCCTTCAAGCGCATCGTCGACTTCGTGCACGCCCAGAGCAGCGCACGCATCGGCATGCAGCTTGGCCACAGCGGGCCCAAGGGCTCGACGCAGGTCGGCTGGGAAGCTACCGACGAGCCACTGCCATCGGGCAATTGGCCGCTGATCTCGGCCAGCGCACTGGCTTACGGCGAGCAGAACCAGTTGCCCGCCGCAATGAGCCACGCCGACATGGACCTGATGCGCGACCAATTCGCCGACTCCACCCGCCGCGCAGCCGAGGCCGGCTTCGACTGGCTCGAACTGCACTGCGCGCACGGCTACCTGCTCGCGTCCTTCATCAGCCCGCTAACCAACCTGCGCACCGACGAATACGGCGGCGACATCGCAAGCCGCTGCCGCTATCCGCTCGAAGTCTTCAAGGCGATGCGCGCCGCCTGGCCGGCCGACAAGCCCATGAGCGTCCGCATCTCCGCGCACGACTGGGCGCCGGGCGGCAATACCGGCGACGACGCGGTCGAGGTCGCGCGCCTGTTCAAGGCAGCCGGCGCCGACTTCATCGACGTCTCCTCCGGCCAGACCACGCGCGCCGCGAAACCGGTGTATGGCCGCATGTACCAGACGCCGTTTGCCGACCGCATCCGCAACGAGGTCGGCATCTCGACCATCGCCGTGGGCGCCATCACCGACGCCGACCAGGCCAACAGCATCATCGCGGCCGGCCGTGCCGACCTTTGCGCCATCGCGCGCCCGCATCTCGCCGACCCGGCCTGGACGCTGCACGAAACCGCCAAACTGGAGAGCCGCGCGGTCGACTGGCCCAAGCAGTACCTCAGCGGCCGCGACCAGATGTACCGCGAGATCTCGAAGCAGAAGGAAATGGCTGCGGCCACACAACCGGCCGCAGCCAAGCCTGCACCGGTGGAGTAACCATCATGGACCTCGAAGCCCGCGCCCACAGCGAACACCCGGACGAATTGCGCCTCTGGCTGCGCCTGCTGACCTGCACGCAACTCATCGAGAAGCAGGTGCGCAACAGCCTGCGCGATCAGTTCACCACCACGCTGCCCCGCTTCGACCTCATGTCGCAACTCGAGCGTGCGCCGGAGGGCCTGAAGATGAACGAGCTTTCGCGCCGCATGATGGTCACCGGCGGCAATGTCACCGGCATCACCGACCAGCTCGTGGGCGAAGGGCTGGTCGAACGCGTCGACGTCGCCAACGACCGCCGCGCCTGGCGCGTGCGCCTCACGCAGCGCGGCCGCAAGCTCTTCAGTGACATGGCGCAGCAGCACGAAGCCTGGATCGTCGACGCCTTCGCCGGGCTCAACCCGAAGGAAATCGCTCAATTGCACAAGCTGCTCGGCAAGGTCAAGCAGCACACCCACCTCACCCAAACGACGACGGAAACCGCATGAAGCACTACATCGGCGCCACCAATCCCATGCACGCGCAGTTCGAACCCAAGGCGGCCTATGCGGCACGGCATTTCGCATGGTCCTTCGCGGACGGCATCGGCACCATCACGCTGAATCGCCCCGAGCGCAAGAACCCGCTCACCTTCGACTCGTACGCCGAGTTGCGCGACCTGTTCCGCGCACTGCACTTCGCAACCGACGTGAAGGCCATCGTCATCAGCGGTGCCGGCGGCAACTTCTGCTCGGGCGGCGACGTGCACGAGATCATCGGCCCGCTCACGCAGATGCAGATGCCCGCACTGCTCGAGTTCACGCGCATGACTGGCGACCTGGTCAAGGCGATCCGTCAATGCCCGCAGCCGATCGTCGGCGCAATCGACGGCATCTGCGCCGGCGCCGGCGCAATGATCGCGCTGGCCTGCGACCTGCGATACGGCACGCCTTCGACGAAGACCGCGTTCCTGTTCACGCGCGTCGGCCTGGCCGGCGCGGACATGGGTGCCTGTGCCTTGCTGCCGCGCATGATCGGGCAAGGCCGCGCTTCCGAACTGCTGTTCACCGGCCGCGCGATGTCGGCCGCCGAAGGCCACGCCTGGGGGTTCTTCAATGCGCTTCACGAGAGCGACGCGCTGCTCGGCGCCGCGACCGCGGTCGCACGGGACCTGGCTGCAGGCCCGACCTTCGCGCACGGCATGACCAAGACGATGCTGTCGCAGGAATGGTCCATGACCATCGACCAGGCGATCGAGTCCGAGGCGCAGGCACAGGCGATCTGCATGCAGACCGAGGACTTCAAGCGCGCCTACGACGCGTTCGCGAACAAGCGCAAGCCGGCCTTCCAGGGGGACTAGAAATGGTCTACCACCAGTCTTCAGACAATGCGTGCCGCCGCGCCGGACGCCTCGCCGAACGCCTCGCCGCAGGCAAACCCTGCGGTCCTATGAAGCCGGTATTGCCGTGTTCGCGGCACTGCGGACGCAGCTTCCATTTTTCTGGATCCACCTCCCGGAGCAAGTGACCTTGAGCACCCCACCCACTCCCCCCTCCACCGCACACCTCGCGCTGCCCTTCTTCGACGACGCGCACCGCGCGCTCGCGCAAGGCCTGCTGCCCTGGGCCGCGGCACAGGACGTCGACGAAAGCGACGACCGCGCCGCCTGCCGCGACTGGGTCCGCCGCCTCGGCGACGGCGGCTGGCTGCGCTACTGCGTGCCTGCCGCTTCCGGCGGCGCGCTCGAGCGCCTCGATTCGCGCGCGCTGGTGCTGCTGCGCGAGACGCTGGCCTACCACTCGCCACTGGCCGATTTCGCCTTCGCGATGCAGGGCCTCGGCAGCGGTGCCATCACGCTCGCCGGCAGCGCAGAACAGCAGGCCGCCTACCTGCCGGCCGTTGCCAACGGCAGCAAGATTGCTGCCTTCGCCCTGAGCGAGCCGGACGCCGGCTCCGACGTCGGCGCGATGGCGATGCGGGCCGAGGCCACACCCGCTGGCTGGCGCCTCGACGGCAACAAGACCTGGATCAGCAATGGTGGCATCGCCGACTTCTATTGCACCTTCGCCAAGACCGACCCGACAGGCGGCACGCGTGGCATCACCGCCTTCATCGTCGATGCGGCGAGCGCGGGGCTGGACACTTCGGGCCACATCCACGTGATGGCGCCGCACCCGCTGGCGACGTTGAAGTTCACCGATTGCACCGTGCCGCGAGCCGCGCAACTGGGCGAGCTCAACGGGGGATTCAAGCTGGCCATGCGCACGCTCGACATCTTCCGCGCCTCGGTGGCCGCGGCCGCGCTCGGGATGGCGCGCCGCGCGCTGGCCGAAGCCGTCGCACACGCCCAGCGCCGCCAGATGTTCGGCCATCCGCTCGCCGACTTCCAGCTCACCCAGGCCAAGCTCGGCGATATGGCCGCGCTGGTCGATGCCGCGGCGCTGCTCACCTATCGGGCCGCATGGATGCGCGACGAATCCGAGCGCACCGGCCAGAAGCCCTCCGGCGACCTGACGGCCGCTGCCGCGATGGCCAAGATGACCGCCACGGAAAACGCCCAGCGCGTCATCGACATGGCGCTGCAGTTGCACGGCGGCCTCGGCGTGCAGGTCGGCAGCAAGGTCGAAAGCCTGTATCGCGACATTCGCTCGCTGCGCATCTACGAAGGCGCGACCGAAGTCCAGCAACTCATCATCGGCAAATCTGTCCTGAGAAACGCAATGAGCGCCGCCCGGCCGCCCGAAGGCGCTCGCACCGCTGTGCGAAGCACGGAGGTCATTTAATGACCGCCACGCAGGGCCGCCCCAAGCAAGCTCGCACCGCGGTGCGCAGCACGGAGGTTATTCAATGACCGCTCAAGTCGATCGCTTCGTCCACGACCGTCTTCCGCCGCCGGACCAGTTACCCATCTTCCGGTACGACTTGCCGGAACTGCAGTTGCCCGACCAGTTGAACCTGGTCGAGGAATTGCTCGACAAGGCGCCTGCCAAGGGCTTCGCCAACAACCCCATGCTGCGCTCGCCGACGCGCACGCTGACCTATGCGGAAGCCGCGCGCGAGGTCAACCGCATCGCACAGGTATTGACCGAAGACCTGCACCTCGTCCCCGGCAACCGCGTGCTGCTGCGCGGCGGCAACTCGATCCAGATGGCGCTGTCCTGGCTTGCCGTGGTGAAGGCCGGCCTGATCGCCGTCGCGACGATGCCGTTGCTGCGCGCCAAGGAACTGGGCGACATCATCGAGAAATCGCAACCCGTCGCCGCGCTGTGCGACGGCAAGCTGCTGGCCGAGCTCGAGGCCGCACGCGAAGCGCATCCCGTCTTGAGGACGGTGCTCGCCTTCCACCAGCCCGACTGCGCCACATCGCTCGAGGCGCATTCCGCGACCAAGAACGGCGTCTTCACCGCCTGCCCGACCGCAGCCGACGACATCGCGCTGCTCGCCTTCACGTCGGGCACCACCGGCAAGCCCAAGGCACCCGTGTCCACGCACCGCGACGTGCTCGCCATGTGCGAGACCTGGCCGCGGCACGTACTGCGCGCACGGCCCGACGACGTCGTGCTCGGTTCCCCGCCGCTCGCGTTCACGTTCGGCCTCGGTGGCCTGCTGATCTTCCCGATGTGGGCCGGCGCCTCGGTCTTCTATCCCGACGGCAGCTATACGCCCGAAGGCATGGTCAAGCTCATCAACGATTGCGGCGCGACGATCACCTACACCGCGCCCACCTTCTACCGGCAGGTCGCACCGTTCGCGAAGCAGATCAGCGTGCCCAGCCTGCGCATCAGCGTGAGCGCGGGCGAGGCCCTGCCCGATGCGACGCGCCAGCTCTGGAAAGACGCTACCGGCATCGAGATGCTCGACGGCATCGGCGGCACCGAGGTGTTCCATATCTACATCTCGGCCGCGCCCGAAGAAGTGAAGCGCGGCGCCATCGGCAAGGCCGTGCCCGGCTTCACGGCCAGGGTCGTCGACGAGGAAGGCAACGAGGTGCCGCGCGGCACCGTCGGCAAGCTCGCGATCATCGGGCCGGTCGGCTGCCGCTACCTCGACGACCCGCGCCAGACGGCCTACGTGAAGAACGGCTGGAACTACCCGGGCGATGCCTTCATCGAGGACGAGGACGGCTATTTCTTCTACCAGGCGCGCGCCGACGACATGATCGTCACCGCCGGCTACAACGTCGGCGGCCCGGAGGTCGAGGACGCACTGCTCAAGCACCCGGCCGTGGCCGAATGCGGCGTGATCGGCAAGCCTGACGACGAGCGCGGGATGATTGTCAAGGCCTTCTGCGTGCTCAAGCCCGGCCAAGCAGGCGATGGCGTGCTCGTCAAGGCGCTGCAGGAGCACGTGAAAGCCACCATCGCCCCCTACAAATACCCGCGCGAAATCACTTTCGTCGAGGCCTTGCCACGGACCGAGACCGGCAAGCTGCAACGTTTCAAATTGAGGAGTCTTTGACCATGATGCAATTCCTGCAACCATCCGGCTGGCTACCGCCCAAGGGCTATGCCAACGGCATCGCTGCCCGCGGCACGCAAATCTTTGTCGGCGGACAGATCGGCTGGAATGCACAGCAGCAGTTCGAGACCGACGACTTCGTCGAGCAGACCGGCCAGGCGCTACGCAACATCGCCGCCGTGCTGCGCGAAGCCGGCGCCGGGCCGGAGCACATGGTCCGCATGACCTGGTACATCACCGACCGCGACGAATACAACGCCCGCCTGCGCGAGCTCGGCCCGGTGTACCGCGAGGCGATGGGCCGCAACTTCCCCGCGATGACCTGCGTGCAGGTTGCTGCGCTGGTCGAGAAGCGCGCCAAGGTGGAGATCGAGGTGACGGCGGTACTGCCGGATTGATCTCGCCTGATTGATGCTGCCGATTCAGGTTGCCTGGTTGAGGGCTGCCTGATTGAGGGTTGCCTGGTTGAGGCTTGCCTGGTTGAGGGTTACCTGGTTGAGGGTTACCTGGTTGAGGGTTACCTGGTTGAGGGTTGCCTGGTTGAGGGTTGCCCGATTGATGCTGCCGATTCAGGTTGCCTGATTTGAGGGTTCCCTGATTGATGGCCGGCGGTCGATTTCGCCCGCCTGATGCCGCGATCGATGGCCTGCAAAATAAAAAAGGCCCTGTTCGAAAACAGGGCCTTTCAATTTGGTTGCGCGAGCAAGATTTGAACTTGCGACCTTTGGGTTATGAGCCCAACGAGCTACCAGGCTGCTCCATCGCGCGGCAAGATGGAATTATAACTTATTCTGCAGCGTTCTGCTCGGCAGAAGCTTCTTTTACTTCGGGGCGATCGACGAGCTCGACCAGCGCCATGGGTGCGTTGTCGCCCACGCGGAAACCCATCTTCAAGATGCGCGTGTAGCCACCTGGACGTGCCGCAAAACGCGGGCCCAGATCATTGAACAGCTTGACGACGCTGTCACGGTCGCGCAGGCGGTCGAAAGCGAGGCGCTTGTTGGCAACCGTCGGCTTCTTGGCCAGCGTGATCATCGGTTCGATGACGCGGCGCAGTTCCTTAGCCTTGGGCACCGTGGTCTTGATGACTTCATGCTCGATGAGCGAGTTCATCATGTTCTGCAGCATCGCGAGGCGGTGCGAGCTGGTGCGGTTGAGTTTGCGGAGGCCGTGACCGTGACGCATTTTGAGTTCCTTTCGAGGTTTTTAATAAAGGCAGCCGTGTCAGGTACTGCCCTTCGCGGATGACCGCTTCGGATTAACGCTTGTCGAGGCCGGCCGGCGGCCAGCTTTCGAGCTTCATGCCCAAGGTGAGGCCGCGCGAGGCAAGCACTTCCTTGATTTCGTTGAGCGACTTGCGACCCAGGTTCGGGGTCTTGAGCAACTCGTTCTCGGTACGCTGGATCAAGTCACCGATGTAGTAGATGTTCTCGGCCTTCAGGCAGTTGGCCGAACGCACCGTCAGTTCGAGTTCGTCGACAGGGCGCAGCAGGATCGGGTCGAATTGCTGTGCGCTGCGCGGTGCCGGCGCATCGAACGCTGCCAGTTCGCCGCCTTCGAGCTGTGCGAACACGGCGAGCTGTTCAACGAGGATCTTGGCCGACGCGCGCACGGCGTCTTCGGCGGTGATCGCACCGTTGGTCTCGATCTCGACCAGCAGCTTGTCCAGGTCGGTGCGCTGTTCCACGCGGGCGCTTTCGACCGTGTAGCTCACCCGCTTGACCGGCGAGAACGACGCGTCAAGGACGATGCGGCCGATCGACTTGGTCGGCTCGTCAGCATAGCGGCGCATCGTGCCGGGCACATAGCCGCGGCCCTTTTCCACCTTGATCTGCATGTCGAGCTTGCCGCCCTGCGACAGGTTCGCGATCACGTGGTCGGGGTTGATGATCTCGACGTCGTGCGGCGTCTGGATGTCGGAAGCCGTCACCGCGCCTTCGCCGTCCTTGCGCAGGCTCAGCGTGACTTCATCGCGGTTGTGGAGCTTGAACACCACGCCCTTGAGGTTCAGGAGGATGTTGACCACATCTTCCTGGACGCCGTCGATCGACGAGTACTCGTGCAGAACGCCAGCGATGGTGACTTCGGTCGCCGAATAACCAACCATCGACGAGAGCAGGACGCGACGCAGCGCGTTGCCGAGCGTGTGGCCGTAGCCGCGCTCGAAGGGCTCGAGCGTGACCTTCGCCTTGTTCGGCGCGAGTTGCTCGACCTGGATGGTCTTGGGTTTCAGCAGGGTTGTTTGCATTCAGGACTTCCTCTCAATACCCCCGGTTCGTTACACCGGTAAGGCTGGTGAAGCGCCCGGCGCACGGAACGGGGCGCGCCAGGAACGGGATAACAAAAAAAACAGCAACCCGCGCCACACGGCGCGGGAAGAAAATCAACGCGAATAGAGTTCGACGATCAGCGATTCGTTGATGTCGGCCGCGAATTCGTCGCGATCCGGCACCTTCTTGAACGTGCCTTCCGCCTTGTCGGCGTTCACTTCGACCCATGCCGGCATGCCGACTTGCGATGCCAGTTGCAGGGCTTCAGCGATGCGGGTCTGCTTCTTCGACTTGTCGCGCACGGCGATCACGTCGCCGGTCTTGACCAGGTACGACGGGATGTTGACCGACTGGCCGTTCACGGTGATCGCCTTGTGCGACACCAGCTGGCGTGCTTCGGCGCGGGTCGAGCCGAAGCCCATGCGATAGACGACGTTGTCCAGGCGCGATTCGAGGATGAACAGCAGGTTCGCGCCGGTGTTGCCACGGCGGCGATCGGCTTCTTCGAAGTAGCGGCGGAATTGCTTTTCCAGCACACCGTACATGCGCTTGACCTTCTGCTTTTCGCGCAGTTGCAGGCCGAAGTCGGAAGTGCGCTGACCCGAGGTGCGGCCGTGCTGACCGGGCTTCGAATCGAACTTCGACTTGTCCTGGATCGAGCGGCGGGCGCTCTTCAGGAACAGGTCGGTGCCTTCACGGCGGGAGAGTTTGGCCTTGGGGCCGAGGTAGCGTGCCACGAGATCTTCCTTTGTGTCATCTGCCGCAGGTTTTGCCTGCGGGAGCCATCAGCGGCGTGCCGATGGCGGTGGGCTTGTTGAAAAACAAAATGCGCAGCCGCTGTGAAGCAGGCTGCGCCGGGGCGTTGTCGCCTTAGATGCGACGACGCTTTTGCGGACGGCAGCCGTTGTGCGGCACTGGCGTCACGTCGGCGATCGAGTTGATGCGAATGCCCAGTGCGGCCAGGGCGCGCACCGACGATTCACGACCCGGGCCGGGGCCCTTGATCTCGACGTCGAGGTTCTTGATACCTTGCTCGACCGCGGCGCGGCCTGCGACTTCCGAAGCGACCTGGGCTGCGAAAGGCGTCGACTTGCGCGAACCCTTGAAGCCTTGGCCACCCGACGAAGCCCACGACAGGGCGTTGCCCTGACGATCGGTGATCGTGATGATGGTGTTGTTGAACGACGCGTGCACGTGCGCGATGCCGTCGGCAACGTTCTTGCGAACCTTCTTGCGGACGCGCTGTGCGGCGTTGTTGGCAGGAGCTTTAGCCATGCTGTTCTATCCTTATTTCTTCAGGGACTGCGCGGCCTTGCGCGGACCCTTGCGGGTGCGGGCGTTGGTACGCGTACGCTGGCCGCGCATCGGCAGACCACGGCGATGACGGAAACCGCGATAGCAGCCGATGTCCATCAAGCGCTTGATGTTCATCGTCGTCTCGCGACGCAGGTCACCTTCGATCGTGAAGAGCGCGATCTGGTCGCGGATCTTCTCGAGATCGCCGTCGGTCAGATCCTTGATCTTCTTCGAATATTCGATGCCAGTCGCTTCGCAGATCTTGCGGGCGCGGGTGCGTCCGATGCCGAAGATGGCCGTCAGACCGATTTCAGCGTGCTTGTGCGGCGGAATGTTGATGCCAGCAATACGTGCCATGTGCGTCCTCTGATATTTCTCTAATCAACCCTGGCGCTGCTTATGGCGCGGGTCGGTACAGATCACACGCACCACACCTTTGCGGCGGATGATCTTGCAATTACGGCAGATGGTTTTGACCGAAGCCGAAACTCTCATTTCAATTCTCCTAAAACTTTTCGTTAACCTGGCTTACGACGTCTTGAAGTTGGCCTTCTTCAGCAGCGATTCATACTGCTGGGACATCAAGTAGTTCTGCACCTGGGCCATGAAGTCCATGGTCACCACAACGATGATCAAGAGCGACGTGCCGCCGAAATAGAAGGGCACGTTGTACTTGAGGATCAGGAACTCGGGCAGCAGGCAGACGAAGGTGATATACACCGCGCCGGCCAGTGTCAGGCGGACCAGGATCTTGTCGATATAGCGAGCCGTTTGGTCACCCGGGCGAATACCCGGAATGAACGCACCGCTCTTCTTCAGGTTGTCTGCCGTCTCGCGGCTGTTGAAAACCAACGCCGTGTAGAAGAAGCAGAAGAACACGATGGCTGCTGCGTACAGCAACACGTAGATGGGCTCGCCGGGGCGCAACGCGCCGGCCACGTCCTTGATCCAGCGGAAGCCGCCTTCACCCGTGCTGAACCAGCCCACGACCGTTGCCGGCAACAGGATGATCGACGAAGCGAAGATCGGAGGAATCACGCCCGCCATATTCAGCTTCAGAGGCAGGTGCGACGACTGGCCGCCGTAGACCTTGTTGCCGACCTGGCGCCGCGCATAGTTCACGAGGATCTTGCGCTGGCCGCGCTCGACGAACACCACGAAGTACGTGACCAGGCAGACGACCGCAACGATGAACAACGCCACCAGCGGATTCATCGCGCCTGTCGAGACCAGCGAAGCCAGGCCGCCGATGGCATTGGGCAAACCGGCCGCGATACCCGCGAAGATCAGGATCGAGATACCGTTGCCCAGGCCGCGTTCCGTAATCTGCTCGCCGAGCCACATCAGGAACATCGAGCCAGCGGTGAGGCTGAACATCGCTGTCAGGCGGAAGCCGAAGCCGGGCGAAATCACAAGGCCAGCCGACGATTCCAGCGCCACGGCAATGCTGAACGACTGGAACAGTGCCAGGCCCAGCGCGCCATAGCGCGTGTACTGCGTGATCTTGCGACGACCTGCCTCGCCTTCCTTCTTCATCTGCTCGAAGGTGGGCAACACGTATGTCATCAACTGCATGATGATCGACGCGGAGATGTACGGCATGATGCCCAACGCGAACACGGTGAAGCGCGAAAGTGCGCCGCCCGAGAACATGTTGAACAGGCTCAGGATGCCGCCTTGCTGGCCCTGGAACAACTGCGCCAACTGGTCCGGGTTGATGCCCGGAACCGGAATGTGCGCACCGATCCGATAGACCACAAGGGCTAGCAGCAAGAAGACGAGCCGGCGACGCAGGTCACCGAACTTGCCAGTCTTTGCGAGCGTTGCCGCGTTGGTTGCCACTACAGCCTTCTTTCCAATGCCGAATTAAGCGACGCTGCCGCCGGCTGCTTCGATCGCAGCCTTGGCACCCGCCGTTGCACCGACGCCGGTCAACTTGACGGCCTTGGTGAGTTCACCGGTCTTGATGATCTTGACGACCTTGGCAATCTGGCCGACGAGGCCAGCTTGCTTGAGTGCCAGCAGGTCGACTTCGGCCAGACCGAGGGCTTCCAGCGCCGTCAGCGTGACTTCGGCGTTGTATTTGAGCGATTGCGACTTGAAGCCGCGCTTCGGCAGGCGACGCTGCAACGGCATTTGACCGCCTTCGAAGCCCACCTTGTGAAAGCCACCAGCGCGCGACTTCTGGCCCTTGTGACCGCGACCTGCGGTCTTTCCGAGGCCGGAACCGATACCGCGGCCGACGCGACGCTTGTAGTGCTTCGCGCCGTCTGCCGGCTTGATGCCATTGAGTTCCATATCAGTCTCTCTTACAGAACTTTGACCAGATAACTGATCTTGTTGATCATGCCGCGCACTGCGGGCGTGTCCTGCAACTCCGACACGGAGTTGAGCTTGCGCAGGCCCAGGCCGCGCACGGTGTCGCGGTGTGCCTGCTTGGTGCCGATCGGGCTCTTCACCAGTTGCACCTTGACGGTTTGTTGTTGCGTCATCACGAGCTCCTTAGGCGAACAGCTCTTCGACCGTCAGGCCGCGCTTGGCAGCGACAGCCGAAGCGGTGGTCGAGTTCTTGAGGCCGTCCAGCGTGGCGCGGACCATGTTGTAGGGATTCGACGAACCGTGGCTCTTGGCCACGATGTCGGTGATGCCCAACACTTCGAACACGGCGCGCATCGGGCCGCCGGCGATGATGCCGGTACCCTTCGGTGCCGGGATCATGACGACAGAAGCGGCGCCATGGTGACCCGTCACGCGGTGGTGCAGCGTGCCGTTCTTGATCGAGATCTTGAACAGGTTGCGGCGGGCTTCTTCCATTGCCTTTTGCACGGCAGCGGGCACTTCCTTCGACTTGCCCTTGCCCATGCCGACCTTGCCGTCGCCGTCACCGACCACGGTCAGTGCCGCGAAACCGAGGATACGACCACCCTTCACCACCTTGGTGACGCGGTTGATCGCGATCATCTTCTCGCGCAGACCGTCCTCGGGTCCTTCGTTCTGCGTTCTTGCCTGAATCTTTGCCATTTTGAAATTCCTTAGAACTGCAGACCGGCTTCGCGGGCCGCATCAGCCAGCGCCTTGACGCGGCCGTGGTATGCAAAACCTGCGCGGTCGAAAGCGACCTTCTCGACGCCGGCAGCCTTCGCCTTTTCAGCGATGCGCTTGCCGATCAGCGTGGCGGCGGCGGCATTGCCACCCTTGCCCGATGCGCCGAGCGAACTGCGGACTTCGGCTTCGGCCGTCGACGCAGTGGCGATCACCTTGGCGCCGTCGCCGGAGATGACGGTGGCGTAGATGTGCAGGTTGGTCCGGTTCACCGTGAGGCGGGCAACGCCTTGCGTAGCGATCCGGATGCGGGTCTGGCGCGAGCGGCGCAGACGTTGTGCTTTTTTGGTCAACACCATTTTGCTGCCCCTTACTTCTTCTTGGTCTCTTTGATCACGATCTTCTCGTCCGAATATCGGATCCCCTTGCCCTTGTAGGGCTCGGGCGGACGAACAGCGCGGATCTCGGCGGCGATCTGGCCGACGCGTTGACGGTCGGCACCCTTGATCACGACTTCGGTCGGGGTCGGGGTGGCGACGGTGATGCCTTGCGGCATGTCGATGTTGACCGGGTGCGAATAGCCGACCTGGAGGTTCAGCTTGGCGCCCTGGGCAGCGGCCTTGTAGCCCACGCCGACCAGGTTCAGCTTCTTCTCGAAGCCCTTGGTCACACCGACCACCATGTTGTTGACCAGCTGGCGCAGCGTGCCGCTCATCGCATTCGCTTCGCGCGAATCGTTGGCGGGCTCGAAGCTCAGCTTGCCATCGTTGTTCGTGACGTTGACCAGCGCGTTGCGGGTCAGCGCGAGCGTGCCGCCCGTGCCCTTCACGTTGATCTGGTCGTCCTTGATCGACACATCCACGCCTGCGGGGATGGCGACCGGCATTTTTCCTACTCGGGACATTTGTTCGGCTCCTCGATCAGGCGACGTAGCACAGGACTTCGCCACCAACGCCGTTGGCGCGGGCCTTGCGGTCCGTCATCACGCCCTTGGGCGTGGTCACGATGGCTACGCCAAGGCCGTTCTGCACTTGCGGAATGGCGGCGCTGGCCTTGTAGACGCGCAGGCCGGGGCGGCTCACGCGCTCGATACGCTCGATGACCGGACGGCCAGCGTAGTACTTCAGCGCGATTTCAAGTTCGCTCTTGCCGGCTTCGGTCTTGACCTGGAAACCGTCGATGTAGCCTTCGTCCTTCAGGACTTGTGCGATCGCGACCTTCACCTTGGAAGACGGGACCGACACGGTCGGCTTCGCCACCATCTGCGCGTTGCGGATACGCGTCAGCAGGTCGGCAATGGGATCACTCATGCTCATGTTGTTTGCTCCTGCCTGGCTTACCAGCTGGCCTTGGTGACACCGGGGATGTCGCCGTTGAAAGCCAGTTCGCGGATCTTGGCGCGAGCCAGACCGAATTGACGGAAGGTGCCACGGGGGCGACCGGTGATTTCGCAACGGTTGCGCTGGCGAGTGGGGTTCGCGTTGCGCGGCAGCTTTTGCAGGCCGAGGCGTGCAGCGGCGCGCTCTTCGTCGCTCTTCTTCGCGTCGTTGGCAATCGCCTTCAGTTCGGCGTGCTTCGCAGCGTACTTGGCGACCAGGTTGTCGCGCTTGAGTTCGCGCTGGATCAGGGATGCTTTTGCCATGGTCGTCTCAGTTCTTGAACGGGAAACGGAAGCCAGCGAGAAGCGCCTTGGCTTCTTCGTCGGTCTTGGCCGTCGTCGTGATGCTGATGTTGAGACCGCGCAGGGCATCGACCTTGTCGTATTCGATCTCGGGGAAAATGATTTGCTCTTTCACGCCGATGTTGTAGTTGCCACGGCCGTCGAAAGCGCGGCCGGAGATGCCGCGGAAGTCGCGAACGCGCGGCAGGGCCACGGTCACGAAACGGTCAAGGAACTCATACATCTGCACGCCGCGCAGCGTGACCATGCAGCCGATCGGCTGTTGCTCACGGATCTTGAAGCCGGCGATGGCCTTCTTCGACTTGGTGACGACGGGCTTCTGGCCGGCAATCTTGGTCAGGTCGGCAACGGCGTTGTCGAGAACCTTCTTGTCGGCAACCGCTTCGCCCACACCCATGTTGAGCGTGATCTTGGTCAGGCGGGGCACCTGCATCGGCGAGGTGTAGCCGAACTTTTCGGCCAGGTCTTTCGCGACCTTTTCGCGATAGTGTTGTTGGAGTCGTGCCATGTGATTACCTCTTAGGCGACCTTGATTTCTTCGCCGCTGGACTTGTAAACGCGCACGCGCTTGCCGTCCGTGATCTTGATGCCCACGCGATCGGCCTTGCCGGTCGCGGCATTGAAGATCGCCACGTTGGATTGGTGAATCGGCATGGTCTTTTCAACGATGCCGCCCGCCGCACCCTTGAGCGGGTTCGGCTTGGCGTGCTTCTTGACGATGTTGATGCCGTCGACGATCAGGTGCGAGTCGTCCTTGCGCAGCGAAACGGTGCCGCGCTTGCCCTTGTCACGGCCGGCCAACACGATGACCTGGTCGCCTTTGCGAATCTTGTTCATGGCGTTGAATCCTTAGAGAACTTCGGGAGCCAGCGAGACGATCTTCATGAACTTCTCGGTGCGCAACTCGCGCGTGACCGGTCCGAAGATGCGGGTGCCGATCGGCTCCAGCTTGGCATTGAGCAGCACGGCGGCATTGCCGTCGAACTTGACGAGCGAACCGTCGGCGCGACGGATGCCCTTGGCGGTGCGAACCACCACGGCGCTGTAGATTTCGCCCTTCTTGACGCGGCCACGGGGTGCAGCTTCTTTGATGCTGACCTTGATGACGTCGCCAACGCTGGCGTAGCGACGCTTCGAGCCGCCAAGCACCTTGATACACAGGACGGATTTCGCGCCTGTGTTGTCGGCCACTTCGAGCCGGGATTCAGTTTGGATCATTGTTCGTAGTTCCCAACTTGTACCGTTGTCGCTCCAGGATGAAGCGGCGCCAGTCAGTCTTGGGCCCGTCGTTTGCTCCTCAAACCACTTGAAGAGCATCCGTATGGGCGGAAAGCCTCGCCTTTTCAAGCGAAGCCCGCGATTGTGCCACGGTGTTTCAGGGCTGTCAACTCGCGGGCGTCGACGCACGCAATCTGGCTAGACTCGCGGTCGTGCCGATGCAGCCAGCCCCTCCACGCCTCACGAGACGTTCGACGAGACGTCCGACGAGACGTCCGACGAGGCGTCCGACGAGTCGCCTGACGAGGCGCCGAGTGCTGGCCGGAATGGCGGGCCTGGCCCTGCCGTTGTTCGGATGCAACAGTCAACTGACGGCGGCGAAACAGCCCGGCCGGATGCGGCTGCTGGAGGAAGCACGGCTGCCGCACCGCATGACCTATGACGGCACCACGGTGGGCGGCCTCTCCGGGATGGACTATGACGCCGTTCGACGTGAGTATTTGCTTCTTTCGGATGACCGGTCCAACTTCGGACCCGAGCGCTTCTACACGGCGAATTGGACTGCCGGCGGCGGCGGGCCGCCGGCACTCACCGGCGTCACGACGCTGAGGCAGGCGGACAATACGACTTGGCCCGCGCGGAACGTGGCGCCCAAGGGCGTGCCCGTGCCCGACCCCGAGGCGATGCGGCGCCGCCCGGACACCGACACCATCCTCTGGGCTTCCGAGGGCGACGAAGTGCGCGGTTTCGGCCCTGCTCTATATGAATGCCGGCGCGACGGTAGGCTGTTGCGGCAGTTTGCGCTGCCGTCGATGTTCGAGCCCACGCCGGACGGAAAGCGCGGCACCCGCGACAACCTCGGGTTCGAGGGCCTGGCACTGACGCCCAGCCACCGAACGGCATGGCTCGCCATGGAGAGCGCGCTGATCCAGGATGGCCCGGTACCGACAGTCAACGCACCCGGCGGCCCCTGCCGTTTCACCGAACTCGACCTGGCCACTGGCCGCGTGTTGCGCCAGATCGCCTATGTACCCGACGCCATCCCGCTGCGCCCGCTCTTGCCGGGCACCTACGCCGACAACGGTGTCACCGAGATCCTGATGCTCGACACGCACCGGATGCTGGTGCTCGAGCGCGCATACGCCTCCGGTTCCGGGCATTCGCTGCGGCTGTATGAAATCGACACGCGCGGCACCCAGGATGTGCTGGCCATCGACGTACTCGCGCCCGGCAACCACCGGCCGGCCCCGAAGTTGCTGGTCGCCGATTTCTCGACGCTGGGCCTCTCTCGTCTCGACAACACCGAGGGCATGTGCTGGGGCCCGCCGCTGCGCAGCGGCCACCGCATGCTGGTCGTGGTCAGCGACGACAATTTCAACCCGCTGCAAATCACGCAGTTCGCCGCCTTCGAGTTCACCGACAGACCATGACCATCACCACCAACTTCTCCGCCCACCCCGACACCGTCTCCTTGCCGCCCATTGGTTTCATCGGCGGCGGCAACATGGCCAGCGCCATCCTGGGCGGATTGATCCGCAAGGGCGTGCCGGCCACGGCATTCGAAGTGGTCGAGCCATTCGAAGAGGCCCGCGTCCGGCTCGCACGGGACTTTGGCATCGCGGCACTGGCCGAGGCGGGCGCTGCGTTGTCGCGCTGCGAATTGCTGGTCTGGGCCGTGAAGCCGCAGATGTTTGCCGAGGCTGCCCAACCCGTGCGCGCCCATGCTGCACGGGCGTTGCACCTGAGCGTGGCGGCAGGCATTCCGTCCGACAGCATCGCCCGGTGGCTCGGCAGCGAGCGCATCGTGCGCGCCATGCCCAACACGCCGGCGTTGATTGGCCAGGGCGTGACGGCATTGTTTGCCCGAGTCGCCGCCATCGACGCCCGCGCGCTGGTCGAACAGGTGCTTGCGCCCACGGGCCAGATGCTTTGGGTCGACCGGGAAAGCGATCTCGATGCGGTGACCGCGATGTCCGGTTCCGGGCCCGCCTACGTGTTCTATTTCATCGAGGCGATGACCGAAGCCGGTATCGACATGGGGTTGACGCCCGAGCAGGCCCACCAACTCGCAGTCGGCACGTTCACCGGCGCCTCGGCTCTGGCGAGCGGATCGACCGAACCTCCTTCGGTGCTGCGCGAGCGCGTGACGTCCAAGGGCGGCACCACTTACGCCGCGATCACCTCGCTGGAAGGCGCACAAGTCAAGGCGAAATTCAAGGACGCGATACGGGCGGCGCAAGCAAGGGCGAAAGAGCTTGGCGAGGAGTTCGGCAAGGCATGAAATGAAACACCCCGGAGGCGCCGCAGGCGCTTCGGGGTGTTTCATCCATTTCAGCGCAATGCGTATCCGACCGCGATGCCGGCGAACAGCGAGCAGCCCAGCCAGTGGTTCAGCCGGAAAGCCTTGAAGCAGCCTTCGCGTGTCCGGGTGCGGATCAGCCGCCAGTGCCAGGCGGCCTGCGCAATCGCCGCAGCGACGGCCAGCAAGAAGACGACGCCAAGACCCCGGCTGTAGCCAACGCATCCCCAGATCGCGATGAAGACGGCATAGCTGACCATGACCGCGGCCACGTCGAACCTGCCGAAGGTGATGGCCGAGGTCTTCATGCCGATCTTCAGGTCGTCGTCGCGGTCGACCATTGCGTATTCGGTGTCGTAGGCCAGCACCCAGAACAGGTTGCCCGCGAGCAACCACCAGGCCAGATCGGGTACGCCGCCGCGTACGGCCGCGAAGGACATCGGAATGCCGAAGCTGAAGGCAATGCCGAGGACAGCCTGCGGAATCGACACGAAGCGCTTTGCGAACGGATACATCAGCGTGATCGCCAACGCGCCGAACGACCAGAGCACGGTGATGCGGTTGGTCGTGAGCACGAGCGCGAACGCGGCCAACGCGAGCAGCGCGCCAAACGACAGCGCCTGCTTGACCGAGATCGCCCCGCTCGTCACGGGGCGCTGCGCAGTCCGCTTGACGTGGCGGTCGAAGTCGCGATCGGCCACGTCGTTGACGCAACAGCCCGCGCTGCGCATGAGGATCGTGCCCAGCACGAACACGATGAGCAGGTGCCATCCGGGCCAGCCGTCCGCCGCGAACCACAGGGCGCCCAGCGTGGGCCAGAGCAGCAGCAGCCATCCGGCAGGCCGGTCCCAACGGATCAGGTCGAGGTAGAGGGAAAGCCGCCCGCGCGCCGGGGGCGGCGGGGATGCGTCAGTGTTCATGAGAGGCGCTTGACCCCCGGCAACTCGCAGGCATAGATCGCATTGCGCAGCGCGGCGATGGCCTCGTAGCGCGTGAAGCTGCGGCGCCAGGCGAGCACCACGCGCCGGGTCGGCGGCTCGCCGCCATGGGCATCGTCGATGGGGAGGTAGCGCACGATCTGCTCCTGGATCTTGCCGCCGGTGCGTCCCTTGGCCTTGGTCGGCAAGGCGTCGGCCGGCACTGAGAGCCGCGGCACCAGCGTGACGCCCATGCCGGCGGCCACCATGTGCTTGATTGTTTCCAGCGACGAGCCCTCGAAGCTCTTGCGGATGCCTTCGGCATTGCTCGAGAAGCGCGCGAATTCCGGGCATACCTCCAGCACGTGGTCGCGAAAGCAATGACCGGTGCCGAGCAAGAGCATCGTCTCGTTCTTGAGTTCGTCCGACGTGACCGACAAGCGCGAAGCCAGCGGATGGTGCGCCGGCAGCGCGGCCATGAAGGGTTCGTCGTAGAGCTGCGCAACCGCAAGGCCCGCATCGGGAAACGGCTCGGCCATGATCGCGCAGTCGATCTCGCCGGAGCGCAGCATTTCGAGCAGCCTGGCGGTGAAGTTCTCCTGCAGCATGAGCGGCATCTGCGGCGTGCGCGCGATGTTCTGGCGCACCAGGTCGGGCAGCAGGTAGGGGCCGATGGTGTAGATCACGCCGAGGATCAGCGGCCCGGCGAGCGGATCCTTGCCGCGCTTGGCGATCTCCTTGATGGCGGCAGCCTGGTCGAGCACGATCTGGGCCTGCTGCACGACCTGCTCGCCGAGCGGCGTGACGGTCACTTCGCCGGCACTGCGCTCGAACAGCTTGACCTCGAGTTCTTCCTCCAGCTTCTTGATGGCCACCGAAAGCGTGGGCTGTGAAACGAAGCAGGCTTCGGCCGCCTTGCCGAAATGCCGTTCGCGGGCGACGGCAACAATGTATTTGAGTTCGGTCAGGGTCATGGCTTTGGGGATTATGCGCAAGGGCTGCTCCGAACATGGACAGCCTCTGCGGCTGGTCAAGTCCGCACTCGTCAGGCCTTCAGGTATTCCGACTTGCTGCCCAGCCAGCGATCGACATGACGCTGCGCAAGGTCCGGGTGCCGGTCCAGCATGCGTGGCGCCAGTTCTCTCGCCCAGTCGAGCAGCAACGCGTCCTGCGTGAGGTCGGCGAACCGCAGCAGCGGGGCGCCGGATTGCCTTGCGCCCAGGAATTCGCCCGGCCCGCGAATCTCGAGGTCGCGCCGGGCGATCTCGAAGCCGTCGCCGGTCTCGACCATCGCCTTGAGCCGCGCGCGCGCCGCCTCGCCGACGCGGCCGCCTTCGTTGGGCGCATAGAGCAGCACGCAGGCCGAAGCGGCCGTGCCGCGCCCGACGCGTCCGCGCAGCTGATGCAGTTGCGACAGGCCGAAGCGTTCGGCGTGCTCGATCACCATCAACGAAGCGTTGGGCACGTCGACGCCGACCTCAATGACGGTGGTGCTCACCAGCACCTGCAGCGCTCCCTCGGTGAAGCTCGCCATCACCGCCTGCTTCTCTGCGGTCGGCATGCGCGAATGCAGCAGGCCGACGCTGACGTCGGCACCGAGCGTATCGGCCAACTCGTCGCGCGTTTCGGTCGCATTGCGCAAGTCCATCGCCTCGCTTTCCTCGATCAGCGGGCACACCCAATACACCTGTCGGCCCTGTGCGAGCTGGGCCTGGATGCGCGCGATCACCTCGTCGCGCCGATGGTCGGCCACCAGCTTGGTGACGATGGGCGTGCGGCCGGGCGGCAGTTCGTCGAGGGTGGAGACATCGAGGTCGGCGTAGTAGCTCATCGCGAGCGTGCGCGGAATGGGCGTGGCGCTCATCATCAGCAAATGCGGCTCCATTCCCTCGACCGCCTTGCCGCGCAGCGCCAGCCTTTGCGCGACGCCGAAACGATGCTGCTCGTCGATGATGGCGAGTGCGAGATGCTTGAACCGCACCTTCTCGGAAATCACGGCGTGCGTGCCGATCACCAGCGCCGCCTCGCCGCTCTCGACGGCGGCGGCCATGGTGTCGCGCTCTTTTTTCTTCTGGCTGCCGGTGAGCCACGCCACGCGCAAGCCGCGCTCGAGCAGCAGCGGATCCAGCCAGCTCACCAGCTTGCCGAAGTGCTGCGACGCGAGGATTTCGGTGGGCGCCATCAGCGCGCATTGATGGCCGGCGTCGATGCACAGCGCAGCCGCCAGTGCGGCCACCACCGTCTTGCCGGAGCCGACATCGCCTTGCAGCAAGCGGTGCATCGGGAGGGAGCGTGTCAGGTCCCTGGCGATCTCCTCGCCTACGCGCGCCTGCGCGCCAGTCAATGCGAAAGGGAGCACGCTCATCAACTGCGCATGCAGCGACGTCGGCGTGCGAACGGCGTCGAGCATTGGCGCACGCTGGGACGCTCGCTCGCGCCGCGCCTGCAGTTGCGAAAGTTGCTGCGCCAGCAACTCCTCGGCCTTGAGCCGCTGCCAGGCGGGGTGGCTGTGGTCTTCCAGCGTGGCCATTGCCACGTCGGGCGTCGGGTAATGCAGGAACGTCAGCGCGTCGCGCAGGCCCCATGCGCGGTGCGGCAGGTTCTGCTGGGGAATCGTCTCGTCGAGCACCGCGCGCGCCAGGCCGGAGCGCACCTCGCGCCGCAACACCGGCTGCGCCAGTCCTGCGATCGTCGAGTAGACGGGCGTCAGCGCCTGCGGCAACTCGGTGCCGGCGCTCTTGACGCTCGGCTGCATGATCTGCCGCCCCAGGAAGCCGCCCTTCAATTCGCCGCGCACGCGCACCTTCGCACCAACTTCGAGTTGCTTTTGCTGCGACGGATAGAAGTTGAAGAAGCGCAGGATGCAGGTGTCGCTGCCATCGTCGAGCGTCACCAGCAACTGGCGTCGCGGCCGGTAGGTGACCTCGCTTGCCACGACGACGCCTTCGATCTGCGCGAGGTCGCCATCGCGGGTGTCGACCAGCCGCACGACGCGCGTCTCGTCTTCATAGCGCATCGGCAGGTACAGCGCGAAGTCGATGTCGCGCAACAGGCCGAGCTTGCGCAGTGCGCGCTGGACCGGGCTCGGGCCACTGCCGGGCGGTGAAGCGGGAGCGCGAGCGGCAGGTGATTCGACCATCGGGCGATTCTGCCTTGGCCGGGCATGGGAAAATTCGCCCCTTCACTTGGAACGGGCCCGTTCGGCCCTCAAGCGCATGCGCAACTTTTCTCTCTCCGATTTCGATTTCCAACTGCCCCCTGAACTGGTGGCACAACACCCCGCCCCGGAACGCACGTCTTCCCGACTGCTCGATGGCACCGGCCCCGCGCCAATCGACCGCATCTTCAAGACCCTGCCCTCGCTGCTGCGCGCGGGCGACCTGCTGGTGTTCAACGACACACGCGTGGTCAAGGCGCGCCTCTTCGGCGAGAAGCCGACCGGCGGCAAGCTCGAATTGCTGGTCGAGCGCGTACTGGCCGGGCACGAGGTCGTGGCGCACATGAAGGTCAGCAAGAAGCCCCACATCGGCACCGTGCTGCAGATGGCCGGCGGCTTTCGCGCGACACTGATGGGGCGATGGCCCGATGCCAACGGCGCCCTGTTCCATTTCACCTTCGAAAGCGATGCGGGCGAAGACCCCTACGCGCTGATGAGCCGCTGCGGCCATGTGCCGCTGCCGCCCTACATCGAGCACACGGATTCGGCCGAGGACGAAAGCCGCTACCAGACCGTGTTCGCGCGCGTACCCGGCGCCGTCGCCGCCCCGACCGCGGCGCTGCATTTCGACGAAGCGCTGCTGGCCGAACTCGACGCACGTGGCGTGCAGCGCGCCAACGTCACGCTGCACGTCGGCGCCGGCACCTTTCAGCCGGTGAAGGTCGAGAACATCGCCGAGCACGAGATGCATGCCGAACGATACGAGGTCCCCGTCCTCACGCAGCAAGCCATTGCCGATTGCAAGGCGCGCGGCGGCCGCGTGGTCGCCGTCGGCACCACGACCGTTCGCACGCTCGAATCGTGGGCAAGGAGCGGCGAGGCCACGGGCGATACGCGCATCTTCATCACGCCGGGCTTTGCCTTCGCGCACGTCGACCTGCTCGTCACCAATTTCCACCTGCCCAAGAGCACGCTGATGATGCTGGTCAGCGCCTTCGCCGGCTACGAGCGCGTGATGGCGCTCTACGCGCACGCGATCCGCGAGCGCTACCGTTTCTTCAGTTACGGCGACGCCATGCTGCTCGTGCGCCAACCCTGAGCACCACCATGCTGAACTTCGAACTCCTCACGACCGACCCCGGCAGCCACGCGCGCCGCGGCACCCTCACACTCAACCACGGCCCGGTGCAAACGCCGATCTTCATGCCGGTAGGGACCTATGGCACTGTCAAGGGCGTGATGCCGCGCAGCCTCGAAGAGATGGGCGCGCAGATCATCCTGGGCAACACCTTCCACCTGTGGATGCGTCCGGGCCTCGACGTGATGGCCAGCTTCGGCGGCCTGCACGGCTTCGAAAAATGGAACAAGCCCATCCTCACCGACTCGGGCGGCTTCCAGGTGTGGTCGCTCGGCGCGATGCGCAAGATCAGCGAGGAAGGCGTGAAATTCGCGTCACCGGTCAATGGCGACAAGCTGTTCCTCACGCCCGAGGTCTCGATGCAGATCCAGACCATCCTCAACAGCGACATCGTCATGCAGTTCGACGAATGCACGCCATACGAGACCAAGGGCCACATCACCACGGAACGCGAAGCGCGCAGCTCGATGGAGCTGAGCCTGCGCTGGGCAAAGCGCTGCCAAGCCGAGTTCACGCGGCTTGAAAACCCGAACGCGCTGTTCGGCATCGTGCAAGGCGGCATGTTCGAGAACCTGCGCGAAGAGTCGCTGGCGCAACTGGTCGACATGGACTTCCCCGGCTACGCCATCGGCGGCGTGAGCGTGGGCGAGCCGAAGGAAGAAATGCTGCACATCATGGCGCACACGCCGCACAAGTTGCCGGCGCACAAGCCGCGCTACCTGATGGGCGTCGGCACTCCGGAGGATCTTGTGCAGGGCGTGGCCGACGGCGTCGACATGTTCGACTGCGTCATGCCGACGCGCAACGCGCGCAACGGCACGCTGTTCACGCGCTTCGGTGACCTGAAGATGCGCAACGCGCGCCACAAGAACGACCCGCAACCCATTGATCCGAGTTGCACCTGTCACGCCTGCACTGGCGCATCGGGCGTGTCATGGAACGACGGCGGACGCGAGGGCTTCAGCCGCGCCTACCTGCATCACCTCGACCGCTGTGGCGAGATGCTCGGCCCGATGCTCACAACCATCCACAACCTGCACTACTACCTGAACCTGATGTCGGAAATTCGCGCGGCGCTCGAAGCCGGGGAATTCACCGCGTTCCGCGCACGCTTCAAGGCGGAGCGCGCGCGCGGGGTGTAGCAGCGCCTTGCCGGCGCGCGATGGCAGAGGGCCTGCAGGGTGGTGTCCGGTCGGCGAAGCCAGCCGGTGGAGAGATGGGCCATGCGTGCAGCTCCGCACAAAAAAGCCCGGCACGCACAAGGCGCACCGGGCATCGACGCCACAGCGTCGATTTGCTTGCTGCGATCAGTCGCGCAATTCGGCCGGCACGGTGCCGCCGTTGGCTGCGAGCTTGGTCATCACCTGGCGATGCAGCCAGATGTTCATCTTGGCGCTGTCGCTGGTGTCTTCGGCATAGCTCAGCTCAGCCGCGAGTTCCTTGCGCGCGGCAAGGCTGCTGTCGAGGCCGAGCAGCTTCATCAGGTCGACGATGGAAGTGCGCCAGTTGAGGCTGCTGGCGCCCGGCATGGCATCGAGGATGCCGGCCACGTCGCCCAGCGGAATCGCGGGAGGCGGCGCGGGCACGGCGGGTGCGGGCGGTGCGCCCGGCGCGGGCGTTGCAACGGGTGCGGGTGGCGGCGCTTCGGCGGCCTTGGCGGAGGGAAAGATCTTGGAAAAGATGCTGCCGAAAATGCTCATTGGATTGCTCCCGTGGAAGGTAGTGCAGTGGATCGCCGCGGAACAGAGTGCCCCCGGCTCGAATGCGCACGGTCTGCGCGCGCAGACCGGGTTCTATCACGCCAAGGTCGGCACGGATGTGACGGGATGTGATGGCGCGTCGGGCGTCCTGGCCGCGGTGCCGCAGCCGTGGCAGAACCGCGAGAACGCACTCTTGCGGGTGTCGCAGGCGCGGCAGTTGTCGATCAGGCCGATGCCGCAGTGCGGGCAGAAGTCGATCGTGGTGTTCTTCAGGTCGACCGGGCGTTCGCAGCCGGGGCACACGCTCTTCGCGAGCCGTGCCAGGGCCGTGTCATAGCTCAGTTCCTCGCGCCGCACCTGGTCGGGTTGCGCTTCGGCCAACTTCTGGCGCGCGAGGTAGCGGTTGAGCGCCAGGATGGCATGGCGCCCGACCAGCACGGTGATGGCAATGCCCACGATGTAGCGCACATAGCCGCCATAGCTCGGCAGGTACGGCACCAGTTCGACGAAGAACGCGAACAGCGCGAAGAAGATGAAGCCCCACACGAAGGGCCAGTACGTGCCCTTGCGCTTCCTCGCGAACAGCCAGCCGGCCACCACCAGCAGCGGCAACGTGAGCGCCAGCCGGTAGCCGAACACGCGCAGCTCGACGCGGCGGTATTCGGCACGCAGCTTCACACGCGCATCGTCTTCGAGCACACCGAGCCTCCGCAATTCGTGCTCATGGGCCTGTCGCGCATTCAGGGCGATCTGGCGCTGCGCGTCCACCTTCTGCTGCTCGGCATCCTCCTTCGCCTTGAGTGCATCGAGCGCCTTCGTGCGTGCGATGAGTTCAGCGTCCTGGTCCGGCTGCTGCGTGGCATGACGCGTCGTCACCCAATTGGAGAAGGTCTCGCGGGCGTTCTGGCTGGCCTGCGAGGCCGCTTGCAGCTTGAGTTCGGCCTGGTCCAGGTCACGCTGTGCCTGACGGCCTGCGCGATCCGCCTCCGTGACCGCCGCGCGCAGCGGGCCGGCAGCCGCCTTGTCGATGAAGTCCTCCATCGTCAGCTGCCGCTCGACCTTGGGCAGGTCGCCCACCAACGTGCCGCCGAGCCCGATGAGAAAGCCCGCGAACACCAGCGCCACCAGCCACAGGCCCCGGTGAAACCATTTCTCCGACAAACGCAATGTCTTGCTCATGTAATCCTCACGCGATGATGGTTGTCGTGTCGTTCAGAGCTTGAGTTGTACCGGCTGCGCGCCGAGCCCGGCCCGGGGCAGCCAGGCGAACACCGAATCCACGGTGACAGTCTCGATGCGGTCGGTGAAGCGCTTTTCGTTCGGATGGTCGTCGAAAGCCACGTTGGCGGAACTGAGCCGCCCGCCGAGCCGCGTCAGCGCGCCGAGGTGCAAGGTCGTCGCCTCGTAGCCCTTGAACTGCAACCAGGCCTGCGCCTGCGAGCGGTTGCGTATCGTCGCAGGCTCCATCGCGGCGGCCAGCATCTCCAGCGCCCATTGATTGGACTGCTGGTACTTCTGTCCCCAAACGTAGCTCACCAGGCTGTAGGCCGGCGTGTTCAGTCGCACGATGCCCGCCCGCGGCCCCTGCAGCACCGCCAGCAATTGCGCTTGCACAGCGGGCGTCGGGATTTCCCAGGCGGCTTCGTAGCGCCAGAGGTCGTCGAGAAAGAACTCGCCAAGACCTTGCCGATAGAGCGATGCGACAGCGGTGCCGCACTGGTTGAGCTTGTGCACCACGCGCCAGGCACCATCGTCCGCCTTGTAGGCCAGGCCAAGGTGCGAATACTGCAAGCCATACCTCTGGAGGTCCTGCCCGGCCCGCGCCAGCAACACCACGCGCGCGCCACTGGCGTCCAGCGCCGCTGAAGTGCGTTCGGCCAATTGCATGCCCTTGGTGATGACGGCGGAGGTCGGTTTCCTGGTTTCGCACGAGCGGCCGGCGTGTGCGTTCAGCGGGAACAGCAGCAAACCCGCGACCATGGCGACAGCCGCGATCGCGACAGCGTCGAGGAGGTGCTTGAAGAGCTGACGCGAGGCCATTTCAGCTCAACCTCTCGTTGTAGAGCAAGGCCCGCCCGAGCGCATTGGGCACGAAAGCCAGCACCTCGCCGGCGGCCGACAGCACCACGCCGCTCGCGATCACGGTGACGACGACGGTACTGCCCACCACCAACGACGCGCCAGTGACGACGCGGCCGGCCACCTTGACGCTGGCACGCGCGCCGTCGGCTGCGCGTTCCAGCAGATAGATGGTGCCGTCCACCGAGGCTTCCACGGCCACCACCGTGAGGACGGCGCCGCCGACAGACAGCGCCGCCGGCACGGCGACCACCGCGGCCGCTGCCGTGCTTGCCACGGAAGCGGTGCCGACCACCGAGGCCACCGGCAGCATGGACAGCGCCAGCGAGGCTTCGCTCTGTGCGTTGGCTTGCACCGGTGCAGTCAGCGCCGCAAGCGACACGCACGCGGCGACGGCCAGCGTGGTGATGGACTTGTGGGCCCGGGAAAACGGGAGGAGATTCATGATGGCCTCGCGGCGTAGTGAAGGTGCGCGGATGTTGTTCCGCATGCGCTTCACGAGCCTCGAATTACTGCACCAGTGGCAAGAAGATACGCCGCTGGTATCTGGCGGCGATACCTGACGCCAGGAATCGCTAGCGCGTCATCAGGAGATCCGCTCGCGTGTACACCCGATCGGTGCCGGCGAGCCACTTGGCAACGCCCTCCAGCAGGCCTTGCGTGGGCGCGGGCGTGCCGGGCGACAGAAAAGTCAAAGGCAAGAGCAGGCTTACCGCGATCACGACCGCCGGAATGCGCGAATGCGGCCGCCCTTCCTGCAACAGCAAGAAGCCCGCGCTGGTCGCCACGCCAAGCACCAGCCCAGTTACCACCTCGGAACTTGAATGCGCAAACAGGGCGAGTCGAGAAACGCCGATGACGAGCGCAAGTGCCCAGCCTGCAAACGCCGCCCCGACCCTTACCGGATGGCGGCGCCGTGACGCCATCAACCAGAACACTACCGGCCAGATGCTGCCGGACAACGCCGTATGGCCACTGAAACCGGTGAAGTTGAAACGCGCGCTGCCGATGCCCCAGCCCATGAACGCGAGCTTGGAGCAGAGGACGATCAGGCCGACGCCGCCAAACATCACCACCCACAACCTCGCCGTCGGCCAGGTGCGGCGCGACAGCGAAAGCCACAGCGTGACCGACGCGGCGGCGGGCAACAGCAAGCCGCTGTCGCCCAGCCAGGTCAGTGCAAGCCAGAATGCGCGGGGGATTCGCACGATCACGTCCCAGAGCGGATCGCGCAAGAAGCCCATCAGGCCGCGAGCAGCGCGCGAACGCGTTGCTGTAGGGCGTCGGGCTGCACTTCCGCCGCCGGCACGGCCGGGCCAACGTGCAGGCCCACGCTGCTGAAGAATCCTCGGCGAAACGGCTTGGCCATTGCGATGGGCTTGCCGCCACGTTTCTCTATGCGGCTGAAGAAGGAGCCCCAGAGATTGCTCAGCGCCATCGGAATCACCGGCACCGTGATGCCCTCCTCGCGTGCGCGCTCGACGATCTTCACGACGCCGCCCTTGAAGGGTCCAATCTCACCATCGCGCGTGAGCGCGCCCTCGGGGAAGATGGCGAGCAAATCGCCTTCGCGCAATACCTGCGCGGCCTGCTCGAACGCGTTGTCGTAGGCCGCCGGATCTTCCTTTTGCGGCGCGATCGGAATCGCCTTGGCCAGCTTGAACAGCCATCCGAGCACCGGCACCTTGAAGATCTGGTGGTCCATGATGAAGCGGATGGGCCGAGGGCTGGCGGCCATCAGCAGCATTGCATCGACCAGGCTCACGTGGTTGCAGACCAGCACGGCCGCGCCCTCGTCCGGAATGTGCTGCTCGCCGCGCACCTTGAAGCGATAGATGAAATGCGACAGCATCCACGACACGAAGCGCAGGTAGTACTCCGGCACCAGCATGAAGATGTAGCCTGCGACCACCGCGTTGGCGATACCGGTGAACAGGAATATCTGCGGAACGGTGAAGCCGGACTTCAAAAGCGCACCGGCGATGATTGCACTGGCGATCATGAACAGCGCGTTCAGGATGTTGTTGGCCGCGATGATGCGCGCGCGGTGCGTCGGCTGGCTGCGCAACTGGATCAGCGCATACATCGGAACGCTGTAGAGGCCCGCAAACAACGAGAGCAGGCCCAGGTCCGCCAACACGCGCCAATGCGCAAACGTGTTCAGGAACGTGCCAAGGCCCATTTCCGCTGCCGCCGGCAACGCACGCGAGGCAAAGTACAGGTCGATCGCGAACACGCTCATCCCGATCGCCCCCAGCGGCACCAGCCCGATCTCCACTTGCCGGCGCGATAGCGTTTCGCACAGCAGTGACCCCGCCCCGATGCCCACGGAAAACACCACCAGCAGGAACGAGGCCACATGCTCGTCGCCGTGCAGCACTTCCTTGGCGAAGCTCGGGAACTGGCTCAGGAACACCGAGCCGAAGAACCACATCCAGCTGATGCCCAGCAGCGAGCGGAACACCACGACGTTCTGATTCGCCAGCTTCAGGTTGCGCCAGGTTTCGCTGACCGGATTCCAGTTGATGACCAGGCCCGGGTCGGTGGCGGGCGCTTTCGGAATGGCCTGCGCGACGCCGCGGCCGACCAGCGCCAGCATCACGCATGCCACCGCCACTGTCGTGTGGCCGATGCCCGGAATAGCGACGAGCAAGCCACCTGCGACCTGGCCGAGCAGGATCGCCACGAAAGTCCCCATCTCCACCATGCCGTTGCCGCCGGTCAGCTCGCGCGAATCCAGCACCTGCGGGAGCAGCGCGAACTTGACCGGGCCGAACAACGTCGAATGCAGGCCCATGAGAAACACGCAGCCCAGCAGCACCACGGCATCGGCCCGCACGAAACCCCAAGCCGCCAGCAGCATGACCACGATCTCGAGGTTCTTGACGAAGCGGATAACCTTCGTCTTGTCGAGCTTGTCGGTGAGCTGTCCGGATGTGGCCGAGAACAACAGGAACGGCAGGATGAACAGCGCACCAATGGCCAGGCCGGCCATCGCAGGCGGCATCCAGCTCAACTGCAGCTGGTAGGTCACCATCACCGTGAAGGCGAACTTGAACAGGTTGTCGTTCGCCGCGCCCGAGAACTGCGTCCAGAAGAACGGTGCAAAGCGGCGCTGCCCGAGCAACGTGAACTGATTGGCGTGCGGTTCTGCTTCGGGGGCTCCGGCAGAAGTGGCGGCTGCGGCGGATGTGTTCATTCGAATGGCCCTCACGGGCTCCTCAGGCCGTCAAGGCGGCGGCGCCCGGATTGTGCCGCAAGGTGTCCTTGCCGACTGCTTGCAATGCCACCAGCACGGGCAAACCGGCAAGGGAAGCCGCGAGGTGCTTCAGGGTATGGCCGGAAACCAGGTGCCGCGTTGCCTCGTAAATGGCGAAGTCGGCCAGCTCGAACAGCTTGGCGAGCGCATAGAAGGCGATGATCCAGCCCAGCTTGAGCCCGACGGCATCGGGCATCGGCTTGGCCAGCGCCAGCGTCAGCACCAGCGCCATGCCGCCAAATTGCACCACTGCCCATGGTGTGACGTTGCCCGTTTCGTGCCATACCGCCACCGCGAGCAAGCCGGATGCCAACGTTGCCCACGCGGCCAACCAGCCGGCGCGCTGGCTCACTTTTTCGCAGACTGCGAAACCGATCAGGCCGGCGAATGCGATGGCCATGCCGGCGCGGTCGGCAGCAAGGCGAAGCACGTCGGGCTGCAGGTGATAGAAGGTCGAGCCCGCGGCACAGGCGATCAGGCCGGCAAAGAAGATCCAGGCGCAGTCGAGTGAGCTGGCATGTGGCTCCTGCGCCACAGCGGCGGCAGGGTCGTTCGAACGATCGAGCCAGTGCAGCAGGCGCAAGCCCCAGAGTCCGATGGCCAGGAACGGCAGGTTGCTCAGCACATCCATGGCATTGGGCAACTGGTGCCAGGTCCGAACATCGGCAAATACCGATGCGCCGGCCTCGACGCCTGTCAACGCGGGAGCGAAGACCGCGACCAGGAGGAACAGGAGGAAGACGGACAGAAGTCCGCGTTCGCGTCGGCTCAGGTTGGGCAGGTGCATGACAACTCCGGGGTTGGTTGGCTGAGGCGCGCAATTTAAGTTGGCAACCGCCCCCGGAGCATCGAAAATTGATACGGCGCCTTTTTGCACGCCCTTCGGTACCAAATTTCTATACCTGACCACCAAGCATGAGCACGACCGTCGACCTGATCCTTGCCCTGAAAACCGAACTCAAGAACGCCAAGATGACCTACGCCGACCTGGCGCGGTCACTCGACATGGCCGAATCCAGCGTCAAGCGCATGCTGTCCAAGGGCGATATGCCGCTGAGTCGGGTCGATGCCATCTGCCGCGCGCTCAAGCTGGACTTCGCCGAACTGGCGCGGCGCGTGGCGGACGCGCAGCCGCTCCTCAAGGAACTGACGCACGAGCAGGAAAAGGCCGTCGTCAAGGACAAGAAGCTGCTGCTGGTGGCGATCAACGTGCTGAGCCAATGGACGCTGGAGCAGATCACCGGCGCCTACCGCATCACCGAGGCCGAGTGCATCAGCTGTTTCGCCCAGCTCGACCGCATCGGCATCATCGAACTGCGGCCGATGAACCGCTACCGGCTCAAGCTGGCCAAGACCTTCCGCTGGCGTCCGCACGGGCCGTTCATGGAGTTCTTTCGCGACAACGTGGTGCTCGACTACTACCGCGGCGGCTTCGACGGCCCCGCGGAGGCATTGATGCTGGTGCACGGCACGGTGAGCCGCGCGCTGGCGCCGTCGTTCCGGGAGCGGCTGCAGCGGGTGGCGCAGGACTTCGCGCAGCAGCACCAGATGGACCAGAAGCTGGCCCAGAAGGACCTGGAGGGCTACACGCTGGTGCTGGCGATGCGCAACTGGGAGTTCGAGGGCTTCACGCGGCTGCGGCGGTAGTGCCGCGCGTCAGTCGCGCAGCAGCGCCTCCATCAATTCGCGCACGATCGGCAGGGCCGGCGCCTCGGTGCGCCGGCGCAGGGTGACAAGGCCGAAGCGTGCGATGCCCTGCAAGTGCGGGGTCATCGTCAGCTCGACCAGGTCCGGCGCCGCCGCGCGGATGGCGAGCAGGACCGTGTCGGTTCGCCGCGCCACCTCCACCAGGCTGGGAATCTCTTCGCACTGCAGGGTCACGCAAAGCGCCGGATGGGCCTGCGGGCCGTAGGCTTCGATGAGGAGGCGCGCGACCTCCTCGCTCAGCGGGGTGGACGCGATCGGGTAGCGCTGCACGGCCTCGAAGGACACGCCATTGCGCTGTCGCGCCAGCGGATGACCGCGGCGGCACATGAAGACGCCGCGCATCTCGCGCAGCGCGCCGACCTCCAGGTCGGGAGCGGGTTTCAGCGAGCGTGCGTCGAGCACCAGCGCATCGAGCGTGCGCGCACGAAGTGCCTGCACCAGCAGTTCGGTACCGCCGCGCGACACGACCACGCGCACTTTCGGATGGTGCGTCGCCATGTGCATCAGGAGCGGCGTCATGAGCATTGCGCCCGGCCCCGACCCCATGCCGATGCGCACCACGCCGCCCAGCCCTTCGCGCATCTGCCGGCCGCTGTCGCGCAGTTCGTCGGCCTCGAACACCAGCTGGCGCGCGCGGTCCAGCACTTCGCGGCCGAAGGGCGTGAGTTCGCTGCGGCGTCCGATCCGGTCGAACAGCGGCATGGCCAGCTCGTCCTCGAGCGCACGAATGCTGCGGCTCAGCGCGGGCTGGGTGATGCACAGCAGCTGGGCGGATCTGCTGAACGAGCCACTTGTGGCGAGCGCGATCAAGTGCCTGAGTTGAACCAGTGTCATCGTGTGGGCCCGGAAAAACCTGCTTTGAACTCATGCTAATGCAGCCAACAATGCATTGGACGTTGGAGTTGATGACTTCTACGATCCGCGTGCGCTCGGTATCTCGCCACGCGCTCAACTCCCGGAGCCTCGATGACCCCGTTCTTCCAACGTTCGCACGCCCTTTTCGCCGGCCTGATGCTGGCCGGCACCCTGGCAGTCGCGCAGACCTACCCCAGCAAACCCGTCAACCTGATGGTGCCGTACCCTGCCGGCGGACCATCCGACGCGACGGCACGCATCTTCACCGTGCCTCTGGGCAAGGAGCTGGGCCAGCAGGTCGTCGTGGAAAACCTCGGCGGCGTCAGTGGCGCGATGGGCGCGCAGAAGGTGCTTGCGGCACCTCCCGACGGCTACTACATCTTCCAGGGCTCGCCGAACGAGGTGATCCTCTCGCCGCTGGCCAATGCAGCCGTGAAGCTCAAGACCGAGGACTTCCGCCTAGTGCACCCGGTGGCCGACGCGGTGATGGTCTTCGTGGCCCGCAAGGACCTGCCGGCCAACAACGTCGACGAGCTGATCGCGCTCGCGCGCAAGTCCGGCGACAAGCCGCTGAGCTACGGCAGCGTGGGTGTCGGCTCGCTCTACCACCTGATCGTGGAGAAGGTGCAGCAGGACACCGGCACCAAGTTGATGCATGCGCCCTACAAGGGCAACGCGCCCTTGCTTCAGGACATCGGCGGCGGGCAGGTCGATTTCGCGGTGCTGGTGTACAGCGCGGCGATGGGCGCCCTGGCCGAGCAAGGCCGGCTCAAGGTGATCGGCCAGCTCGGCGCGCAGCGCTCCGATCTGCTCAAGAACGTCCCGGCGGTCGGTGAAGGCAAGGAACTGAAAGGCTACGACTACAAGACCTGGAGCGGCTTCATGGTGCCGCGGAACACGCCGGACGAGGTGGTGCAGCGCCTGCACAAGGCGATCGGCCAGACATTGAAGGATCCGACAGTGCGCACGCAGCTGGCGGCCCAGACGCAGGTAGCTTCGGCGCCGATGTCGCTGGCCGAGTCGGCCAAGTTCTTCGAGACCGAGACCGCGCGCTACCGCGACATCGCCAAGTCGATCCACCTGCAGCCGCAGTGAGGCAATGCATGAGCACCGCACAGGACCGCCCCCGAGCAAGCTCGCACCGCAGTACGAAGCACGGAGGTCACCAATGAGCACCGTTCTTGAGCAACTGCACGCGCAGGCCGACACGTTCATCGACGTGCGGCGCGACATCCACCAGCACCCCGAACTCGGCTTCGACGAGCACCGCACCTCCGCGCTTGTCGCCGACAGGCTGCAGGCGTGGGGCTACGAGGTCGAGCGCGGCCTCGGCGGCACCGGCTTGGTCGGGCGGCTGGTGCGCGGCAACGGCCAGCGCCGCCTGGGCCTGCGCGCCGACATGGACGCGCTGCCGATCGACGAGGCCTCCGGCCTGGGCTACGCGAGTTGCCACACGGGCGTGATGCACGCCTGCGGCCACGACGGACACACGGCGATGCTGCTGGCGGCCGCGCACCATCTCGCCAGGAAGAGCGATTTCTCCGGCACGCTGAACCTGATCTTCCAGCCGGCCGAGGAAGGCGGCGGCGGTGCGCTGCGCATGATGGAAGACGGCCTGTTCGAGAAGTACCCGTGCGACGCGATCTTCGCGATGCACAACATGCCAGGCCTGGCGCAAGGCCGGCTGGCGCTGCGCGAGGGCCCGGCGATGGCGTCGTCGGACTACGCCACCGTCACGCTGCATGGCGTTGGTGGCCACGGCGCCATGCCGCACCGCGCGGCCGATCCCATCGTCGCGGCCGCCAGCATCGTGATGGCCTTGCAGACCATCGTGTCGCGCAACGTCGAC
Organism: Variovorax humicola; assembly: GCF_037889915.1. Lineage (NCBI taxonomy): Bacteria > Pseudomonadati > Pseudomonadota > Betaproteobacteria > Burkholderiales > Comamonadaceae > Variovorax > Variovorax humicola. The sequence goes on along the minus strand of NZ_JBBKZV010000013.1, from coordinate 102,508 downwards.
CCGCAGCAGATGGCGGTGGTCACGGTAGGCGCGCTGCATGCCGGCAAGGCCAACAATGTCATCCCGCAACATGCCACGCTCGAGATCAGCGTGCGTGCGCTCGACCGGGAAGTCCGCGCCACGCTCGAGCGGCGCATCAAGGCGGTGATCGCGGCGCAGGCCCAGAGCTTTGGCGTCGAAGCGCAGGTCGACTGGCGGCCCGGCTATGCCGTGCTGGTCAACACACCCGTCGAAACGGCTTTCGCACGCGAGGTGGCGCTGGAACTGGTGGGGCCGGAGCGGGTCACGCTGCAAGGCCCGGCGCTGTCGGGCAGCGAGGACTTTGCCTTCATGCTCGAGCGCGTTCCCGGAAGCTACCTGCTGATCGGCAATGGCGATGGCGACAGTGTCGGCGCGTGCATGGTGCACAACCCGGGCTACGACTTCAACGATGACAACGTCGCGATCGGTTCGGCGTACTGGGTCTTGCTGGCCGAACGATTCCTGCGTTGAAGGCTCGCTTCATCAGTCTTCCACCACGCTACCGCGTGACTCGCGACGCATGAAACCAGGACGAGCACCGAGAAGTCTGTTCGTGGGCACCCGTGGAACCGGCTTTGCCGGGCCACCGGGTGCGCCCCCTCGAGGGAGAGGCGCCGCAGGCGCGTCGGGGGTGTTTCCTCCTACTCCGCGGCGGTGAACACGGTGAGCACGCCGGTATAGCCATACAGGTGATGCCGGGCGATTTCACCTGCGGCGAAGAAGCCGACCAGCGGCACGTCGCCCAGTGCATGCCGCACGATCTGCAATTCTGCGCCCGGTGCGCCGAAGTGCGGGCCGCCGCGCCCCGAGCAACTGACGTATATGGCGCCGGCAATGCCGCGCGCCGGATGGGGCGCTGCGTCGGCCTCGCCGGCCGCGATGGCAATGGCGGTTTCGAGCGTCTGCTCTTCCGGCTCGAGTTCTTCGCGGATTTCGGCGCAGATGCGCATCAGGTCCGCACGGGCGGCCTGTGCATTGCGGCGGCAAAAGCTCATGCGCATGCCTTCTTCGACCTGGTCGGCGACGGCGATGCCGCGGCGCGTCGGGTCGAGGCCGATGATGTGGCGCACGACCACGTCGGCCCCGAGGTCGCCGGTACGGCGCACACCGTCGCTGCCCGCGTCGACGAGTCCCACCAGCGTCGCGCGCACCGCGTCGATCGCCTCCTGCGGTTCGTCGAGCGATACCGCCAGTTCAGCCAGCAACACGTCGAGCGCGGGCTCACCGTCGAGCGCGAAGATCACGTTGCCGTCGGCCTTGGTGATTTCGCGCTCGCGCCCGGCCCCACCCGCCAGCGGCTGGCAGCCCTGCGTCACACGCGAGACGACGCGCACGCCTTCGCCGAACACCACACCGGACAAGCCGCCGCTGAACACGCCGCCTGCCGCCCCATGGCCCTTGATGTTGCCATTGCCGCTGACCGCGAATTGCAGCGAACCGGCGCGCCCTGACGAGAGGCCGCCGAAAAGGTAGCCTGTGTCGGTGCGAACCGCGAGGTCGCCGATCAAACTGGGCAGGTCCGGCGTTTCAGCGTCGGCATGCACGAGCGCGGTGTGCGCCTCGAAGCCGCTCATTTCGGAGCCGGCCAACGGAGCCACGCCCGAGAACACGCGGTACTGGTCGCTGGGCAACTCGCAAAGCATCACGCTCAGCGCAGGCTCGTCGAAATACTCGGCGTTGTTGGCCGAGATGCCGACCCCGACAGTGCCGGCCCAATCCGTGACCTCGGGCAGTTCGGCGCCAAGGTGATCGAGGATTTCCTGCGCGTCCTCGCTGTAGTGGTCGGTGATGTAGAGCAAGCCCAGTGTCGGCGACTGCGCATAGTCGCCCAACACCATTTGCGCGCGCAACTGGGCCAGCACGAGGCCGGCTGCCATTCGCCACTCGGGATGGGTCGCGTGACCGGAAGGAAAGAGCTTCATGTCAGTGCTCCATGACGCCGAGCGTCTTCCGCGACGCATGATCCCAGGACGAGCACGGCGAATTCTGTTCGTGGGCACCAGCGGAACCGGCTTTGCCGGGCCGCCGGGTGCGCCCCGTCGAGGGGGAAGTGCGGCAGGCGCTTCGGGAGGGGAGTCATCCTGGTCTGTTCGTGGGCACCCGTGGAACCGGCTTTGCCGGGCCACCGGGTGCGCCCCCTCGAGGGGGAGGCGCCGCAGGCGCATCGGGGGTGTTTCATTTCACGTCCGATCTCGGGCCGCGCCCTGCGCGGCTTCAGCGTCTCTTGGGGGCGGCGCGCTTGGTACTGGCTGTGGCACGCTTGCCCGCAACCTTTGCCGTCTTGGTGGCGGCCTTCTTCGGCGCAGCGGCCTTGCCGGCGACAGAGGCCACCTTCTTCGCGGCACTCGTGGCCAGGTCGACCGTCGATTGCAACGACGTCGGCGCCTTCATGCTGGAAGCCTCGCGCAGTGCGGTGCTGGCGATCTGCTCGAACTGTTGCGTGAGCGCACCCCACCATTGCAGCGGGTCGACGACGCCGGCAACCGGCGCGGCCGATGCCTGGGCCTTGCCGCCCTTCGCCTTTTTTGCGGGGGCCTCGTCGACGGCTTCGTCTTCCACTTCTTCGGACTCGTCCTCTTCTTCCCCTTCCTCTTCCTCTTCCTCTTCCTCCTCCGGCTCGGGTGCGGGCGGTGGCGGCGCGGAGGGCGCAGGAGCCGGTGTCATCGAGGGGGTCATGGTGGCGGCCTTCGTGAACGCGCTGGCCAGGTCTTCCATGCGCACGTTCATGCCCTTCAAGGTCGACAGCGTCATCTTCTGCACTTCAAGCGCCTGGATCGTGGCCTTGAGTGCGGTAAGGTTCTGCTCGAGCCAGAACTGCACCGTCTTCAGTTCCTTGATGCGCTTGTCGACTTCTTCCACGCTTAGCGTGGGCGCAATCCAACTGGCCAGGCCTTGCAATCCGGGCACGGTGCTGGACGCGCCGCTGCTGCCGGCGGCGAGATTCTTGAGAAAGTCGAAGCCGGGAACAAAGCTGCCGAAGTTGAAAAGCTTGCCTGCGTCACTCATGAGGGCTGTCTCCTGAAGATGGTTCTTGTGTGCCGGCAGCTTACTCCAAGGAAAGCGCGATTTGGCCGCGGATCACTGCATATGGTTGTGAGAGTCAGACACCGCGCCGCCTCCGGGCGGCATGCCGACGGGGACCTGCAGCGAGAGCGTGCTCTTCGCACCCTTCGCGTCCTCGAACTGCAGCGTGATGGGCACGGTGCCGCCGGCGGTCACCGGCTGCTTCAGGTCCATCATCATCAGGTGATAGCCGCCCGGCTTGAGCTCGACGGTCTGGCGCGCGGGCAGCTCGATGCCGCCTTTCACGGCCCGCATCTTCATTGTGTCGCCCTCCATCTTCATCTCGTGCACTTCCGCGACGCCGGCCACCGGGGTCTGCGCGCCGACCAGGCGCGCGCCCGAAGGCGCAGTGAGTTTCATGAAGGCGCCGGTGCCGCTCTGGCCGGGCACTGCCGGGCGCACCCAGGCGTCCTTGACATCGACCGCGGCCTTGCCGGGCGCCAGCACGTCGAGTCGCGCAGCCGGGTATTCGAGCTTCTCGTCGGCGGCGCTGGGCAACTGGGCCCAGTCGGCGCTGCCGGTATCGCAGGTCTGCAGCACCTTGAAGTACAACGGCCCGGGCGTCGCGGTGAGCTTGCCTCGCAAGATGAATTCGGTGCGCTCCTGGGTTGGCAGCGCGGTGTCCGGGCTCTCGGCGGTCCAGCGCACCTCGCCATCGCCGGACTTCTGCACCTCGAGCTTCCAGCCCTTGCGCGCCTGCGCATCGGAGAGCGTGAAACCCCTGGGCAGGCGCACGGTCACGCCGGTGGTGGCCTTGGCGCCGGCGCAGGCATGGCCGACGCGGAAGGCGGCTTCGTAGTCGCTGCCCGCCGTGGCGCCGCCGGGTGGCAGGCTGACGTGGGCGAAAGATGCCGAAGCGCCGGCGAGCGCCGCGCAGGCGGCGAATGTCTTGAAGGTGGATGCGGTGTTCATGATGGCCTTTGTCTTTGTAGATGTCAGAGGTCGAACTTCAGTTCGGCCACGAAGGTGCGTTGCGGGTAGGGGTGGAAGGCCCAGTACTTGTTGTTGTTGAGGTTGTCGATGCCGAAGGCTGCGCTCCATTGGCGGTCGATGCGGTAGCGCACGCGGACATCGGTGACGAAGTAATTGCTGAAGCCGGTGTAGGTTGCGCCGTTCGGGTCGCTGTTGTCCAGCGTGCCGTATTGCTTGCCGCTGTATCGCGCGCCGAAGGTGTAGGACCAGTTGGCGTCGGGCTTGTAAGTGGCCAGCAGCGCGGCACGCACGCGGGGCACGCGCGGCTGTTGCTTGCCGACGCTGGCCGGGAAGCCGGTGTTGGCAACGATCTCCGAATCGGCCAGCGTGAGGCTGCCGCCCAATTCCAGGCCCTTGACGCCGACGTCGTAGCCATTCGCCGCCAATTCCAGCCCCTTGGTGTGGATCGCCTCGACGTTCTGGATCGTGGTGATGTTGTTGGCCGAGGTCTGGCTGTAGAGCGCATCCTGCGTACGTTCGAAGAACAGCGTGGCGCGCAGCAGGCCGTCCACGCCCAAACTGTGCGTGTCGCGCTCGGCGGTGAACTCGGTGGTCCAGGATTTTTCCGGCTTCAGGTTGGGATTGGTGTTGACGATGGTATTGCCGAGGATCTGGCCCTGGTAGAGCTCGCTCACCGTCGGGTAGCGGACGGCGCGGCCGGTGGATGCCTTGAGCAGCCAGTCAGCCGTGGCTTGCCATGCAATGGCAGCCTTGGGCGAGACGTCGCTCTCCTTTCGCTCGGGGAAGTTCAGCAGCGTGGTCGCGTTGCCGAGCTGGCCGCCATAGGCCTTCCATTGCTCGAAGCGCAGGCCGAGCGTGGTCTTCCAGTCGGGGGCGAAGCGCCAGGTATCTTGCCCGTAGAGCGACTGCAACTGCGTGTTGCCGTTGAACTGCGAGAACGGTGTAAGCGGCGGGCCTGAATACCAGTCCGCGGTGTTGTTCACCTGCGTGCGAAGTTTTGCCGTGTCTTGCTGCGCGCCGAAGTCGACCACGTGCGCGCCGACACCCTCCGCCGAGCCGCTCGGCCGCCAGGTGCCGGCGAGCTTGAGCGTGTTCCAGCCGGTGCCCTGCATGTCGGTGGTGCGGCCAGGGGCACCGGTGAGTGTGGTGGGTGTTCCGAGGGGGAGCCAGTACAGCGCGGATTGCGCCGCGGTCGGGGTCGCCGACACGGTCGGCGTGCGCAACAGGTCCTTGCCGTAGTCATAGAGGCTGGCCGACACCTCCCAGTCGAACACGCCGCCGGTGTGGCTCTTGACGGACAGGCCCTGCATCGTGTGCGTGAGGTCGTTCTGCGTGGGCGCCAGCGCGGGGCTCGGCGAATCGAGGTTGTAGCTGCGGCCGGCGATGTTCACGCGGCCCGAATACACGGGCAGGCCGTTGCGATCCCGCAGGTAACTGTCGACCGCGCCATAGGTGCCGTTGTTCCAGGCGCCCAGCGTGTAGGTGGCGCGCACGGTCGGCGTGAAGTCGTAAGCGAGCTTGAGCTTGGCCTGCTCCTGCGTGGTGTCGTAAATCGTCGCGCCACCGACCAGCCACCAGGGCTGGTTGCTCGGGTTCAGCCCCAGCACGGCGCCGGTGACCGGCACGCCCGCGTTGCCGACCGTGCCCGCGCTCAGCAGCCGGTTGCCGAAGGTCAGCGCCTGGCCCCGGCTGTGCGTGCGGCTGGCGCTCAGCCACCATGACCAGTCGCCGTTGCGGCCGCCGAGCGACATGTCGAGTTGGTCCGCCGAGGGCGACGAGTGGCTGCTGTACTGATCGAAGTTGCCGTAGGCGCCGCCCAGCTTGACGTGCGCCTCGAACTGCGTCGGCATCCGCGTCACGTAGTCGACCACCGCGCCGACCGAGTTGCCCGGATAGGCGGCGGAGAACGGCCCGTAGAGCACGTCGACGCGCTCGATTTCCTCCGGCGACACCATGCCCCAGCGCGGCGCGAACGTGGCGCCGTTGCCCAGCAGGTTCGACAGCGGAATGCTGTCGGCATAGACCATCGAGCGCGCGCTGTTGCCGGTGCCGGATGCGCGCGTGGCAAGCACCGCATGGTTGAAATCGCCGATGTAGCGCTTGCGCACGACCAGGCTCGGCAGGTACTTGAGCGCGTCTTCGGCGTCGGTGGCATTGACGCTCGCCTCGATCTGGTCGCGCGTGGTGCCCTCGATGGTGGTCGGTATCTGCGTCGGCAACGAGGTCGGCCGGCCGCCGGGCACCGTGATGGTGTTGAGCGTGCGGGGGTTTTCGTCAGCCGCGGCCGGCTGTTGCTGCGCCCACGCCGGCGCGGAAAGGGCCATGGCCGCAGCCATGGCAAGACGTGTCTTTTTCACGGGTTTCTCCCGAAACTTCCTGGCCAGAACGGCCGGCAGCGCCCGCATCGGGGATGCGAGCGGCTGCGACTTGGATCAAGTCAGGAAACGGCGGGAGGTCCGCGCGCAGGCAGTGGCGCACGGGTGGCCGCGGCAAGTCGGGCGGCGGGGATGGGCTGGACCACATGGCCCAGCGGCTGGATCACGGGAAGGTTGGCCAGCGGCGAGGCAGGCGGCGGCGCGCCGCTCAGCACGCAGAGCGGGCAATCCAGGTGGCTGGCGCCAAGCTCCTGCGCGCCGTCGTCGGTCTGCACGACGATCTTGATTGCGCCGACGCTGGAGCACACCAGTTCCACCGCCTGCGGATGCACGATGGGCGAGGCGATCGCCGCGCCGAGCGACAGCATGAGCCACAGCAGCACGCCGCGGCCGATGAGGCCGAGGGAGCGGGTGTGGCGAAGCAGGACGAACATGGGAACCCGGATTATGGCCCGGGCACCACCCGCGTCACGGTAAAGCCGCGCGCCGCCATCAATGCGGGCAGGCCATTGGGGCCGACCATGTGCAATGCGCCGACGGCCCCGAACACACGCTGGCCGAGCGTGTGCAGGGTTGCGATGCCGTCTGCGAGACCGGGATTGCGGTCGTCGAGGTAGCGCCGCATGCGGCGCTCGTCATCGGCGCGGTTTACGCAGTTGCACCACTGGAAATAGGTCTCCAGCTTGGCTGCGTCGCTGCTGGCCCACGCGTCGGCCAGCGCCACGGTACTGGCGCGCGCCTCGCCACGTTCGAGATCCTCCAGTGAATCGTCGATGTCTTCGGCTTGCTCCGCCTCGGAATCGCCTTCGAGCATTCGTAACTGGGCGGCGGCGGATTCCAGCGCGACCACGGGCTTGCCGGCGCTGCGCGCGAGGCCGGACAGCACGCCTTCGATACCGAACTCCGGATACAGGCCATCCGCCCGCATCGACAGCGAGCCCAGGGCTGCCACCTGCATGACCGGGCGCAGCTTGCGCTGCATTTCGCCCGGCAGGCAGGCCAGCGCCCGCTGCCGCTCGATGCGGCGAACCCGCTCGGGCGTCAGCAGGCGCGCAGCGACGGCCGGGTCGGGCGGCGAGAGCAGCGTGCGCACAGTCTCGGGGTCGCTCAGGTCGAGTTCCAGCGCGATGGTGTCGCTTTGTTCGATGGCCTGCGTCACCTTCGGGCCGGGCAGCAACCAGGGCGCCTTGCCGAGGTGGAGGGTGCCGTAGAGCCACGAAGTGCGTCCGTCGCGCTCGATGCGCCACAGCAAGCCCCGGTCGGGTGCACGTCGGGCTGCACGTTCCGCGCCGCCGGGCGGAAAGCTCGGCATCTGCACAGCCGGCGGGCAAACGATCGGCGGCTCCTTGGCCGGGGCCACTGCCCACGCGGGCACCACACCGAACGGTGCGAGTGCGCAGGCCACCGCCAGGAGTGCGCGCCAGATCACGCCAGCGCCGCCTTGAAATCGGCGATCAGATCGCTGGCGCGCTCCAGCCCGACCGACACGCGGACCAGGCCTTCGGCAATGCCGACCTCGGCGCGCTTGGCCGCACCGATTTCCCAGAAGATCGTCGGTGCCACGGGAATGATCAAGGTCCGCGTGTCGCCCAGCCCGGTGGCCTTGATCGGCAGTTGCAGCTTGTTGATGACCGGGATGCAAGCATCGGCATCGCGCAGCTCGAAGGAGAACAGCCAGGAGCCCGCACTGAAATGCTGCCTTGCAAACGCATGCTGCGGGTGCGATGCCAGCATCGGGTAGTAGACGCGCGCCACTGCCGGATGGCTTTCCAGGAAGGTCGCGAGCGCCAGTGCCGTGGCGCTGGTCTGCGCGACGCGCAGCGACAGTGTTTCAGCGCCCACCGAAATGCGGTGCGCCGCGTCCGAACTGAGCGTACCGCCCATGTCGCGCAGCGCCTTCTTGCGCAGTTGCGTCAGGCCCCACTGCTTGACGTCGCCCTGCTGGTAGCCGGCAAAGATGTTGGGGTAGCGCGTCCAGTCGAACAGGCCCGTGTCGGTAACCGCGCCGCCCAGCGTGTTGCCGTGGCCGGCGATGGTCTTGGTCAGCGAATTGATCGACAGGCTGGCCTCCACGCGCTTCGGCAGGAACAGCGCCGGCGAGCTGATGGTGTTGTCCACCACGTAGACCAGGCCACGCGATTTGCACAGCGCGCCGATGCCGGCCAGGTCGGGAATTTGCGTACCGGGGTTGGCAATGGTTTCGACGAACACCATGCGCGTGGCGGGCAGGACCGCGTCGGCCACCGCTTGCGTCGAGGTCGGATCGACCAGCGTCACGCCGACGCCCAGGCCCTGCAGCGTGGCCAGCAGGCTCAGCGTGTTGCCGAACAGGTAGCGGCTGGCAACCAGGTGGTCGCCCGCGCGCAGGAGGGTGAAGAACACCGCCGTGACGGCCGCCATGCCGGTGGCGAAGCAGACCGTGCCCACGCCTTCCTCGAGCTGTGTGATCTTGGACTCCAGCGCCGCTGTGGTCGGCGTGCCCTGGCGCGCATAGTTGAAGCGGCCCTTGAGCGTGCCCTGGAACACGCCGATGAGGTCTTCCACACGCTCGTAGCCGTATTGCACCGAGGTGTGCACCGCCATGTGGACGCCGCCCTGCTCTACACCGAAGTGGCGGTCCGCATGGACGAGGCGGGTGGTGGGGTCGGGGCGCGTGGTGTCTTCGGTGGTCATGATGGTTCCGTCGGTACGGCGCGGCTATGCTGCGCGGATGCAAAGCATATTTCACCTTGCCTTCAACGTCCGCGACCTCGACACCGCGCGCCGCTTCTACGGCGGCCTGCTCGGCTGCACCGAGGGCCGCAGCACCGACACCTGGGTCGACTTCGACTTCTTCGGCCACCAGATCTCGCTCCACCTGGGCGAGCCCTTTGCCACCGCGCCGACCGGGCGCGTTGGCGACGTGATGGTGCCGATGCCGCATTTCGGACTGGCGCTCGCGCTGCCGGACTGGCGCGCCATGGCCGACCGGCTCGAAGCGGCCGGCACCGACTTCGTGCTGAAGCCGCAGGCGCGCTTCGAAGGCCAGCCGGGCGAGCAATGGACCATGTTCTTCCGCGACCCGTTCGGGAATCCGATCGAGGTGAAGGGATTCAGGTCGCTGGATACGGTCTACGACAAGTAGGCCGCCTCCGGCTTACTTCCCGGCGTCGATCCGCTTTTGCATGCGCGCCGCGCGCTCCGTCGACGGGGGGTGCGAACTCAGCATCGAACTGCCTGAACTGCCGCTCAGTTTCGCAAGCTTCTGGAACGCGCTGACGAGGCCCTTGCGCTCCAGCTTGCGCTGCGTCAGCGTGTCGAAGGAATAGTCGTCCGCCGCGCTTTCCTGCGACTGCGAGAACTGCGCGTTGATGAACTTCTCGGCCAGTTCGCCGGCCTGCGATTGCGACAGCTGGCCGACAACGCCGCCGGCCGCGCCCGCAACTCCGCGCACGACGGAAGCGGCAGCGGCGGTCTGCATCGCATCCTTGGAGTGGCCCAGTGCGACGTGGCCGATCTCGTGACCGATCACGCCGCGCAATTCGTCGTCGTTCATCAGGTCCATCAGGCCGCTGTAGACGCGGATGCAACCGTTGGCCATGGCCCAGGCGTTGACCTCCTTCGTCATGTAGACCTTGTAGTCGGCTTTCTTGCCGTTCACGGTGTCGGGCATGGCGCGGATCACACGGTTCAGGCGTTGGGCATACGGACTATTGGCCGGCGCCAGTTGGCCTTGCTTGTCCATCGCGGCGCAGGACTCGTTGGACATGTTGACGACTTCGGAATCCGTCAGCGACAGCGCCTTGTAGGCCGAGCCGCCCGCGTCCATGAGGCCGCCGGCGTCCATGTTCGAGACGGATTTGCGCCCACGAGGGCGCAGGCCGCGGCCAAAGCCGCAGCCAGAGGTACGAAACGCATTGAAGCTCCCTGATCTTGTAGAGGATGGACAGGCAAGCGGTTTTCCTGCCTGTCGCTGCCAAGCGGATCGGATGTCCGCCGTGGCAGCGCGGCGATCTTAGGGGAACGCCGCATGCCCTCCTCCAATCTTGCCCGGCGGTAGAGGGAAAAAGTCCGGCTTCAGTCCAGCTTGATGTCCTGCGCCTTGATGATCGGGCCCCAGCGCTTGGCCTCGCTGCGCGAGAGCGCCGCGAACTGCGCCGGCGTTCCCGGCAGTGGCTCCATGCCGAAGTCTTCGAAGCGCTTTTGCACGTTGGGGTTGCTGAACGACTTGTTGAGCTCGCTGTTGAGGCGGGCCACCACCGGGGCGGGCAAGCCGGCCGGGCCGAGCACGCCCTGGAAGGCGAACACTTCGGTATTGGGTACGCCGCCTTCCGCAAGTGTCGGCACATTGGGCAGCAGCTTGCTGCGCTGGGCCGAGCCGATCGCGAGCACGCGCACCTTGCCGCTTTGCATGATCGACAGGCCAGAGGCCAGGTCGAGGAACATGCAGGGCACCTGGCCGCCCATCACGTCGGCCATCGCGGGCGCGGCGCCGCGGTACGGGATATGGGTGATGAAAGTGCCGGTTCGGTTCTTGAACATTTCCATTGCAAGGTGGTGCGGCGAACCGTTGCCCGGCGATGCGTAGTTGAGCTTGCCGGGGTTGGCCTTGGCATAGGCCAGGAACTCCTTGAGGTCCTTGGCCGGAAACGCCGGGTTCACCACCAGCGCCAGCGGGAAGCGGCCGATCGCGCCGATGTAGCTGAAGTCCTTTTCGGGGTTGAACGGCAGCTTGCTGAACAGGAATTCGTTGAAGGCCAGCACGGCGTTGTCGGCCGACATGATGGTGTAGCCGTCGGGCTTGCTCTTGGCAACGATGTCGGCGCCGATGTTGGTGGACGCGCCGGGGCGGTTGTCGACGACGATGTTCTGGCCCAGTGCGGTGCGCATGGCTTCGGCGAGCGTGCGCGCGATGACGTCGGTCCCGCCGCCCGCCGGATAAGGCACCACCCACTTGATGAGCTGTTCCGGATAGGTCTGCGCGTGCGCCCACGGTGCGACGGCGGTGGCGCCGGCTGCGGCCAGGCCGGTGAGGATGGTTCTGCGTTGCATGGTCAAGTCGTAGTCTCCGGGGATGGTGGAACGGAAGTCGGTGGGGAAACGGAAAGGGATTCGGACAGCGATGGCGTCGGCAGCGCATGCAGCGCGTCGGCCAGCGCCTGGTTGCAGCGTGTTTCGTCGCCGACCTGTTCGAAAAGCAGCAGCGCCAGGCGCGCCAGGAAGAGCGATTCGCGCGCAGTGCCGGCTTCGGTGATGGCACGTGCGCATTGGGCGTACAGGCGGTCGCGCGCTTCGGCGGGTAATGTGTCGGTGGTCATGTCGGCTCCAGGATTTCGGCACGCGCACTGGCGGCACGGGCCAGGGCCTGCGAGATGGCGCCGGCCGACGGATGGCGCCAGCGGGCGGCGACGTGGCCATCGGGCCGCAGCAGGTAGACGGCACCGGCCTCGTCGGCGCCGAGCGCGGCGAACGCGGCCGCGGTGTCGTCGGTGCGCCGCAGCTTGTGCCGCACCAGCGGTACATTGTGCGTTTCGATGTCGAGCGTTGCGTCGATCGTGGCACCGGCGGCGTCCAGCATGAGCAGCGTGAAGCTCGGCTGGGTGAGCAGGTCGGTGAGGTGCTGGCCCGGGCCGAGCGGTTGCTCGGGCATCACCTCGCCGGGCTTCGGCCCCGCCGGCAGCTCGTCGCTTTCGCTCGACAGCGCCGAGTCGTCATAGCGCACCGCCTGCGTCTGGCGCGGGTTGATGAGGTTGGCGATCTCGCGGTGCTTGCCCGACAGCGACAACGCCGCTTCGCGCAGCAGGTCGAAACCGCGCGATGGCGGCGACATGAACTCCGTGCTGCGCATCGCACTTTCGGCGTTGATGTGGAAGGCGGCGATGCGCTCTTCCGAATAGCTGGCCAGCAGCGCCGGCTCGGACACGCCGTGCACCACCAGCGCGAGCTTCCACGCGAGGTTGTCCGCATCGTCGAAGCCCGAGTTGAGCCCGCGCACGCCGAAGATCGGCATCGCATGCGCGGCGTTGCCAGCGAACAGTACATGGCCATGGCGGTAGTTCTCGAGCGTCATCGCGCCGGCGCGGTAGACCGAGGTCCACACCGTGTGCCAGGGCAGGTCGCCCTCGCCGATGGCCGCGAGATGGCGCTGCACGAACTCGGTGACGGCATCGGGCTTGAGCGCCTCCTCGGTACTCTGGCCGGCGCGCAACTGGTAGTCGATGCGCCAGATGTCGTCGGGCTGGCGATGCATCAGCACTGTCGAGCCGGGGTTCCACGGTGGGTCGAACCAGGCGCGGCGCTCGGTCGGATGCTTGCTGTGCAGCTCGATGTCGATGATGACGTAGCGGCCTTCGTAACCCGTGCCCTTGAGTTCCAGGCCGAACGCCTTGCGCACGGTGCTCTGGCCGCCGTCACAGGCCACAAGCCACTGGCCGTGCAGCGCGTAGCTGCCCTCGGCGTTTCGAACGTCGACCGTGACGCCGGCGTTGTCCTGCGCGAGTGCCACCAGTTCCGTGCCCCAGCGGATGTCGATGAGGCCCGGCGTCGTTTCGTTACGGTGAAAGATGGCGTCGAGGAGGTACTGCTCGATGTAGTACTGCTCCAGGTTGATCATCGGCGGCAGCTTCTGCGTGTCGTCGTGCGGCATCTCGAAGCGGAACACTTCGTCCAGCTTGTAGAAGCTGCGCCCGCCGGTCCACGGCAGGCCCTTGGCCAGGAAGGCCGGCAGGGCGCCGAGGCGCTCGATGATCTCGAGGCTGCGGCGCGAGATGCAGGCCGCTCGGCTGCCGACGCAGACGGTGTCGTCGGATTCGAGGATCACGCTGCGCACGCCGTGGTTGGCCAGCCCCAGCGCCAGCGCCATGCCGACCGGGCCGCCGCCCGCGATGACGACCGGATGGCGGCCGGGTTCCATGCCATGTTCGAGCGGCGGCGTCCACGTCCTGAAGCGGGTGTAGTGGAAAGCGCCGACCGGCGGCGGCAGGGTTTCGTAAGGCGCTGGCGGCAACGGTCCGGAGCCGGCGTCGCCTTCTTCTGCGGAGGGAGGGTTTTCAGGGTTCATGAAGACCTCTCAAACGTTCTGCTGGAGCCACGCTTCCATCGCGTCGGCTGATTGATTGATCAAGTCGGGCTGCCCCGCGAGGTAGTGATTACCGCCCTTCACCTGCACTTCGGTCAACCGGTGGCTCCCCGCCTCTCGCCACAGCGCGGCGGTGCTCGGGAAGGTCGAGCCGTCGGCGGTGTGCGTCATCAGCAGCGCCGGCACCGAGGTGCGCGCAAGGCAGGCCGGGCCGTCGGCCTGCGAGCCCGATGACCATTGCGACAACCACGAGCGCAGCGTGTTGAAACGGCCCATCGCGTTGGCCGCGTAGTTGACGGTGCGCGCGTCGCCCCAGATCGAGCCGACCGGGCGGTCGTTGGCGTCGAGCGAGATGTCGAGGAAGCGCGGGTCGCTGTGCGTGCGGTAGACCAGGAAGGTCTGGTCCGAAGGCGCACCCGGCGTACCGCGGAGCATGCGCAGACGCGCCCTGACCCCGGCCTCGATGCGGTCGCGCCGCGCCAGTTGCGCCGCACGAAAACGCGCGACGAAGTCCTGCGAAAACGGCACCGGCTCCGACGTTGCGTAGAGGTCGAAGGCCGGGTCGGTGGCGAGCGGATCGGCCTCGTCGATGACGGACGGGTCGAGCCATTCGGCCAGGAGGCGCGAACGTCCCGGGTGTGCGGCCGACAGCATGAGACCGTCGACGGGCGGCAAGTCGGCAGGCGACAGGTGCGTTGGCAGGCCGTCGACAAAGTGGGTCGCGGTGAGCGACTCGGCCTGCGACTGGTAGAACGCCGATAGCGCCGCGCCGCCCGAGTTGCCGACCAGCACGACTTTCCTGTAGCCCTGCGCGCGCAGCCACTTCACGCCGGCGCCGAGGTCTTGCAGCACCGTTTCCATCAGCAGCATGGTGTCATTGCCGGCATAGCGCGAATTGAGTCCCAGGCAGGCAATGCCGCGTCCGGCCAGTGGCTCCAGCAGGTAGTGGCCCATGAAGTTGCTGGTCGGGTGCATCACGATCGCAGCGGTTCCTGTGCCCTGCCCCTTGGGGCGCATCAGCGCGCCGAAGATGCGCGGGCGCAGCGCCTGCAGTCCGGACTGGCTTTCCATGGCGACGCCTGGCTGGACGTCGATCACGACGAGTTCGAGATCAGACACGCGCGGCCTTTCGTTCTTCGGTCCAGGCGGTGAGCGCTGCATGCGCGTCGCGTTCGTAGCCGTCGAGTACGCGTTGCGTCGCCAGTTCCGTCGTCAACTCCAGCCTGAATCCATTGGGGTCGAAGAAGTAGATCGAGTGGATGTAGCCGTCGTGGTCGGTGACGCCGATGACCTCCACGCCGCTGGCCTGCAGCCGCGCCTTCATGTCTTCGAGCGCCTGGTCGGAATCGACCCGCAACGCGATATGGTTGACCCAGGCTGGTGTGTTGGGCGAAGGCTCGGCCGCGGTGTCGTCGCCCAGGTCGAAGAAGGCCATGTGCGAACCGTCGCCCATGCGAAAGAAGATGTGGACATAGGGGCAGTACTCGCCGGTCGAAGGCACGGAATCCTTCTTGATCACGTGGGTGAGCGGCAAGCCCAGGATGTCTTCGTAGAAGTGCCGGGTCTCTTCGGCGTCGCGGCAACGCCACGCGAAGTGATGCAGGCCGTGGATGGGGTGGAGTGGTGGTGGCGTCATGGTGGAGGGATTGTCCTGATGCCCTCCGATGCTGCGTGTCGTAACTTTGTACGAAGTATTTACCCCAAGATGAAGCGCCACCGCATCCATCGGGCCGCCCAACCGGAGTCCGTCTCGGCAGCCGTTGCCGTCGGCATCGTCGCGGGCATCGGCACGCCGCACCTGGCCGATGGCTTCCTGTCGGCGATGCAGCAGGTGCTGCCGCTCACCTTCTGCACGGTTTTCGCGCTCGGCGCCAACGGACGCGTGGTGACCGTCTCGACCGCCAGCAACTATGGCGACGCGGCACTGCAGACCTCCGAGCGCTACATCGAGAACCGCTTCGACCTGCTCGACCCCAACATGGTGTGGCTGTCCGCGCGCAAGCTGCCGAAGCAGCCGCAACTATGGCTGAGCCACCAGCGCGCGGACGAAGTGGCCGACCCGGCGTATCGCGCGGCCTGCTATGGCGACGTCGGCATTCGCGAGCGCTGCTCGGTGCTGTTGCTGCTGCCGGGAGGACAGCGCGCGGCGGTGAGTTTCTATCGCAGCCTGGCGCTGCAGGAGTTCGCGGCGGCCGATTTCGATGTGATTGCGGCGCACGGGGCCTTGCTGGCGGAAGCGACCGCGGCGCACAGCCGGGGATTGGTGGGTGCGGCCAACGCGCGTCGGCCCCTGGCGACCGAGCCGCGCCTCTTGTCCCTGACCGTGCGCGAACGCGAAGTCATCCATCAACTGCTCACGGGCCGCACAGCCAAGGAGGCCGCGCGCGAAATCGGCGTTGAACTGAGCACTGTGCGCACGCACCAGTACCGGGCATTCAGGCGGCTTGGGATTCGGACGTTGAAGGAATTGCTGCTGGAAGCCCGGTCCCGGTCGGCGTAAGCCCTTCGACGATTCTGGATGCGCTCATGTTGCAGAAATAGAAATAGCAACATCCAGGTCGACTCATGTTGCCGCAAGCAGCCGCACGCAAGCAGCGGGACTACTTCCCGCCGACAGCGCTTGCCGGCGCCACCACTTCCTGCTCGATCGCCCCGAACACCGACTGCCCATCCCGCCCCAACATCTCGATCCGGATCGTGTCGCCGTACTTCATGAACTCGGTCGTCGGCTGCCCGTCCTGGATCGTCTCGATGCAGCGCTTCTCGGCGATGCACGAATAGCCCTTGGGCCATTCCATGCCGCCGCCCTTCTTCTCGACGCCCTTGTTGCTCACGGTGCCGCTGCCGACGATGCTGCCGGCGCGCACGTTGCGGGTCTTGGCGATATGGGCGATGAGCTGGCCGAAATGGAAAGTCATCTCCTCACCCGCATCGCACAAGCCGACCTTGCGGCCGTTCCACGTGCTCTGCAGCGTGAGGTGCACGCGGCCGCCGATCCAGGCTTCGCCCAGCTCGTCGGGCGTCACAGCCACCGGACTGAACGCGGTCGCCGGCTTGCTCTGGAAAAAGCCGAAACCCTTGGCCAGCTCGGCCGGGATCAGGTTGCGCAGGCTCACGTCGTTGGCCAGCATCACGAGGCGGATGCCGTCGAGCGACTGCTCGGCCGACGCGCCCATCTTCACGTCGCCGGAGATGACGGCGATCTCGGCCTCGAAGTCGATACCGAAGGCCTCGCTCGCAACCACGACCGGGTCGCACGGCCCGATGAAGTCGTCGCTGCCGCCCTGGTACATCAGCGGGTCGGTGTAGAAGCTATCGGGTACTTCGGCATTGCGCGCCTTGCGCACCAGTTCGACGTGATTGATGTAGGCCGAGCCATCGGCCCACTGGTAGGCGCGCGGCAGCGGCGCCATGCATTGGGCCGGGTCGAACGGAAAGGAATGGCGCGCGCGGCCGGCGTTGAGGCTCTCGTACAAGTCCCGCAACTGCGGGCTCAGGAAGCCCCAGTCGTCCAGCACCTCTTGCAGGCGGTTGGCGATGCCGGTGGCGTAGTGGGCGATGCCGAGGTTGCGCGAGACGACGACGAGCTGGCCGTCGCGCGAACCGTCTTTGTAGGTGGCGAGTTTCATGGCGTGTGCGGGACGATGCGGAACGCTGCCGGCTGGCGTCGCTCTACTAAACTGATTGAACGGGCGGCAGTGTACCGAGGTGCCCCCTCGGCGCCGGGTTCGCGTCCGCCTCTCCATCCCTTCATGACGCTCCTATTGCCGCCGCGCATCGCTGCCTCTTCCCCACCGGACGCGGCGCGCCCAGTGGGGCGGATGCTCGCGTTGTTGACGCTGCTGGTGTTTGCCGCGCACCTGCTGGTGCTGGGGCTGATTCCGGCCGGCGTCGGACCGGAGCAATTGCCGCTCGAAAACAAGTTCATCACGCGAACCATCGTCATCACGCCCCCGGCGGCCAAGGCCGAGGCGCCGGCCCCTGCCGCGGCCAAGGCAAATCCCCCGCCGCCGCGCGTCGCGAAGGCTGCGCCGCGGAAGCGCCCGCGCGCGATCACGCCACCACGCACCGAATCGGTGCCTCCACCGCCCTCCGTGTTGAGCACGGAGATTTCCACCGACCCGATTCCGGTCGAACCGGCCCCCGAAGCAACGGTGGCCGAAGCACCGTCCGCGCCGGAAGGTGCTTCGACCGGTGCGAATTCCGGCACGGCGCCGGCGGGAGGCGGTGCGGCCGACGGCAGCGCCGGCGGAACGGGCAGCGGCGCGGGCGGGGTCACGGCTGGCGCGACGCAACCGATGGTGGTGCCCGGTTCGGTCAAGCTCGCGTTCGAGGTCGGCGGCCAGCGTGGTGCGCAGCCCTATTCGGGCGGCTACGGCGAACTGGTGTGGCTGCAGAACGGCGACGAATACAACGCGCGCCTGTCGCTCAAGGCGCTGTTTGTCACCTTTCTGAGCCAGACCAGCGTCGGCCGCGTTGACGCGAGCGGTATCGCGCCGACCCGCTATTCGGAAACGCGCAGGAGCGAAATGGCATCGCACCTGGTGCGCGACCAGGGCAAGGTGGTATTCAGCAACAACTCGCCGAGCGTGGCGTTGCTGCCCGGCGCGCAGGACCGGCTCAGCGTGGCGATGCAACTCGCCGCATTGATGGCCGGCGATCCGGGCCGCTTCCCGCAAGGCAGCAAGATCCGCATCCAGACAGTCGGGCCGAAGGACGCCGAGGTGTGGGTATTCAATGTCGAGGGCGAGGAGACCATCGAGGTGGTGGCCGGCGAATTCAAGGCGCGCAAGGTTTCGCGCGCCCCGCGGCACGATTTCGACTACGAGCTGGATCTCTGGCTCGCCCCGGAAATCGGCTATCTGCCGGTGCGAATCCAGCAAAAACAGACCAACGGCGACATCGTCGACATGCGTCTCCGAGCGAAATCCGTGCCATAGATGGTGAATTGATCACACGCTTGTGGGCGAAATACCCGCAAAAAGTCGGCCATCTTGAAACTGGCGCGTTGATTGCTATCTAACCATCATGAATGCAATCGACTACCGGAGCCACCCTGCCATGCAAATGCTCTATGACTCGGAATCCTTCGTTGTGGTGCACGTCCATCCCAATGAAGACGACGTACCGGCTGCACCCAACATCCCCGTTCTGGCGCGGCACGGCTTCGAAATCGTCGACAAGCGCTCCGGCAAGGAGGTGTACCTCGACGGCTCCTGGGCCGAACTGTTCCAGCAAAAAATCGCCGCGTGGCAGCTCAATACGCCGACGCAGGAAGAAGTCGAAGACACGCTCGAAGGTTATGCCGAACTGGCGCAAAACCCCGTGCTGATGCACTGAGACTGGCGACGACCAAAGACCGCAAGGCCGCATCGCGCGGCCTTTTTTTCGCCCGGCCGGCACGCAAGACGCCTTCCAGCCACAGGCCGAAACCCCCGCAGGTCGCGCATTCCGCATCGCGCCCTCGCGTAGTATTCCGCGATGCGAACGCCGCGAACGCCCCTCCTGTCGATTCCTCTGCTAGCAACTGCATCGGTGCTGTTGGCTGCATGCACCAGCATGATGCGACCCGCAGCAGACGTGCCCATCGCCACTCGCGTCGCCGCATGGATGCCAACCGACGCCTTCCTGCTCGGCGAGCAGCATGACGCGCCCGAACATCACCGCATCGAACAGGAGACGGTGCAGGCCTTCGTGGCCAGCGGCCAACTGGCTGCGCTGGCGCTGGAGATGGCCGAGGACGGCGCCAGTACGGCCAGCTTGCCTGTCAGCGCAACCGAAGCCCAGGTGCGCGCCGCATTGGGCTGGCAGGAAAAGGGCTGGCCCTGGGCAGACTACGGTCCGGCCATCATGGTGGCGGTGCGTGCCGGCAGGCCGGTACTCGGCGCCAACCTGCCGCGCCTGCACATGAAAGACGCGATGGCCGACGTCTCGCTCGATGTGCAGCTCAACGGGAAAGCCCTTGCGCAGCAGCAGGAAGCCGTGCGCACCGGCCATTGCGACCTGCTGCCGGCATCGCAGCTCGTGCCCATGACCCGCATCCAGATCGCGCGAGACCGCTCGATGGCGCAGGTGGTGGTGAAGGCGCGCCAACCCGGAAAAACCGTCCTGCTGATCACCGGCAACGGCCACGCGCTGCGCACGCTGGGTGTCCCGCAGCACATGCCGACCGACGTGAAGGTGGTGTCGGTGCAGATGCTGGCCTCGGACTCCGCACCGGTGCGCGCCGGCCCGGGCTACGACGCCATCTGGCAAACCGCGGCGCTGCCCGAGAAAGACTATTGCGCAACGCTGCGCAAGTAGCTTTCTTCGAGAGGCACCTCGGACCCGGCCTTGCCAGGGGCAGGTGTTGCCCTACGCGTGCTTCTTGATCGCGTCGGCCAGCGTGTTGACCAGTGTGTCGATGTGCGACTTCTCGACGATGTACGGCGGCGCGATCACCAGCACGTCGCCGGCCGGGCGGACCAGCGCGCCGTTGTGGAAGCACTCCAGGAAGACGTCGTAGGCGCGCTTGCCGGGTGAACCGGCGATCGGCGCCAGTTCCACCGCCGCCGCCAACCCCAGGCTGCGGATACCGATGACGTTCGGCAGGCCCTTGAAGGTGCTGTGGAACGCATCGCCCAGCACCTTGCCCATCTCGCCGGCGCGTGAGAACAGGTTCTCCTGCTGGAACAGGCTCAGCGTGGCAATGGCCGCGGCGCACGCCACCGGGTGGCCCGAGTAGGTGTAGCCGTGGAAGAACTCGACAACATGCTCCGGCGCGTTGGTGTTCATCATCGCGTCGTAGAGCTTGTCGCGGCAGATCACGCCGCCGAGCGGGATCACGCCGTTGGTCACGCACTTGGCGAAGTTGAGCATGTCGGGCACCACGCCGAAGTAGTCCGACGCGAAGTTGGTGCCCATGCGGCCGAAGCCTGTGATGACCTCGTCGAAGATCAGCAGGATGCCGTGTTTGTCGCAGATGGCGCGCAGCTTCTGGAGGTAGTCCTTTGGTGGGATGTACCAGCCGGCCGAACCGGCGATGGGTTCGACGATGATCGCGGCCACGTTGCTCGGGTCATGCAGCGGCAGGATGCGCTGCTCCAGGTCGGCCAGCGGGTCTTCGGTCCACACCGGCTGTTCGTTGTGGATGTACGCGTGGTTGGCCGGATCGTGGATGAAGCGCATGTGGTCCACGCGCGGCAGGAAGGCCGAGCCGAACACCTTGCGGTTTCCCGGAATGCCGCCCACCGACATGCCGCCGAAGCCGACGCCGTGATAGCCCTTCTCGCGCCCGATGAACAGGCTGCGATGGCCTTCGCCGCGAGCACGGTGGTATGCGAGCGCCACCTTCATCGAGGTGTCGGCGGCTTCGCTGCCGGAATTGCAGAACAACACCTTGTTCAGGTCGCCGGGCGCCATCGCCGCGATCATCTCTGCCGCCTTGAAGGCCTTGTCGTTGCTCACCTGGAAGGCGGTCGCGTAGTCCAGCGTGTCGAGCTGTTTCTTGATGGCTTCGTTGATCGGCTTGCGGTTGTGGCCGGCACCGACGCACCACAGCGACGAGATGCCGTCGACGACCTTCTTGCCGTCATGCGTGACGAACTCCATGCCGTCCGCGGCCACGAAGACGCGCGGGTCCTTCCTGAAGTGGCGGTTGGGGGTGAAGGGCAACCACTGGTTGTCCATGTTGAAGTCGTTGAAGGCCATGCATTCACTCCTGGGGCGGTGGGCAGTTCGAGCCGCACATTCTGGCACTTCGGGGGGTTCTGCATGGACCGCTTCGGCATCGGCCGTTCGGCGGATCAGGGCGCTCCGGCGATCACGATGTGAAGGTACTTTGGCCCGTGCGCGCCCAGCACCAGGCTGCCTTCGATGTCGGTCGTGCCGCTGGCGCCAGTGATGATGTTCACGTTGCGCGGGGGCGGTCGCCCGGTGGCTTGGGCGGCAGCGGCATAGTCCTCCAGATAGCGCACGATGGAGACGGCCCGCACCAGCACGATGTGGTGCAGCGGCAGGAAGTTGGCCAGGATCGGTGTTTCGGGGCCGGAGTGGAACACCAGCGATCCGGTTTCGGCAATGCCCCACAGCGCCATGCCGACGCCCACCGGCTCATTGGCGGCCAGGGTGTCGGGCAACTCGAAGCCACGCCAATCCAGCCCCTGCAGCGCAGCCGCGGGTTGCAGGGCGATGCGGTGCGCCAAGCCCCTGGCGTCGAGGTAGCGGGCGACGGCGGCGGGCATTTCCTGCAGGTTCTCGATGTGGTCGATCGAGGCCGACACCTTGGGCGAGATCACGCGCGCGGCGAACAGGTCGACGACGGGCCCCACGGCTGCCGATGCGGGCCGCGCGGCCTCGGAACCTTCGAGCAGGCTGGCGGCCTCGCGCCGCACGCGGTCGGCATCGACGGTCTGGCCGCCCAGTCCCGCGCGCACGGCGGCGAGGATGGTGTCGCGTGTCGTCATGAGCGCGCTCCCCGTGCATGCGCCGTCTCGCGGTCGCGCATCATTTCCATGAAGGTGCGCGGCGCCGGCGCCGGGAAGTCGCGGTACTGCGTCCAGCCACCCACCAGCGGCAGGCCGCGCAGCTTGCCGTCGCGCTTGAACACCCTCATCGCGCGCACCGCGAAGGCGGTGCCGAGTCGGTACAGCCAGGGCCGCGATGTCACGAAGGTGTAGATCCACAGGCCGGCACGCACCGAGGCCGGCTCCAGGCCCTCGCGCCACGACTTGTCGCGCCAACCGCGCAGCAAGGTCGGCAGGGGGATGTCGACGGGGCATACCTCCTGGCAGCGGCCATTCATGGTGCAGGCATGCGCCAGCTCGCGGCCTTTTTCCAGCCCGTCGAATACGGGGGTGAGCACGGCGCCCATGGGGCCGGGATAGACGCCGCCATATGCATGGCCGCCCACCTGCCGGAACACCACGCAGTGGTTCATGCAGGCACCGCAGCGGATGCAGCGCAACATCTCCTTCAAGCCCTCTTTCAGCATGCGCGAGCGGCCGTTGTCGACCAGCACGATGTGGAACTCCTCCGGGCCGTCGCGGTCGCCCTCCTGCTTCGGGCCGCAGTGGAAGGTGGTGTATTGCGTGATGTCGCCGCCGGTGGCCGAGCGCACCAGCAGGCGCAGCAGCGCAAAGGCATGCGTTGTGCTCGGCACCAGTTTCTCGATGCCGGCCGTCACGATGTGAACGCGCGGCGGCGTGGTGGTGAGTTCGGCATTGCCTTCGTTGGTGACCGTGCAGGTCGCGCCGGTGTCGGCCACCAGGAAGTTGGCGCCGGAGATGGCCACGTCGGCGGACAGGAACTTGTCGCGCAATTCGCGCCGTGCGCTGTCGACCATGGCCTCGATGGTCTCTTCGCGGTGCGGCGCGCGGTGCGACTTGTGGAACATCTCCGACACCTGCTCGCGCGTGCGATGCATCGAGGGCCAGATGATGTGCGATGGCGTGTCGCCGCCCAGTTGCACGATGTGTTCGGCCAGGTCGGTTTCGACCCGGTCGATGCCGGCTTCGTCCAGTGCATGCGGCAGGCCGATCTCTTCACCGAGCATAGACTTGACGCGCGTGACGCGCCTGGCGCCGGCTGCCTTGCACAACTCGACCACGATGCGCGATGCCTCGCTGGCCGTGGCGGCCCAATGCACCTTGGCGCCGGAGGCGATGGCGTTGCGCTCGAACTCGACGAGGTAATGGTCGAGATTGGCAATCACGTGGTCCTTGATGCGCTTGCCCAATCGGCGTGCCACCTCGAATTCGGGAAAGCCGTCCAACGCCAGGGCGCGCTTGCGCTCCGCGGTGCCGGTGGTGCGCTCGATGGCGAGCTTGAGCGTCGGATCGGCCAGCGCCGCTGCGGCGCGCGCCTTGAAGTGAATGGGTTGCGCTCGCATGCTGCTACTCCGCCTCGCCGATGGCGGCGGCACCGGCCATGCCGGCCAGTACCTCGACGGTGTGCATCACCCGCACCGGCGACTTGCGCCGGCTCAGCTTGCCGGCCATGTTCATCAGGCAACCCAGGTCGCCGCCCAGCAGCAGGTCGGCGCCGGTGCGCTCGATCGCCATGGCCTTTTCATCGACGATGCCGTTGGAGATGGCCGCGTATTTCACGCAGAACGTGCCGCCGAAACCGCAGCACACGTCCGAGCCTTCGAGCTTGCGCATCTCCAGTCCCTGCACCTGCTGCAACAACGCGCGCGGCTGCGCGAACACGCCCAACTCGCGCAAGCCGGAGCAACTGTCGTGGTACGTGGCCGTGGCCTGAAGCGAACGGCCACGAGGCACGAAATGCATCACGTCCGTCAGAAAGCTGGTGATCTCCCAGGTGCGCGTTGCCAGTTTCCGGGCACGCTCGGCCCAAGGCGGGTCTTCGGCCAGAGCTTCTTCGTAGTGCGCCTTGGTCATGCCCGCACAGGAGCCGGAAGGAATTACCACATAGTCGAAGGGCTCGAAGGTTTCGATGAAGATGCGCGCCAGCTTCGCCGCACCGCGCGTGTTTCCGCTGTTGAACATGGGCTGGCCGCAGCAGGTCTGCGCCAGAGGGACTTCGACGCGACAGCCCGCCTCCTCCAACAGTTGCAATGAGGCTATGCCGACACTCGGTCGCATGGCGTTGACCAGGCAGGTGGCAAACAGGCCAACACGGGGTTTCAAAGGCGATTGCATGGCGCTTCTCCGGGCGAGCCAGCTGACTCGGTCAATGAACAATTCATGGTTCTTGTCTCCGTGATGTCGTTGTGCGGCGCCCCGCGACGGCGCAGGGCGGGTCGTTGCGGAACTGTAGGAGCGCGACGCTGCGGGCCGCGTGAAAAGCGCTTTGCCGTCGCGTGAAAATTTTTCAGTCAGCGAGCCGGCCCTGCGAGGGTCGGCATCGCAGGATCCGTTCGGGTATGTGCGAAACGCGGGCGGGGCCCAAATCCTCATTCGGTTGTCCGTGGCCTCCAGCTCGCACCGCAGACTGTTCTCGCCGTGCAATGGATGAATTTGATGTTCGTCGTTTCCGCTGGGGCGTGGAACGCCATCGACTGGCTACAGACAAAATAGGCAGCTTCAACAATCTCACTTAGGGAGGACACAGAAGAATGAACATGCCAGCCATCCACCGCGTCATCACTGGCCACGACTCGCAAGGCAACGCGATCATCTCGAGCGAAGGGCCTCTGGCCGTCGTGACTGAACTCAAGGCGCTGCCTGGCGTCGTATTCCATGAGGTGTGGTCTACGGGCGAATCGCCGGCCCGCATCGATAACGGCAACGATCCGACGCTTGGTCCGCTTTCGTTGTCGCCGCCCAGGAATGGCACGCGCATCCGCTTCGTCGATATCCCGCCCGACAGCCCGGAACTCCTCGCGCGGAGCACAGAGGCGGTGCTCGCCGGATTTTCCGAGGTCGGCGACGAAGGCGCATCGACGGCGCACAAGGATGCGCCGCATCCGCTGATGCATCGGACAAAGTCCGTCGACTATGGCGTTGTCATCGAGGGTGAGATCACCCTGGTGGTGGACACCGGCGAGGTAACGGTCAAGCCGGGCAGCGTGATCATCCAGCGCGGCACCAACCACGCTTGGGCCAATCGGTCGGGCCGCGCATGCCGCATGCTCTTCATCCTCGTTGACGGAGACTACGACCCAGGTATCGCGAAGGCCCTCGCCGAAGGAGGTTGATCGGGAGTGATCGTGATTCGACAGAGGTCGGCCACATTGGTTGGACGATTGGCGTCGCAATCATCGCGTTCCGCAAGATGCAACTGAAAAGACATCATTTGCGTACAGGCTCCAGATCCCGCAGCGCGCCGCGCAACCAGTCAACGAAGGCTGCGCACTCCCAGCGCTCCAGCGTGCCCGGCTTCCAGCAGAGGAAGTAGTCGTTCGGCGAGCGCACGCTGTTGCGCGACAAGCGCAACAGCCGGCCGCTGTCGAGCCAGGCCTGCCCCAGCCGCAGGCGCAGCAGCACCACGCCAAAGCCCGCGACGGCGGCGTCCAGCGCCAGGCCCAGGTCGTTGAACTGCGCGCCACTGGCGGGTTCGGCCTGCGTGATGCCGCAGGCCTTGAACCAGGTGCGCCACGGTTCCAGCGGCGAGCGGATCAGGCGAGCCCGGGCGATCGATGCGGCAGTGTCGAAGCCATCGAAAGGGCCGGCCTCGTTGAGATAGTCGGGACTGCAGGCCGGACACACCTCGTCCGACAGCAGGTGCATCGACTCGCGGTCCGCAAAGGGGCCGCTGCCGAAGCGCAATTCGATGTCGGCCTCTTCCGCCATCACGTTCTGCACCGGGATGGCGACCTGCAGCGTCAACTCGATCTCCGGGTAGGCGTGGCGGAACAGCGCCAGCCGGGGCAGCAGCAACTGGCGCGAGAAGGTCGGCGTGACCGCGACGCGCAATCGCGTGGCGGCGCCGGCCGCATCGGTCCTCCCCGGCACCTGCTGCAGGGCCGCCAGCGCCTCACGCACGCGCGCCAGGTAGGCCGCGCCGTCCGCACTCAGGCCGAAGTCGTTGCGAACGAAGAGCTTGAGCGCGAGTTGCGACTCCAATTGCCTGATGCGGTGGCTGACCGCGCTGGGCGTGACGTTCAGTTCCTCGGCCGCCAGCGTCACGCTGCGCAGGCGCGCCACGGCCTCGAAAGCCAACAGGCCCTGGATGGGCGGGATGCGGGGCGATGCGCTCATGTCCTGCCGGGATTGTGACGGCCTGCGACAATCACCGGCCCTATGAATTCCGCGTACATCCTTACCCTCTCCTGCCCCGACCGCACAGGCATCGTGCATGCCGTTTCGGGCTTTCTGCTGGAACGCGGCGCCAACATCGAGGAAGCCGCGCAATACAACGACCACGGCACCGGCCTGTTCTTCATGCGCGTGCGCTTCGCATGCGAAGCGCATGACGAGGCCTCGCTGTGCTCGGAGATCGGCGTGCTTGCGAACAGTTTCGGCATGACCTGGCAACTGCACGCCGCGACGGTGCCGATGAAGACGGTGATCCTGGTCAGCAAGGACGGCCACTGCCTCAACGACCTGCTGTTCCGCTGGAAGAGCGGCCACCTGCACATCGACATCCGTGCCATCGTCGCCAACCACCGCGACTTCTACCAGCTTGCGGCGAGCTACAACGTGCCGTTCCACCACATCCCGGTGACGGCGGCGACCAAGACGCGGAGCGAGGCAAGGCAACTCGAGATCATCGAGTCCGAAGGCGCCGAACTGGTCGTGCTGGCGCGGTACATGCAGATCCTGAGCAACGACCTCTGCCAGAAGCTGGCTGGCCGCGCGATCAACATCCACCACTCGTTCCTGCCGAGCTTCAAGGGCGCGAAGCCCTACTACCAGGCGCATGACCGCGGCGTGAAATTGATCGGTGCGACGGCCCACTACGTGACGGCCGACCTCGACGAAGGCCCGATCATCGAGCAGGACGTGGCCCGCGCCGACCACACCGACACGGTGGAAGACCTGACCGCCCGCGGCCGCGACACCGAGAGCCAGGTGCTGGCGCGTGCGGTGAAGTGGCACAGCGAGCACCGGGTGCTGCTGAACGGGCATCGGACGGTCGTTTTTCGCTGAGTCGAGCGCCCCTCGATGAACGCCTCGACCATGTCATTGCCACGATCTTCGCGACACGGAGCTTTCGCGAAGGTTGCCCAACGATGACGGGCCTGCGCGGCCTCGCCTGGCTGCTCGTGTTCCAGAGCATCGGCGAGGCGCTGTCGCGCGGCTTTTCGCTGCCGCTGCCCGGCCCGGTGCTCGGCATGATGTTGATGCTGGTGGGCCTGCGTTTCGAGTCCGTGCGCGGGCCGGTGGGCGAATGCGCGGGCTTCCTGCTGTCGCATCTGTCGCTGCTGTTCATTCCGGTGGGCGTGGGCGTGATGACGCACCTGGCGCTGGTGAGCCAATTCGGCGGGCGCATGCTGCTGGTGATTGCGTTGTCGACCTGGATCGGCCTGGCTGTCGCGGCATTGGTCCTCTATTGGCCCGACCGCGACGCGACGACCCGGAAGGCGGGCGACTGATGCCCCGCGTCGTCCAGCTCTGGATCTATCTTTCCGCGACGCCGCTGTTCGGCCTCACGGCCACGCTGGTGGTGTACCTGCTGGCGCAGGTGGCCTACAACCGGCTCGACAACGCGCCGTGGGCCAATCCGGTGCTGTGGTCGGTCGTGGTGATCGCAAGCGTGCTGCTGGCCACCGGCGTCGACTACCCGACCTACTTCGCCGGCGCGCAGTTCATCCACTTCCTGCTCGGCCCTGCCGTGGTCGCGCTCGCATGGCCGTTGTGGCAACGACGTGCCGAGTTGCGTGCGCGCTATGGCCGGCTGTTGATGGCCTCCCTGCTGGGCGGCATCGCGGCCAGCGGCTCGGCCATTGCGCTTGGCTGGGCGGTCGGGCTGCCGCATGACGTGGTGCTGTCGCTCGCGCCCAAGTCGGTCACGGCGCCGGTTGCCATGGGGATCTCGGAAAAGATCGGCGGCATTCCGGCCCTGTCGGCGGTGTTCGCCGTGCTCACCGGGATGATCGGTGCGCTCTCCGGAAAATACCTGTTCGATGCGCTGCGCGTGGCGACCGATTCGAAGGGCATGGCCGCGCGCGGCTTCGCGCTGGGTACTGCGGCGCATGGCATCGGCGCCGCGCGCGCCTTGCATGTCAATGCCGACGCGGGCGCCTATGCCGGGCTCGCTCTCGGCATGCAGGTTGTGCTCGCAGCGTTGCTGATGCCACTGGTTTTCAAGCTGCTTTGAACGCCCGGCACTGAAGGTCGGGCGTTCGGGTCAACCGCGCGTGTCAGCTGCGGTTCGGGTTGTCGGGCTTGTGGTCGTAGCGATCGGGCACGCCATCGTGGTCACGGTCCCATTGGCCGCTGCGATAGACGTAGTGGCCATCGCGCTCCTCCCAACTCGGCGCGCGCCAGGCGTAGCCGGGGCGTTCGCGTTTCCAGTTGCCCTGGACCCACGCATAGCGGCCGTGGCGTGCTTCCCAATGACCCGGCGCCCACACATAGCCGTGGCGCGGAGGCGGCACATGTTCCACGCGCGGCGGTGGCGGCGGCGAGCCGATGTGCACGCTGACACCCTGGGCTTGCGCCGCAACTGGAATGGTGAACGCACCGACGCCAAGGACGGTGGCGGCAGCGGCGGCAAGAACGATCTTTTTCATGGGGTGCTCCTCATGAGTTACAGGAGCCTTCATGGTGCGGGCGATGTGTAAACGCTCTGTCAGCCGTATGCCGACGCGCACGTAAAGCGGTGCCGCCAGCAGTTACAGGACTGCGGCGCCTACTGGCGCAGTTCCCGCGAGTCGACGGCCGCCGCCATCGCCGCATTGCCGGCCTCGCCCGGATGCAGGTGGTCGCCGCTGTCGTAGACCGGATCGAGGGCCTGCGGATCATCCGGATCGCGCAGTGCGGCGTCGAAATCCACCACCGTGATGACGGCTTGCTGGTCCCGGATCCAACGGTTCACAGCCTGCCGGATCTCTTCGTTCTGCTCGCTCCAGTAGCCGCTGCCCTTCACCGGCGTCAAGGTGCCGAGCATGACCTTCACGCCGCGCGCGCGCGCCATGTCGACCAGGCGTTTCAGCCCGGCGATGAGGCGCGGGGCGGTCGCCGTGCGGGTCGCTGGCAACGGGAGGCCCGGCGTTCCGAAGAACGTCTCGAAGCCGATGTCGTTGATGCCCAGCAGGATGACGGCGTGCGTGACGCCGCTCTGCGCCAGCACGTCGCGCGCGAAGCGGTCGATGCCGGACGGGCCGGCGACTTCGCTGAGCAAGCGGTTGCCGGCGATGCCGGCATTGAGCACCGCCACCACCGGCCCACCCGGCGTGGCATCGCGCAGCCGCTCGGCAAGCCGGTCGGGGTAGCGCCCCCTCACCAGGGAGAAAGCGTTGACGCCTTCGGTGATCGAGTCGCCAAACGCCACGACGACGCGCGCCGGCCCGCGGGTCATCACATCGAGCCCGGTGACGATGTGGTTCCACTGCGATGGCGCGGCGCCGGCGAGCGTGGCTTGCGACACCGCGTTGTCGGGCGCCACCCAGGTCGCGTCCGCGGGCATTCGGTGCACGGTACCGAAGGGCGTCGGCTGGTCGAGGTAGAAGCTGACCACCGTCGCCTGCCCGGCGCGCACCGCGGCCGGTACCGAGTCGCTCCAGGCTTCGGCGCCGGGGGCGATGGTGATGTCGTGCCGCCCGCCGAACGACAGCGCCTGAAGGGAGGCCGGCGAGATGGCGCTGCCGCCGGTGCCCAGCGCAATGCTCGCTTCCGCCACATGCAGCGGGACGGCGCCGAAACGGTTGGAGAAGCGCACGCGCGCCGTCTCGCCATCGACGGTGGGGAACACGCGCTCGCGCACGGTCTGCGCGCGGAATGCGGGCGTGAGCGTGGGCACGCGCGCGGATGCGGGCTGTGCGCCAGTGACGGGCGGCTGCGCAGGCAAGCTCTGCGGCGCGGCCGCCCAACTCGCGATCCAGCGGGGCGCGTCCGCACGCGGCTGCGCGAGCGCGGGCGCGCACAGCAGCGCCAGCGACGCGACTGCGGCCAATGCGGGACGGAACAGGCATGCAAGCCAGGGATTCATGCGGCTTCCAGGCGGCGGAAAACGGCGCAGTTTAGAGCGCGTCGCGCTACCAGGTATCGACGTAGGCCACCGCCGCATCGCGCGGGCAGGCCGCCGACGACAGCCCGCGCACCAGCCAGGCGCGCGTTTCTGCAGGGTCGATCACCGCATCGATCTCCAGCGTCTGCGCCATGTTGATGGCTTCGCCGTTGGCGTATTGCTGCGCCACCAGTTGCTTGAACAGCGCGTCGCGCCCGGCACCTTCCTCCGCGGCTTCGAGTTCCTTGCGGAAGCCGAGCCGCACCGCGCCTTCGAGCCCCATCGCACCGAATTCGCCGGTCGGCCATGCCACGGTGAACACCGGCGCGTCGAAGCCCCCCGCGGCCATGGCCTGCGCGCCGAGGCCATAGCCCTTGCGCAGCACCACGCAGAAGTACGGAACGCGCAGATGCGCGGCGACCATGAACATGCGGCACACATGGCGCACCTGCGCCTGCGCCTCGATTTCGGGGCCGACCATGAAGCCGGGCGTGTCGCACAGCGAGACAAGCGGCAGGCCGTGCGCGTTGCACAGCTGCATGAAGCGCGCGGCTTTGTCGGCCGCGTCGACGTCGATGGCACCGCCGAGATGCTGGGGGTTGTTGGCGATCAGGCCGACCGGCTTGCCCTCGATGCGCGCCAGCGCGGTGAGGATGCCGGCACCAAAGCCGGCGCGCAGTTCGAGCAGCGAGCCGCTGTCGACCAGGCCGCGCATCGCGGCGCGCACGTCGTACACGCGCAGCCGGTTCTCGGGAATCGCGTGGCGCAGCTGGCGCTGGTCGGCGCAATGCCAATCGGTGGTCGCGCCCT
Organism: Variovorax humicola; assembly: GCF_037889915.1. Classification (NCBI taxonomy): domain Bacteria; kingdom Pseudomonadati; phylum Pseudomonadota; class Betaproteobacteria; order Burkholderiales; family Comamonadaceae; genus Variovorax; species Variovorax humicola. Next base: position 71,695 of record NZ_JBBKZV010000013.1, on the reverse strand, counting down.
GGAAGTACGAGAGGTATTGCTTCGCGACCGCGACGGCCTCGGCCTCGTCCTGCACCAGCACGTCGATCACGCCGTTCTTCGATTGCACGCCGCTCGGCCCGATCTGCTCGGGCGCGAAGGTGCCGAGTCCGCCGCCCTCGATCATCGCCGGCCCGCTCATGCCGATGTTGCTGCCGCGCGTGGCGATGATCACGTCGCTGCAGCCGAGCAGCGCCGCATTGCCCGCGAAGCAGCGGCCATGCACGATGCCGACCACCGGCACCTTTCCCGACAGCGCGGCGAACTGGCTGAACGTGTGGTTGTTGAGCCCGGCGACGATCGGCATGTCGGTGTCGCCCGGCCGCCCGCCGCCGCCTTCGGCGAACAGCACCACCGGCAATTTGAGCTGGTGCGCGATGCCCAGCATGCGATCGGTCTTGTGATGGTTGCGCATGCCCTGCGTGCCGGCCAGCACCGTGTAGTCGTAGGCCATGACGGCGCAGCGCGACTTCTCCGGGCCGAACTGTTTCGCGTTGATGCTGCCGATGCCGGTGACCATGCCGTCGGCCGGCGTGTTGGCGATCAGGTCCTCGAGCTTGCGCCGGCGCGTTTGCGCGGCGATGGCAAGGGCGCCGTATTCGATGAAATTGCCGGGGTCGCTGTCGAGTTCGCACAGGTCGGCGATGTTGGCGCGCGCGGTGCGGCCGCCTTGTTGCGCGCGCCTGGCGACCGCGGCCTGTCGATTCGCATCGAGCGTGAAGGCGTGGCGGTCGATGACCTTCTGCAGGTCGGCGCGGATCACGGACAGGTCCTGCGCGGCCTGCGCCTGCGCCTCGGCCGCGTGTGCATCGACGGCTTCGAGTTGCACCAGCGGCTGGCCTTCGACCAGGTAGTCGCCGGGCGCCGCGAGCAGCGCAACGACACGGCCGGCCTGCGGCGCATTCAGGAGGTGTTCCATCTTCATGGCTTCGAGCACGCCGAGTTGCGCGCCGGTGGGCAACACGTCGCCGACCGCCACTTCGAACTGCACCAGCTTCGCGGGCATCGGCGCGCGCACGACGAGCGCATCGTCGGTGTCATCGAACTCGACGCCGGCCTTCACCGCCGCCGCATGGACGGGTGCGGCCGACTCGAGCATCGCGGCATCGAGCTGCGCGGCACTGGAAAGCAGCTCGGCCAGATGGGCCTCGACGAAGCGCGTGTGCACATGCTGCGACGCAAACTCGGGCCGCGCCGCGATCGCGCGCAACAGCGACAGATTGGTGACGATGCCTTCGATGCGGCACTCTTCCAGCGCGCGCAGGGACCGGCGCAGCGCATCCGCAAAACGCGGCGTTGACGACTGCACGATGAGTTTTGCCAGCAGCGTGTCGTAGTGCGGCGATGGTGCGAGGCCTGCGTAGCCATGGCTGTCGACGCGCACGCCCGGCCCTTCCGCCAAGTCGAAGCGAGAGAGCGTGCCGCTCGCGGGGCGCGCGTTGCCTTCCGCGTCGAGCGTCTCGGCGTTGATGCGCCATTGCACGGCAAAGCCACGCTGCTGCGCCGTGCGGTCGGCGTCGACGCCGAGTTCACCCAGGCGCTGCCCCGCCGCGACTGCGATCTGCAACTGCACGAGATCAAGGCCGGTCACCGCTTCCGTCACCGTGTGCTCGACCTGCAAGCGCGGGTTGGCTTCGATGAAGACCCAGGGCAGGGTCGTGGCCTGCGCGTCGACGAGAAACTCCCAGGTCCCCAGGCCGCGATAGCCGACGGCCCGGGCCATGCGCAACGCAGCGGCAGTGACCTCGGCGCGAATCGATTCGGGCAAGGATGGGCTCGGCGCGATTTCGACGAGCTTCTGGAAGCGGCGTTGCAGCGTGCACTCGCGCTCGCCCAGGCTCGCCACCGCCTGGCCGTCGCCCAGCACCTGCACTTCGATGTGTCGCGCATCGAGCATCAGGCGCTCCACGTACACGCCATCGACACCGAAGGCCGCCTTCGCTTCGGAGACGCAGCGCGCATGCGCCTCGGCGAGATCCTCGGCGCGCAACACGGCGCGTATGCCGCGACCGCCGCCGCCGCCGATGGCCTTGACCATCACGCCAACGCGCGGCGCGTGCGGTGCGCCTTCGCCCGCATGCGCGACGGCCGTCTGTGCGGCGAAAAAGGCCTGCGCCTGCGCCAGCGTCACCGCACCCACGCTGCCCGGCATCACCGGCACGTCGCACTGCGCGGCCAGCGCACGCGCACGCGCCTTGTCGCCGAACAGCGCCAGTTGCTCCGGCGTCGGCCCGATGAACACCAGCCCCGCGTCGGCGCAGGCCTGTGCGAAGTCGGCACGCTCGCTGAGAAAGCCGTAGCCCGGATGCACCGCATCGCATCCCTCGGCCCGCGCAACCGCGATCAACGCGGCGATGTCGAGGTAGGCCGACGGCCCGGTCGCGCCCAGCGGCACGGCCTTGTCGGCCAGCCGCACGTGCAGCGCCTGCGCATCGTCCTTCGCGAAGACGCCAACGCTGGCGATGTCGAGGTCGCGCAAGGCGCGCACCAGCCGCACCGCGATCTCGCCGCGGTTGGCCACAAGGATCTTCTTGAACACTGGATTCTTTACTGGTCTTTGAGCAGGCGGCGCAGCACCTTGCCGGCGCCGGTGGTCGGCAATGCGTCGATGAAGCGCACGGTGCGCGGTGCCTTGTAGCTGGCCATGTTGTCACGCGACCAGGCGATCAGCGCATCCGCCTCGACCTCCGCGCCCGGCTTCTTCACGATGAAGGCTTTCACGGCCTCGCCCTTCTCCGCATCGGGCTGCGCGATCACCGCGGCCTGCGCCACGGCCGGATGCTTGATGAGGATGGTCTCGACCTCTTCCGGGAACACGCTGTAGCCGGAGACCTTGATCATCTCCTTGAAGCGGCCGATGAAAGTGAGGTAGCCCTCTGCATCGATCTTGCCCATGTCGCCCGTGTGCACCCAGCCGTCCCGCAGCGTTGCAGCGGTGGCTTCGGGCTTGTTCCAGTAGCCCTTGAACGAGCCGGGGCTGGTGAGGATGATCTCGCCGATCTCGCCGGTGGGCTTTTCCTCGCCGGTGTCGGAGTCGACGATGCGGATGGTCACGCCTGGCGCCGGAATGCCCTGCGTTCCCCAACGCGGCGCATCGTGCGGCGTGTAGGTGTCGCAGGTGTGGGTCTCGCTGAGGCCATACGCCGCCTCGAACGAACTGGCGTTCTTCGCGAAGCCCTTCCACTGCCTGGCGAGGCCCTCGGTGAAGGTGATGCCGAAGCTGGTCACCGGGTTCATGCGCAGGCTCGACAGGTCGAAGGATGCAATGTCGGGCAACTGCATCACGGCCACATTCATCGGCGCGATGCTGTACCACCAGGTCGCCTTGTATTTGTCGATGGCCTGCGGCACCGCATGCGCGTCGAAGCGGTGCAGCAGCACCGAGGTCGCGCCGGTCAGCACCGGGATGTTGACGCCCATCAGCATGCCGGCGATGTGATACAGCGGCGCGACGGAAAGCAGCACGTCTTCCGGCAGGACGCCATTGCAGTCGGCCGCGGTCGCGGTCTTGAACAATGCATTGCCATAGCTCAGCATCGCGCCCTTGGGCAGGCCGGTGGTGCCGGAGGTGTAGGTCATCAGTGCCACGTCGTCGAGATCGATCGCCACGGGCTGCGGCTTTGCATCGGCTTGCATCGCGGCCCGGAAGTCTTCGCAACCGGCCGGCACCTCGCGCGGCGCCTTCTGTGCGGCGGCCAGCTCGGCGGGCAAGTCGATGCTGGCCGTTGCGGGCAGCCAGTCGGCGTAGTGCACCGCGAACACATGCTCCAGCGCGCTCCGTGGCCGCACCTTCTCGACGATCGGCAGCAGCGACGACGCGGCCACGATGACGCGCGCCTCGAGGTCGCCGACCTGGTAGGCCAATTCGTGTTCCTTGTTGAGCGGGCCGCTCGGGCAGACGATGGCGCCGATCTTCTGGATGCCATAGTGCGCCACGAGGTACTGCGGGCAATTGTTGAGGAAGAGCACCACCGGCTCTCCCTTCTTCACACCCAGCGCCTGCAGGCGCGCGGCGAAGGCATCGCTGGCGCGGTCGAGTTCGGCAAAGCTGATGCTGCTGCCGTACCAGATGCAGGCCGCGTGGTCGCCGCGCGTTCGGGCATGCGCCCGCAGGTATTCGTGCAGGGGTTGCTGTGCACGAACGGTGGCGTTGGTTTCTTGTTTTGTCTCCATGGCGTCAGTCTCTGAGGGTTATCGATAGCCGCGTCCGCCGCATCGTGCCCGAACAATCCTACCGATGGGTATAACTTCGGCGACACCGCACAAACCCGTGCCAGCCAGCGGCGTGCGGCTGCCGCGCGGCAATGGCCGCCAGCGTGCGGCAACCGCCGCCACCGACGTGCAGCGCGAGCGCATCCTGCAGGTGGCCACGCAACTCTTTGCGAAGCAGGGCTACGCGAACACGACCATGGCGCAACTGGTGCGCGCGCTGGGCGTGACCAAGCCCTTCGTCTACTACTACTTCCGCGACAAGCAGGAGATCTTCGAGACGCTGTCCTGGCCGCCCGCGGTGGAATGCCTTACGTCGATGGACTTCGCGCCAGACGACAAGCGACCCGCGCGCGAGAAGGTGCTCGAAGGCCTCGACCGCCTGATTCGCGCCACGGTGGCACACCACCCCGCGGCCTTCTTCCCGTACCGCGATCCGCAGGCCTACCGCCCCGAATACCGGGCCGCCCAGTTGAAGCTGGCCCACCACTTCTACGACCAGTTGTGCCCACTGCTGGAGCAGGCGCGACGCGATGGCGATCTTGATTTCGACGACACCCGGATCACGGCATTGGCCGTTTGCAGCCTGCCGGGGTTTCTCTACACCTGGTATCGCCCCGACGGCCGGTTGTCACCCGACGAGGTCGTCGCCACCCTCGCAAAACTCGCCCGGCGCGTACTGGGGCTGCGAACTTGAAGCACGCACGGCGTGTCGCTGCGCCCACCCTTGCCCGGTACACATTTTTCAAGGAGTCAGCATGAGTTTCTTCAAGCGCGCGCCGCTGGCCGCGGCAGCCCTGTTCATTGCCGCAACCGCTGTACATGCGCAGCCGGCCACCTACAAGGTCGCCTACATCGACCCGCTGTCCGGCCCGTTCGCCAACGTGGGTGAACTGATGCTGGCGCACCTCCGCTTTGCGGTGGACGATCTCAATGCCAAGGGCGCGTTGCCGGGCGGACAGAAGATGCAGTTGCTGCAGTTCGACAGCAAGCTCTCGGCGCAGGAAAGCCAGAGCGCGCTGCAGGCCGCCATCGACCAGGGCGCGCAAGTGATCGTCACCGGGGGCTCCGGCTCGTCGGTGGTGGCGGCGCTGGTGCAGTCGGTCGCGCGGTGGAACGAGCGCAACCCCGGCAAGGAACTGATCGTGCTGAACCACTCGTCGATCGACCCCGACCTCACCGGCAAGAACTGCAGCTTCTGGCACTTCCAGACCGAAGCCAACACGGCGATGAAGATGAAGGCGATCGCCAACTACATCAAGAAGACGCCGGAGATCAAGAGGATCTACCTGCTGAACCAGGACTATGCACACGGCAAGCAATGGGCCAGCTACGGTCGCCAGATGGTCGGCACGGCACGCCCCGACATCCAGTTCGTCGGCGAGCAGTTGCACCCCATCGGCCGCGTCAAGGACTTCGCGCCCTACGTCACCAACATCAAGCAGAGCGGCGCCGACTCGGTCATCAGCGGCAACTGGGGCCAGGACATGACGCTGCTGCTCAAGGCCGCGGGCGACGCGGGCTACAACCTGCGCTACTTCAACCACAGCGCGGGCTCCATCCCGGGCACCGTCCTTGCGGTGTCCCAGGCCAGGATCGGGCAGCTGACCTGGGTCGCCGAATGGCATCCCGGCGAGGCCGATACGCCGAAGGTCGACGCTCTGGCCAAGGCCTACAAGGCCAAGATGCACCAGGACTTCCTGTCACCGCGCATCGAGATGACGTTGCGCTTCCTCGCGGCCGGCGTCCACAAGGCGGGCAGCACCGATTCGATGAAGGTCGCCCGGGCGATGGAGGACATGAGTTTCGACTCGGTGGTGGGCCCGGTGCGCATGCGCGGCGAGGACCATCAACTGCTGTTGCCGCAAGTGGTCAACACCATCGCGCCGGTCGACGGCAAGACCGTCAAGGTCGGCTGGGAAGGCACCAGCTACGGCTTCCGCACCGATGCCGTCTATACCGGCAACGAACTGGCACAAGGCACCGAATGCAAGATGGTGCGACCGGCGCAATAGCTTCCTGAAGCTTCCTGGAAGCGGCGGGCGGCGCCCGCCGCGGACCTGGTCAGGGCTTGACGACCTGGGCAGCCTTGGCGCGCTGCGTGTAGTCCTGGTAGGCCGGCAACGCGATCGCGGCAAGGATGCCGATCAGGACGAAGACGATGGGAAACAACAATCCGCCGATCTTGACGCTCAGCGGATTTGGCGTCGGCGGCGCGCCGAAACGGTTGCTGCCCGCAGTGCCCGGATTGAAGACCCACACCAGGCCCACGAGGGGTATGAGCGCCAGCAGCACCGTCCAGCCCGACCAGTTCATGTCGTGCGAGCGTCGTATTCCGGTGAACACATAGAAGACGAAATAGGGAATCAGCATCAGCAGCGTCAACAGTGAACCGAGGCCGCTGAAACCAAGAGAACCGAGAACGCCTCCGATGACGCCGATTGCCACGGCAAGGATCAGGTAGGAATAGAACAGGTAGGCCAGGAACCGCAGGCGCCCGATGCGCCCCTCGGCGGAGAACAGCTTCACCGGCTGATAAGTTTCGTCATCGCCATACCTGTCGGCCACGACAGCCGTGGGTGCGGCGTAGGGATTCACTGCTTCGGACATGCGCTTCTCCAGTAGTTGATTCGATGACGCGTCCGGGGGGCCCGGCGTCGTTCGCCAGCATCTTCGCGCGAAAGTGGTCCGGCACAATGCGCAACGTCGCCATGCGTTGCGGGAGAAGCACAGCAGGCGCCAGCTACAGCAGCCCCGCCCGCTTCACCGCGTGATAGCGATTGACCAGCGCCACGGCCAACTGCGCCGGCTCGACGTCGATGGACAGCGGGTCGTTGCCCACCACGCGCGCAAACGCATCGCGGCGCGACTGGTCGAACAGGTGCGCAGCAGCCACGTCGACCGCGTCGCGCGCATGCGCGATCGGCTGGCTGGCGATGCGGCCGAGCACGCGCTCGCGCAGGCTCGCTACCAGCACCAGGTGATTGCGTCGCAGCAGCTTGATCGCGGGGCGCAGTTCCGCGGCGTCTTCGTCGCGGAAGTTGGTCAGCACGATCACCAGCGCGCGCCGGCGCTGCACGCGCAGCAGTTCCTGCGCGGCAAGCTGGTAGTCCGAATGCGTGGTGCCGGGCTGTATGTCGTGCAGCCGGTTCATCAGTGCGTTGAGCGTGGCACCACCCTTGCGCGGCGCGAAGTCGCGGCGTTGTCCGGGTGGTCCGCCGAAGGTCATCGCGCCAACCTCGTCGCCTTCCTTCAATGCGACATAGCTCAGCAGCATCAATGCGTTGAGGGCCTCGTCGAAGTGACTGCCGCCGCGCTGCGCCTGGCCACCTTCATCGGCGCGCATGCGGCGCCCGCAGTCGAGCAGGAAGTACACGCATTGGTCGCGGTCGTCCTGGAACTCGCGCACGATCGGGCGCTGGTGGCGCAGCGTGGCCTTCCAGTCGATGTGGCGCAGCGAGTCGCCGGTGCGGTAGTCGGCAAGTTGCCGAAAGTCGGTGCCCTGGCCGCGTTGCACGTAGGTCTTGATGCCGATCTGCGCCAGCCGCCGGTCGCCCGACAGCCACGCGTAGCGCGCAAGCGCTGCGAAGTTGGGATACACGCGAATGCGCTGCGGCCGGCCCAGCGGCTGGCGCACTTCGAAGCTGCCGGCCCGCGTGCGCCAGCGCACCTGCGTCACGCCGAATTGCGCGATGCCGCGCGACAGTGCCGTAGCTGTGTAGTGCAGTTCCAGCCGGGAACTCGCCGGCACGATCACGGCTTGCGGCAGGCCTTCAAAGCTGAAGTGCGGATCGACCTCGTCGAACACGATGACCTGCCAGTCCAGGCTGCCTTCGTTCACGAGCGTCAATGACAACACCGTCGGCACGCCGAGCGAGAAGGCGCCGGGCAACTGCCGCTCGACGCGCAGGGGCGCGGCGCGCCATTGGCGCCCGCTGTTCCACAGGTCGAAGCAGGCAAACGCGAGCCCACCGGCCAGCAGCGCGCCGCACGCCATGCCGACCCAGTCCGCAGGCGCACCGAGCACCAACGCCAGCGCGGCGAGCACGGCGAGGCCGGCCGATGCCTGCACGGTCCTGCGGGTGGGAATCAACAAGCGGCGCATCGAATGCCCGGTCCGCAGGCTCAGAGCCTTGGCGCCTCGACGCTGTCGAGTGCGCCGCGCAGCAAGTCGTCCACTCCGCGGCCTTCCAGTTGCGCATCGGGCGAGATCATCACGCGGTGCCGCAGCGCCGGCCTCGCTTGCCGTGCCACGTCGTCGGGCGTGATGAAGTCGCGGCCGCGCATCAGGGCCGTCGCCCGCGCCGCGCGGATCAACGCCATGGTGCCGCGCGGGCCGGCGCCGGAGGACAGCCCAGGCCAGTCGCGCGTGGCGCGTGCAATGCGCACCGCGTAGTCGATCACGCGCGCATCGGCATGCACCAGGCAAGCCAGCCGCTGCAACTCGATCACGTGCTGCTCGGCCAGGCAGGGCGTTACGGCATCCAGCGGGAACTGGTTGCCGGCGCGATGCCGCGTGGTGAGTTGCACGATCGCGTTTTCTTCTTCGTGGCTCGGAAAGCCGATGTCGATCTTCAGCAGGAAGCGGTCGAGCTGCGCCTCGGGCAGCGGATAGGTGCCTTCGGTGTCGATCGGGTTCTGCGTGGCCATGACCATGAACGGCCGCGGCAACTGCAGCGCCTTGCCTTCCAGCGTGACCTGGTACTCCTGCATCACTTCCAGCAAGGCGCTTTGCGTCTTGGCCGGTGCGCGATTGATTTCGTCGGCCAGCAGCAGGTTGGTGAACACGGGCCCCTGATGCACGCGCAGCGTGCCGATGCCGCTTTCGCCGCGTCCGGCGGGGTCGAGCACCGAATGGCCGGTGATGTCGGACGGCATCAGGTCGGGCGTGAACTGCACGCGTGCATAGCGCAACGACATGGCTTGCGCGAGCGCGCGTGCGAGCAGGGTCTTGCCGAGGCCGGGCACGCCTTCGATGAGCACATGGCCCGAAGCGACCAGCGCCACCAGTACCTGGTCGACCGCTTCGGCCTGGCCGACCACGGCCTTGCCGACCTGCGCACGCAGCGCGTCGAGCCAGCCGGCAGCGCGGGTCAATTCGTCCTGGGCGATTTCTGGCATGGGAGTCTTTCGATGTCTTCAGTGCGAGGTGGAGGCGTGCGGGATCGCATTCGCGTCGAGGCGGCGTCGTGCCGTTTCGAGCAGCTCGAGGTCGCAAGCCAGTGCGCCGGGGCTGCGCGGGCGCAAGGCCATCGCCAGCAACAGGGCGCGCGCGTCGAGGCCGGTGGCGGCGGCGATGGCAGCGTTGCGTTGTTCGGCGGCGCTTTGCGCATGGCGACGCAGATGCCGGGTTGCCGATTCGTCCAACGCACGTACCTGGGCCGCGTGCAAGGCGTCGCCGCCGTGCATATGCAGGAACTCGGCCGTGCCGCGCACCTGCTCGGCCATCGAGCGGCGCTGCGTCCCGGCCGCTGCGATCAAGGGGCCGAAGCGCACGCCTGCGCGCCACAGCGCGAGCGCCAGTGCCAGCAGGCCGAGCAGGATGGCGACCTGGCCATTGCGCCAGAGCCAGCGCAGGAACGGCTCGCGCGCCTCTTCGACGACGAACCAGAACTCCGCGCCGGCGCGGGCCTGCAAGGCCGACGCCACGAGCAAGGGGTTGTCGCCGCGCAGCACGTTGCTGTTGAAAAGCACCTGCCAGTTGCCGACGACGGTGACGGTGCCCTTGCCCACCGGCACGCGCAGCATCTCGAGGCCGGCCGGGCCCTGCACGGACCACAACGCCTGGGTCTTTCCGGTGGGTGTGAACTGGCGTCCACCCTGGTCGACGCAGGCCTGGAAGCTGCGCGATCCGCTGTAGCTGGCAGGCACCGACTCGGGCTCGGTCACGGTGCGGCAGTCCCAGTCCCCGGCCAGCTTGCCGCCCGCCGCCGGCGCCTGCGCCGGCCTGGAAGAAGGCGTCACGTACTTGGCACTGAACGGCAACCAGGCCTTCAGGCCGACGTGACTGGCGAGGTAGTCTGGAATGACGAGGTGCCCGCCTTGCGCGACCCAGTCCTGCAGGCGCTTCGCCCGGTCGGGAAACAAATCCCATCGCCGCGACATCAGCACCAGCTGCGCCTGCGCAGGCGGCATCTGGTCGAGGCCCGGGCGCTTGACGACTGTGGCACCCAGTTCGCGCAGCAGTTTCTGCGTGGCATAGAGCGTATTGGTTGCGGCCTCGCCACGCGCCGGCGTGCGGCTTTCGGTGTCGGCCCATTCGGTGACGCTGACGAGCCATGCCAACACCGCGACCAGCAGCAGAGCGACGACGATGCGGACCAGCTTGTCCTTCATGGCGCAGCTCCTGTACTTGCCGCATCAGGAAGCTGCCGATCGAACTCGCCGCACAGCGCCAGCACGCGGGCCGTCTCGGGCATCCGGTCGCCGTAGGCCGCCAATTGCCAGGCGTCGACCAACTGCGCGAAGAACGCCTGTGGCACGGGAGCCAGCGTGCGCGATGCCAGCGCAACGCAATCGCCCTCGGTGAGGGCGGCGCGAATCGGCACCGCTCGCACATGCACCAGCCGCGACAACGCGCCGCGATAGAGCAGCGACAGGGCCGCACGTTGCTGCCCGCGCTGCCACAGCCCGGCGGCTGCGTCGCCGATGTCGTCGGGCAAGGTCTGCGGACGAATGTCGAGCGCGCCGACGTGGCTTGGCAATGGCGCCATCGCATGACGCGCCCCTTCTGCGCGCACCTTGACCCAGCGCCGAACGCCGACGGCGACCCACGCCAGCAGCAGCGCGCCCAGCACCCACACCAGCACGCGGCCGCCTTCGCTCACGGCCGTGAAGAAGTGGGCCAGCCAGTCGGCACCCGTACTCTCTTTTTTCTTTTCGGGCTTTTTCACCTTGTCTTCGGCTTCATGTTCCTTGAAGCGCAGCGTCTTCGAGGTCCTGCTTCCCGGCAGGTTCGAATCGGTGCGAACGACGTCTGCCGCGGCCTGGACTTGCTGGCGCGTCGGCGCGTCCGCGCTGGTTGCGGCCTGCGCCGCGCCACACGCGAAGGCGCAAGCCGCGAGCCAGGCGAAGAAACGGCCGCGCACCCTGTCACTCCGCGAAGTCACGGCGAAATTCCTGCTCGATGTCCCACGCTTCGAGCTCGACGCGGCGGTTCAGGTACATGGCAAATCCGGCACCGACGTAGAACGGTTCCAGCAACCCGACGACCGCGGCATAGGCGCTGGCGGCCAGCACGCTCACAGGCACCGAGTCGCTGTCGTTGAACCAGGCGAACACATTGCGCAGGCTGCCTTCGGGCGCGAACCACAGCGCGATCGACAGCACGGCCAGGTACAAGGCCATCTCGACGTTGGCGAACGCGAACTGCAAGCCGGTGGCCGCACCGCGCCGACCGCGCAGGATTTGCGCGCGACGCTTGCGGCGCGCGCTGCCGCGCTGGCCCTCCAACTGTTCCACCGCCTGCGTGTACGAGCGCCATGGCGACAACCGGCGCCAGAACAGGCTGCGCAACAGTTGCCCGCCCCACACGACGCGGCGCTGCTGCCACAGGTCGTTCCATTGCGTGGCCTGGCCGAACACGGCGCGCGACAGGATGAAAAGCAGGCTGCGGTCCAGCCAGGGCTTCAGCATGAAGATCAGCGTCGCCGGCAACCAGGTCGCGAACTCGGCCGTGCACAGGGACACCAGCACGACCACGCCATAGAGCGGCAGGAAACTGCGCCACACTGAAGCCGCATGCGCGCGAACCAGCGCCGCACCCAGGTCGGCAGCCTCCGCCATGGGGCGCGGCCGCAGTGCGATGGCCAGGCCGTCAACGCGCATGAGCGGCTCCAGCGTGCGGCGCAGACGAAGCGCGGCGCGGTCGGCCTTGCCAACCGAGGTAGGCCACCACCAATGCCCAGCAGGCCGCGCCGACACCGTACTTCACCTCGGGTGCTACCCAGCGCGCCGATGACCAGAACGCCTCGATCGCGGCGGCCAGCAACAGCAGCCCGACGACGCCGTAGATCACCACCACCGCATGGTGCGCGGCCATGCGCAACGACTCCAGGCGCGTGTAGCGGCCCGGCGCGATCCAGGCATAGCCCAGCCGCAAGCCCGCCGCGCCCGACAGCACGATGGCCGTGAGTTCGAACGCGCCATGCGTGATGACGAAGGAACAGAAGTTCTGCGCATGCCCGGCCTGGATCAGGTAGCCGCCGACGGCCCCCATCTGCACGCCGTTGTAGACCAGGAAAAAAGCGCTGCCCACGCCGGCGAAGATGCCCGCCGCGAAGCAGCGAAAACCGATGCCGATGTTATGCATGACGTAGTAGCCGAACATCGTCCAGTCGTCATCGGCATCGCGCTTGCGGCCGAAGGCGTCGGCGCTGTCGCCATACATGCGCTCGAAGTTCTGCACCTGATCGGCATCGAGCAGGTGCAGGATGAAGCCCGGGTCGTGCCATGCCGCGAAGCCGGCCAGCAGCAGCGGCAAGGTGAACAGCAGCGCCGCCGCAAGCAGGAAGCCCCCGTGCGCTCGCACCGCCTCCGGAAAATCGACCAGCACCAGGTGGCCCAGGCGCGCCATGCCGTAGTCGTGGCGGCGGTAGATCAACCGATGCGCGCTCTGCGTCAGCGTCTCGAGGCGCTGCGTCAGGTGGACCGGGTAGGCACGCGCCTGTGCCAATGCCAGGTGTTCGCAGACCCGCCGGTACAGCGTGGCGAGCCGCGCACCGTCGAACTTGCGCTTGCGTTCGGCGACACCGATTTCGGCCTCCAGTTCAGCCCACAAGGGCGCATGCATTTCCTCGAACTGAAGCGGCGTCATGCACGCTCTCCATGACCTTTGCCGTTGCCGCCGCTGTTGCCGCCGCTGTTGCCGCCGCTGTTCCCGCCGCTGTTGCCGCCGCTGTTGCCGCTGCCCTTGCCGTGACCGCCGTCGACGTTGCGCCGGCCTAGCACCCATTGCGCCACGCCCAGCAATCGTTGGGACGCCCCGGCGCCCGGCGCACCGGCCGGCAGCACCGGTTGCGCGATCAACGCCAGTTCTTCCAGCCGCTCGGGGGTGAGGCGGCTGGCCCGGCCGGCCCATGACACGATGGCCGCCTGCTCCCGCATGCTCAACGGGCGGACGGGCGCCAGCGGCTCGGCCATCGGCACTTCGCCATGCAGGCTCACGCTGTCGGTAAACACCACCAGCGTGCCCGCGGCCAGGTCGCCCAGCCGCTTGCTGTCCTGGCGCAGCAGCATGCAGGTCACGCCGGCACCGTAGAGCGCGGGCAGGAAGTCGGCGGTGCGCAGCAGGTTGCGGATCAGCGCGGCGGCCGGTGTCACCGGCAGGCCCGAATCCATCACCACCCGCAAGCCCAGCGCGCGCTTGCCGGGCGTCGCACCGCCGCGCGAGAGTTCGAACAGCACCGGGTACAACCACTCCAGCGCGAAAACCCCGATGAGCAGCAACGCAGTGCCCATCCCGCCCATCGCATTGGAGACGGTCGCGATCACGACAAGAATCACCAGTCGTATCGCCAGGTCGATCAGGTACGCCAGGCTGCGCGCCATGATGCCGGCAGGACGCAGCGACAGCGCGATGCCTTCGGGCGTTTCGGCGGTGTAGAGCGTGTCGAGGCGCACGGAAGCGATTGTCAGGCGCGCACGACGACGATGACGTCAGGCAGGCGGCGGCGGGATTTTCGGAAGTTGAACAGGCTGTCGACGATCGTATACATGACCCGCCCACTCCCACATGCGAGCTTTCAGGGGGGCGGGGGTTTCAGGTTCTGCTCCAAATTATCAGGGCGGCCCATTCGCGCCCTGCTGGATGCAATGCGCCGGTGGAATGGATCGCCCCACGAGACCAGACATGATGGCTTGCTTCCGAGGCCCGGCCATCACGTCCAGAACGTCTCGGCGATTCAACCACCCGGGCGCATGCGTCAGGTCGTCGCGCTCGTTGTCACGCAACGCCGCGTAGTTCGCGCCGCAGGATCTTGCCCACGGTGGATTTCGGCAGCGCGTCGATGATTCTCACGACCTTCGGGACCTTGTAGCCAGTCAGCGAGGCGCGGCAATGGTCAATGACTTGCTTCTCCGTCAGCGCTGCGCCCGGCGCCTCGACCACAAACAACTGGATGGCTTCGCCAGTTTTCTCGTCGGGCACGCCGATGCATGCGCACTCGGCCACGCCGGGACATGCGGTGGCCACGGCTTCGATTTCGTTCGGGTACACGTTGAACCCGGACACGATGATCATGTCCTTGATGCGGTCGACGATCTTCAGGTAGCCGCGCGCGTCGAACACCCCCACGTCGCCGGTGCGGAAGTAACCATCCGCCGTGAACGTTGCCGCATTGGCTTCGGGCTTCTCCCAGTAGCCGCTCATGACCTGCGGGCCGGCTGCGCAGATTTCACCCGCCTGCCCCAGCGGCACTTCAATACCGGCGTCGTCGAGCAACTTGATGTCTGTCGATGGCAGCGGCAGGCCGGTCGTGCCGGAGAACTCCTTGATGAACGGCGGGTTGATCGACAGGATGGGGCTGGTCTCCGACAAGCCATAGCCCTCGAGGATCAGGCGTCCGGTGACTTCCTGCCAGCGCTTCGAAGTGGCTTCGATTACCGCGGCCCCGCCGCCCACCGACAGGCGCAAGGACGAGAAGTCGACATCCTTCAGCTTCGGATGCGCGGCCAGGCCGGCATACAGCGTGTTGACGCCGGCGAACACGGTCAGCCTGGAGTCCTTGAAAGTCTGGATCAGGCCGTCGATGTCGCGCGGATTCGCCACCAGCCAGTTCTCCGCACCCAGCGAGAAGTAGCTGACCAGGTTCACCATCAGCGCGAAGATGTGATACAGCGGCAACGCCGTGACGATTACATCCTCGCCAGGACGCAGCGCCTCCTTCATGAAGGCCTTGAACTGCTCCGTGTTGGCCACGAGATTGCGGTGCGAAAGGCACGCGCCCTTCGACAGGCCGGTCGTGCCGCCGGTGTATTGCAGGAACAGCAGGTCGTCGCCGGTGATCGTCGGCGCGGTGTAGTCGGTCGGCATGCCGTCGGACAGGATGTCGCCCATCGAGCGGGTGTGGGTCAACCGCGCATCGATCGCCGGGGCGGGCAGCGTCTTCGGCAATCCGTCGCCAGGACCCGCGGTGATGATCGTCGTGACGCCGGTGTCCTTGACCACTTCTGCGAGCGTCGGCGTGGAACCGTTGAAGACCACGATGGTCTTCACGCATGCATCGTTGAGTTGATGGCCCAACTCGCGTGGCGTGTAGAGCGGGTTCACGTTGACCTGCACGGCACCCAGGCGGGCAATGCCGAAGAAGGCAATCGGAAACGCCGCCAGATTGGGCATCATGACAGCGATGCGGTCGCCTTTCTTCACTCCGATCTCACGCTGCAGGTAGCTCGCGAAGCGCGCGGACAGCCGGTCGATGTCGGCAAAACTCAAGCGCTGCCCGAAGGAACAGAACGCGGTCTTGCCGGCGTAGGTGGCCATGGCCTGCTCGAGCAGGTCGACGATGGAGGTGTACGCGTTGGGATCGATGTGCGAGGGAACGTCGCCGTACGCGGCGAGCCAGGGTCGTTGATTCATTCATGTCTCCGGATATTCGTGAAAGGAAGATCGACATCCCGTCGGCAGCCCCCTCTGCGGGGCCCGACGGGTCGGTCGAGAAAGGTTCTCTCCGAGACCGCACTCGGGGTCAACGGAGCCGCCTTGACAAGGGGCGCTCTTGAGAGCTTGTCAGCTGGTCAGCTGGTCAGCTGGTCAGCTGGTCAGTTCGTCAGGGCGTCAGCTCGTCAGCTCGTCAGCTCGTCAGGGCGTGACGATGTTGAAGAACGGGTCGAAGGTCTCGACGTTCGCGAACACGCTCGCAAACACCTGCGGATCGCCCTCGACCGCCACCATCTCGGCCTTGACCAGGTCCGGCAGCTTCTTGCCTTGCAGCAGCATGGCCAGGAACGCCGGGCGTGTCAGCGTGAGCTTGACGTCCGGGTTCTTCAGGATGCGGCCCTTGGTGTTGTTGAGGACCGAGTTCGACAGCTCCAGTGCCCACGTTTCCTTCAGGTCGGTGAATTCCACCTGGACGTTGGCTTTCATGCCGTCGGTCTTCTCGTGGTTCAGCCGCAGCGCGATGAAGTCGAACAGCAGTTCGTTGTCCATGCCGCGAACCACGTCCGGACCCTGGGTCGAAACCGGCGGCTTGATCACGCCCTGGCGCAGTTCGCGCGCACCGACGAGGTACGCATCGCGCCAGGTGCCGGCTTCGGCCTGGTAGCCCAATTGTTCGAAGGCGTCGGCCTCGAGCGACTTTGCAGCCGCGTTTTCGGGGTTGGCGAACACGATGCGGTTCGTCACTTCCACGGTCCAGCGGTAGTCACCGTCGTCGAACGCCTTGCGAGCGACTTCCAGCGCCTTTTTCTCGCCGCCCATCGCCGCGATGTAGCGCTTGGACAGGTCGGTCGGCGGCAGCCTGTTCAGGGTGGCCGGATTGCCGTCGTAGTAGCCGAGGTAGTAGTTGTAGACGCCGCGCAGGTTGTGGCTCAGCGAACCATAGTAGCCGTGCGTGCTCGAATCCGCGGCGAGGCCCTTGGGGAAGAACTTGGCGTCGCCGATCTCTTCCATCGTCAAACCCTTGTTGGCGAGGTTCAGCGCCTGGTCATGGATGAAGCGATAGGCGTCGCGCTGGTTGACCATGAACTTTCGGATGTTGTCCTTGCCGAAGGTCGGCCAGTGGTGGCTGGCGAAGACGACCTCCGCGTCCGGATAGAGGTCGATGGTCGCGTTGATGTACTTGCTCCACGACAACGCATCGCGCACCTTTGCACCACGGATGGTGTAGATGTTGTGCATGGTCTTGGTGAGCACTTCCGACGTGCACAACGCCTTCTTGTCCGGGAAATAAAACATCATTTCCGAGGGCGCCTCGGAGTTCTGCGCCATCTGGAACACGATGCGCACGCCGTCGACAGTCATTTCCTGCCCGGACCTGGTGACGAGGTCGGTCGGCGGGATCAGGCCGGCGGTGCCGAAGCTGACGGCCTTGCCCAGGCCGCCACCGACTTGCTGGCGGTCGTTGGTCGGAAGGCCGACGCCGAACTGGTAGGTGGCGCGGCGCGACATGGCGTTGCCCGCCAGCACGTTCTCGGCGATGGCGTTGTCCATGAAGCCTTCCGGGCCGATGATCTTGACCTTGCCGGCCTTCACGTCGGCCTCGTCGACCACGCCGCGCACGCCACCGAAGTGGTCGATGTGGCTGTGCGTGTAGATCACGGCCACGACAGGCTTGCTGCTGCCGAGCTTCTGCATCGCGAACGCAAGCGTCGCCTTGGCCATCTCGGCGGTGAAGATCGGGTCGATCACGATCCAGCCGGTCTTGCCTTCGACCAGCGTCATGTTGGCCAGGTCGAGGCCGCGGATCTGGTAGATGCCGTCGGTCACCTTGAACAGGCCGCTGGCGTTGTTGAGCTTTTCCTGGCGCCAGAGGCTGGGGTTCACCGTGGCCGGCGCATTGCCCTTCATGAAGGAGGTGAAGCGGTTTGCATCCCAGACGACCTTGCCGTTGGCGTCCTTGACGACGGGGTCGGGCATGGTCGCGATCAGGCCGCGCGCGGCTTCCTCGTTGTCGGTCTTGTCGTCCATCGTCATGCTTTGCGCGACGGCCTGGTTGGCCCGGATCGTGGCCTGCGTCGCGGGCTTCGGCGCGAGGTCCTGTTGCGCAAAGGCATGCGGGATGAATGCCGATGCGATGAGCGCGGCGACGAGGGTTTGCTTGGCGTCTTTCATGGTGTGTTTGTCTCTTTGTGCGAAGGCTGGGAGTGAATGGAAGAAGTCGCTCACGCGCCGGCGCCGGCGCGGATCATTTCGGCTGCCTTTTCGGCAATCATCACGGTGGGTGCGTTGGTGTTGCCGCCGCAGATCGTCGGCATGATGGAGGCGTCGACCACGCGCAGGCCGTCGATGCCGCGCACACGCACTTGCGAATCGACGACCGCCCTGCGGTCGCTGTCGGGGCCCATCTTGCAGGTGCCGACCGGGTGGTATTGCGTGTCGGCGCGATCGCGGATGTCTTGCGCGATCGCGGCCTTGTCGTTGCGGTCGACCTTGTAGAGCATCTTGCCGCGGTACGGGTCGAAGGGGCTGGCCTGCAGGATGTCCATCTGGATCTGGACGCCCTTCACGAGCAGGTCGAGGTCGCGCCGGTCGTCCAGGAACCTGGGGTCGATCAACGGCGCGGCGCGCGGGTCGCGGCTGGCAAGCTTCACATGACCGCGGCTGTGCGGGCGCAGCACTTCCATGTGGCACGAATAGCCGTGGCCCAGGTGAAGCTTGCGGCTGTGATCGTCGACCACCGCGACCACGAACACCATCTGCAGGTCGGGCACCTTGACGTCCGGCGACGAGCGCACGAAGGCCCCCGATTCCGCGAAGTTGGTGGTGACGAGGCCGGTGCGCTTCTTCTTCCATTCGGGGATGGCAGCGGCCATCCGGATGCCGCCGCGCGCCGAGATGCCGAAGGTCTCGTTGGCACTGCTCGTGCGCCAGGTCTGCACGTGATCGATGTGGTCCTGCAGGTTCTCGCCGACGCCGGGCAGGTCGTGCACGACAGGGATGCCCAGGCGCTGCAGATCCGCGCCCGGTCCGACGCCCGACAGCATCAGCAATTGCGGCGACCCGAAAGCACCCGAAGAGAGAATCACCTCGCGGCGCGCGCGCACCTGCTTCTCGACGCCGTCCACCGTGTAGGCGACACCCACCGCGCGCCTGCCTTCGAACAGGATGCGCGAAGTCAGCGCGTGGGTGCGAACCGAGAGGTTCGGCCGCGAAAGGTTCGGCGTGATGTACCCCTTGGCCGCGCTGTGGCGCTCGCCGTTCTTCTGGGTCACCTGGTACATGAACGAACCGAATTGTTCGGCGCCGTTGTAGTCGGGGTTGTGGGGCACGCCCTTCATGGCGGCCGCGTCAAGGAAGGCCTTGTTGATCGAGCTCGGGCGGCGCAACTCGGCCACGTTGAACGGGCCGTCCGTGCCATGGAAAGGATCGCCGCGATGCGTCTCGTTGTTTTCGGCGCGCTTGAAGAAGGGAAGGACCTCGTCATACGACCAGCCCGGATTGCCGAGCGATGCCCAGTGGTCGTAGTCCCAGCGATGGCCACGTACGTACAGCATGGCGTTGGTCGAGCTCGAGCCGCCCAGCACCTTGCCGCGCGGCTGGTAGCCGCGACGGCCATTCAGGCCCGGCTGCGGAACGGTCTTGAACGCCCAGTTGTTGTACGGAATCGGCAGCATCGTCACCACCCCCGCAGGCGCGTGGATGAACACGCTCTTGTCAGGTCCGCCGGCTTCCAGCAGGCAGACCGATGTGCTCGCGTCCTCACTCAGGCGCGAAGCGACGACGCAGCCGCCGGAACCTCCGCCGATGACCACGTAGTCGAATTCTTCCGTATTCATGTTGTCTCCTGATCGTTGTTTCAGGACCCGATTCTTCTCGCAGGTCGGGATTGAGTCCAATGCATAATGATGGCAATCCCAATGCATTGAACTCATTTACCACATCGAAAGGAATTCGAAATGGACCTCCGACGCTGGACGCACATCGTGGCGGTCGCCGACCGAAAAAGCTTCGTTCGCGCCGCCGAGCAGGTCCACCTGACACAACCCGCGTTGACGCGCAGCATCCAGGCGGCGGAAGCTGAATTGGGCTTGCTACTGTTCGACCGCAATACGAACGAAGTGGTGACCACACCGGCCGGAGAATTCGTCGTCGCGCGGGCCCGGCAGCTGGTGTTCAACAGCCGATGCCTCGAACGCGATATCGCGCTCTACCGAAGTCTCGAACTGGGCGACACGGCCTTCGGGGTAGGGCCCTTCCCCGCGTCGACTTTCATGGCGCCGTTGCTGGCGGACGTGCGCCGGGAGTTTCCAGGCATCAACCTGCGCGTCGAAGCCAGCAATTGGCAACTGTTGCTGAACCGCCTGCGCGAGGAAGACATCGAGTTCTTCGTCGCCGACACCACGGAACTTCCCGGCGACCCGACGCTGCACATACGCCCCTTGCACAATGAGCCAGGGGGCCTTTACGTGCGTACGGGCCATCCATTGACTGAACGCAGGTCGGTCAGGTTGCGCCAGGCGTGGAAGCACGGTGTGCTGTCGATACGCCTTCCTTCAGGTGTGCGTGCAATGCTTGCCCGTCTGCTGGATCTCGAGTCCGCAGCCGCCCTTTCGCTGGCCCTGGAATGCGACGACGTTCACCTCCTGATGGGCGTGGCTCTCGCAAGCGATTCCGTGCTGGCTGCGCCAAGTGCGGCCGTGGCAACGGAGGTGGCGGCGGGGCGCCTGCAACGGCTCGACGTGCAGGGCCTTCCAACGCTCGGTGCCCAGATGGGCGTCGTCACGCTGAGTGGACGCACGCCTTCGCCGATGGCCGAATTGTTGATCAGCCGAATGCCGGCCGCTGACTCGAAGGCGTAACTCGCGGTCTCTTCGCCGGGCGTTCAACCTCGAGTCGACGAAGCTTGAACCGGGAGATTCACCTCGGATGCAGGGCTCGATACGGCGCCCGGTGCAGATGTGGGGGCAGGTGCAGATGTGGGGGCAGGTGCAGATGTGGGGGCAGGTGCAGATGTGGGGGCAGGTGCAGATGCGGGAGCAGGTGCAGATGCGGGGACAGGTGCGGCCACCGGCGCAGGCGCCGGGTTTGGCGCGGCAGACGGTGCGGCTGTCGGCACCGTCGCCGGCGTCGAAGCGGACGCGGGTGGCACCGCCAGCGCCGCTGCAGCCGGGGCCGCGGCAGCGGCCGATGGCGCAGGCGCAGGCGCAGACGCCGGATCGTCCGTCATTGCCTCGGCATCCACCGCCAGATACTGGTCCAGCAGCACAAAGAATCGGTCATAGAAACGGCCGTCCGTCACCGTCTCGCTGGCCACCTTGACCAATGCGTCGTCGCTCGCGGAAAACGGCACCGACAGCGACCCGAGCACGCCGACGCCGACACTCGCCGAGTTGTTGGTCTTCTTCAGGCTGTAGCGGTCTTGCAGCGCGCTGACGAAGGCGATGGTGCTTTCGCGCTTCGGCTTGCCCCTGGCCGCCTGCGCCTCCTTGGCGCAGACCACGCGGAACTCGACTTCCACGTGTACTTCGTTGGCCGGCTGGAAGCTCTTGCGCCCGGTCACCAGGTCGGCATTGGCGGCGGTGATCAGGTAGCCCTGGCTCAGGAGCGCGCGCCGCGCCGCTTCGCAGGTCTGCGCCGCGGTGGCGGGAAAGGTGCGCGTGTGCGTGGTGGTGGAGTCGAACTCCTCGGTGTCGTAGGCGATTCGCCGGGCCGACAACGTGGTGCATCCGGCCAGCGTCAGCGCCGAGAGCGCGGCGACCACCGCCCACCAGCGCGGGCGCGAAACAGTTTCAACGAAAGGGGAACACTTGGACGTCATGGGAATGGGATGCTACCCGGCACATCGCCGGCCCGGCTTCGAGCACGCGAGCCGCGCCGGCGTTCCCTGCTTTTTCAACCGCCCAGGCGAACGATGTGATTGGCACGCGCGCGCCGGCTCTCGATCAGCCGCGCATTCGGCTCGTCCGTGGCGGCCACCCACTCGCGCGCGGCCTCGGGGCTGCGGCCGAATTGCTCGTGCCGGCGCACCAGCCGCTCGCGCCGCAAGGCCTCGTCCACCTCGACGTACCAGACCTGGTCGAACAACGGCGCAACCGCATGCCAGTACAGCAGGTAGTTGCCTTCGCTGATGATCAACTGCGTCTGCGGCAACACGGCGATGGCGCCGGCAATGGGCTCCTCGATCTCGCGCCGGAATTCGGGCGCATAAACGATCTCGTCTTCTTCCTGCGAACGCAGCCGCTTCAGCAGCGCGCCGTAGCCGGCCTGATCGAAGGTGTCCGGCGCGCCTTTGCGGTCGGCACGGCCGAGCCGCTGCAACTCCGAGTTGGCCAGGTGAAAGCCGTCCATCGGCACCACCTGCGCACGCATGCCGAACGCAGCTTGCAAGGCGGCCGCATAGGTCGACTTGCCGGAGCCCGGCGTACCGACCAGGCCGAGCAGCCTGCGCCGGCCGGAAGCCAGCATCGATTCAATGCGCGCCTGCGCTTCGGGGGAGATCTGGATCACGGAAGTCGCCTTCGCTATCGGAACATCAGGAAGTAAAGCAGGAAGATGTTGACCAGCAGCAGTGTCGCCGCGGTCGGTATCTGCACCTTGATCACCGCATTCTTGTCCGGCAACTCCAGCAATGCGGCCGGCACGATGTTGAAGTTGGCCGCCATCGGCGTCATCAGCGTGCCGCAATAGCCCGAGAACATGCCGATGGCCGCCATCACGGCCGGGTCGCCATGGTGGATTCCCACCAGCACCGGCACGCCGACGCCACCCGTCATCACCGGAAACGCCGCGAAGCCGTTGCCCATGATGATGGTGAACAGCGCCATGCCCACGACATAGACCACGACCGCGACAAGGCGCAGGTCCATGTTGATGTAGGCCGTCGTGACATACGCCACCGCCTTGCCCACGCCCGCATCCGAGAACACCAGGCCCAGCATGCCGAGCATCTGCGGCAGCACCACCGCCCAGCCGAGCGCATCGGTGAGCCGCCGCGATTCGCGCATCGCCTGCGCGGGCGTGTCGCGCGTCAGCCAGCAGGCCAGCGCGAGCGCCACGATGCAGCCGACGCCCAAGCTCACCAGCGTGGTGTTCCTCGGGTCGAGCAGCAGTGCGTCGCCGATCTTCACGTTCTTCATCACCACCGTGCCGATGACGGTGACTACCGGGATCGCCAGCGCGGGAATGAACAGCCTGTGGCCGAGCCGCGCCGCCTGGTCCCTGGCCTCTTTCTCGGGCAGCGCATGGTGCTTGCCGTGGCCGACCCCGCCGAAGCCGGCGATCAACGCCATCACCACCACGCCCACGCCCATCCACACCGGCGGGATGTGGTCGCCCACCAGGAACACCACGGCATAGAGTGCCCAGAAAAGGGCACTGGTGAGGCGCTTGGGATGCGCGCTGTCGGCCAGCGTCATGCCCGCCGTCAGCAGCAGGATCGCACCGACCAGATAGTAGAGATAGTCGATCGAGAGGATCATGATTCGGCCCTCGCAGCCTCGTCGCGCGCGGCCTCTTCGGCAGCGGCGCCGTCGGCCAGTTCCTTGTGCAAGGTCTTGTCGAGCCGGCGCAGGCGCCACGCGTGGATCACGAACGCCGCGATCGCCGTCGGTATGCCCCACAGCGCGATGTGCAGCGGCTCGACGTCGATGCCGGCCTCGTGCAGGAAGGTCGACATCAGCACGA
Organism: Variovorax humicola; assembly: GCF_037889915.1. Lineage (NCBI taxonomy): Bacteria > Pseudomonadati > Pseudomonadota > Betaproteobacteria > Burkholderiales > Comamonadaceae > Variovorax > Variovorax humicola. Next base: position 48,186 of record NZ_JBBKZV010000013.1, on the reverse strand, counting down.
TCGCGCCGAAGGCCACGAAGATGTCTTCGCCGAAGAACAGGCCGACGTTGTCGGTGGCCGCGGCGTAGGCGCGCAGCCGGTAGCGGATGCGGTCGGGCAAGCTGCCGTAGCGCGCCTCGGCCGCGCCCTCGGCCATCGGCGCGATCAAGGGCCGCACCATCTGCGGGTGCCCGCCGAGGCTGGTCAAGCCCACTGCCGCCGTGAGTTCGCGCGCGGCCAGGTAGACGATCAGCAGGCGCCCGGTGGTGGCCGACTTGATGCGGCTGATCCAGTTCTGCGCATGCTGTCGCAAGCCGTGTCGCTCGAGCAGGCCGATCACCGCGAGCGGCAGCAGGATGATGAGCGGCAGGTTGCGCGTCTTGACGAAGCCGGTGCCGATTTCAGCCAGCACCTTCTCGACGGGAAAGCCCGCCGCAAACGCCGTGACGATGGCGGTGATGGCCACCACCAGCATCGGATTGAATCGCAGCATGAAGCCCGCGATGATGACGGCCACGCCGATGAGCGGCCAGAGACTGACGCTGGTTTGCACGGGGTTTCCTTTGTTGGAGTGGTTGTGGACAACCACATCCTCTTCCTGCAGGCGCGCCCGGGCAAGGGCCGACGCGCAGCGGCAACAAGGGAACCCGGCGACAAGCGGCGTTGCGGTGCCGCTTGCGTCAAGGCGTCACGACATCACGGATAGAGACCGCGCTCCTGGCGAGCCATCAGGATGCGTTCGCAAGCCACCGCATAGGTGGCCGTGCGCAGCGTGATCTTGTGCTTGTCGGCCGTGTCCCAGATGTGGTTGAGCGCATTCATCATGATGCGGTCGAGGCGCACGTTGATCTCGTCCTCGTCCCAGAAGAAGGACGAGAAGTCCTGTACCCATTCGAAGTAACTCACCGTCACGCCGCCGGCGTTGCAGATCACGTCGGGCACCACCAGCACGCCGCGCTCGGCGAGGATGTCGTCGGCCTCGGGCACCGTCGGGCCGTTGGCGCCTTCGAGCACCAGCTTGGCGCTGGTCTTCTTCGCGCGCTCCGCCGTGATCTGGCCTTCGAGCGCCGCGGGGATGAGGATGTCGCAGGCCACGTCCCAGAAGGCTTCGTTGGGCACCACGTCGCCGCCCTTGAAGCTCACCGCGCCCGCGACGGTGCGCGAGATCGGGATCAGCTTGGACAGGTCGAGGCCGTTTTCATTGACGACCGTGCCGGTGTGGTCCTGCACCGCGACGATCTTGGCGCCCGCTTCGGCGAACAGTTCCGCCGCCACCGAACCCACGTTGCCGAAGCCCTGCACCGCGATGCGTGCGCCACGCAGGTCGAGGCCCAGGCGGCGCGCTGCTTCGCGGCCGGTGACGAAAACACCGCGGCCGGTCGCTTTCACGCGGCCGAGCGAACCGCCCAAGTGCAACGGCTTGCCCGTGACCACGCCGGTGGCCGTGCCGCCGACGTTCATCGAATAGGTGTCCATCATCCAGGCCATGATCTGCGCGTTGGTGTTGACGTCAGGCGCGGGGATGTCGGTATGCGGGCCGATGATGATGCCGATCTCGCTGGTGTAGCGGCGCGTGACCTTTTCCAGTTCCTTCGACGACAACTGCTTCGGATCGACGCGAATGCCGCCCTTGGCGCCGCCATAGGGCAGGTTCACCGCGGCGGTCTTGACCGTCATCCAGGCCGACAGGGCCATCACTTCTTCCAGCGTGACGTCGGGGTGGAAGCGCACGCCGCCCTTGCCCGGACCGCGCGACAGGTTGTGCTGCACGCGATAGCCCTCGAAGTGCGCGACGGTGCCGTCGTCCATCTCGATCGGCACGTCGACGATCAGAGCGCGCTTGGGTCGCTTCAGCGTTTCAGCCCAGCGCGACAGTTCGCCAAGATATGGAACCACACGATCGACCTGCTGGAGGTAGGTACCCCAGGGGCTGTTGGGTGTGGGATTGACGAAGGAGAGTTTCTCGCTCATTGACTGAAGCCTTTGTTTGCCTTGGGTGGATAGATGGGCCGCACGATAGCCCTGCCGCGCCTGCAGCGCCACCTCTTATGTCCGATGCGTTGGCTGTTATGCGCTAGCGGCAAGCAGCGCGGCATTGCCACCCGCAGCCGTCGTGACCGTCTGCTCCGCGCAGAAGCCATACAAGTAGTTCGGCCCGCCCGCCTTGGGCCCCGTGCCGCTCGGGCCCTCGCCGCCGAAGCATGGCCGACATGCCCGCCTACCGCGACTTTGCCGGCACGGTCTTCTGCCAACTGCCAGGCGTTCGCGAGACGCGCACCTATGACCATGCCCTCGAAAAACGTATCCCTTGCTGAGTGTTTCAATGCAAGCAAGGAGAACGGTAATGACGAAGGCGACGAGAGCGCGCTACACGCTGGAGTTCAAGAAGGAGACAGCGCTTCGGGTTGATTGCGGCGCGCCGCGGCGGCGATGAAGGACGACCTTGGGAGATTCATGAAGGCGGTGATCCCGGTGAGGTGACGGGCACGGCCTTCAGCCGCTACGACCGCCCCCCGAAAATCGCCGTCCCGATCCGCACCATCGTGCTCCCGGCCGCTATCGCGGCTTCCAGGTCGGCCGACATGCCCAGCGACAGCACGTCCAACGCAATGCCCTCGCCCCGAACCTGCTCGTAGACAGCCGCTGCCCGCATGAAAAGCGCGCGCTGCGCTTCGAAATCCGGCGCGGGCTCCGGAATCGCCATCAGGCCCCTCAGCTTGAGCCGTGGCAACTTCGCAACGGCGCGCGCCAGCGCTGGCGCCTCCCCAGCCGGCACTCCGGACTTGTTGGCTCCGCCATCCACGTTCACTTGCAGGCATACCTGCAGGGGCGCCAACCCGTCCGGCCGCTGCTCGCTCAGCCGCTCCGCGATCTTCAGGCGGTCGATGCTGTGCACCCAGTCGAAGTGCTCGGCCACCGGTCGGGTCTTGTTGCTCTGCAACGGGCCGATACAGTGCCATTCGATTTCGCCGCGCAGATCGGCGAGCATGTGTATCTTGGCCAAGCCCTCCTGCACGTAGTTCTCTCCAAACGCCCGTTGGCCGGCGGCGTAGGCTTCGCGCAACGCCTCCGGGGGAAACGTTTTGGAGACTGCAAGCAGGCGCACGCTTGCAGCTTCCCGCCCGGCAGCTGTGCAGGCTGTCACGATCCGCGCCTGAACTTGCTGGAGGTTGTTCACAATCATCGTCATAATCGTCAAAAGCGTATCAAAACGTCACCGGCTTTTTGTCGGCGCGTCACTGCTGATTGAGGAGCCTCGTGGACATTACCCAACTGCTGGCGTTCAGCGTCAAGAACAAGGCGTCGGACTTGCACCTCTCCTCGGGCCTGCCCCCGATGATCCGGGTGCACGGCGACGTACGGCGCATCAACGTCGACGCGCTCGACCACAAGCAGGTGCATGCGATGGTGTACGACATCATGAGCGACACCCACCGCAAGCACTACGAAGAATTCCTGGAAGTCGACTTCTCGTTCGAGATCGAAGGCCTGGCGCGCTTCCGGGTGAACGCCTTCAACCAGTCGCGCGGCGCGGCTGCGGTGTTCCGGACCATTCCCTCGAAGATCCTGTCGCTGGAGCAGCTCAACGCGCCGAAGATTTTCGCTGACCTGGCATTGCGCCCCCGCGGCCTGGTGCTGGTGACCGGCCCGACGGGCTCGGGCAAGTCGACCACGCTGGCCGCCATGGTCAACTACCTGAACGAGACCGAGTACGGCCACATCCTCACGGTGGAAGACCCGATCGAATTCGTGCACGAGTCGAAGAAGTGCCTGATCAACCAGCGCGAAGTCGGCCCGATGACGCTGAGCTTTGCCGCTGCCTTGCGCTCTGCCTTGCGCGAAGACCCGGACGCGATCCTGGTGGGCGAAATGCGCGACCTGGAAACCATCCGACTGGCCATGACCGCGGCTGAAACCGGCCACCTGGTGTTCGGCACGCTGCACACCTCGTCGGCCGCGAAAACCATCGACCGGATCATCGACGTCTTCCCCGGCGAAGAAAAGGACATGATCCGCGCGATGCTGTCGGAGTCTCTCCAGGCGGTGATTTCGCAGACGCTGTGCAAGACCAAGGACGGCCAGGGCCGGGTGGCGGCGCACGAGATCATGCTGGGCACGCCGGCCATCCGCAACCTGATCCGCGAGGGCAAGGTGGCGCAGATGTATTCGTCGATCCAGACCGGACAGGGCCAGGGCATGCAGACGCTGGACCAGAACCTCACCGACCTCGTTCGCCGCAGTGTCATTTCGGCCACCGAGGCACGCGGCAAGGCCAAGATTCCCGAGAATTTCCCAGGCTGACCCCCAGCATTCACGGAGCCCGACATCATGGAACGCGATCAAGCCAGTCAGTTCATCAACGACCTCCTCAAGCTCATGGTGAGCCGCAACGGTAGCGACTTGTTCATCACCGCGGACTTCCCGCCGGCGATCAAGGTCGACGGGAAGGTGATCAAGGTCTCGGGCCAGGCGCTGGGCCCGCAGCACACGCTGGCCCTCGTCCGCTCGATCATGAACGACCGCCAGACGGCCGAGTTCGAGCGCACCAAGGAGTGCAACTTCGCGATCTCGCCGTCGATCGGCCGCTTCCGCGTGAATGCGTTCGTGCAACAGGGCAAGGTCGGCATGGTGATGCGGACCATTCCGCAGAAGCTGCCGACCATCGACGGCCTCGGCATGCCGCAGGTAATGAAGGACGTGGCGATGGCCAAGCGCGGCCTGGTGATCCTGGTCGGCGCCACCGGCTCCGGCAAGTCGACCACGCTGGCCGCGATGGTCGACTGGCGCAACGAGAATTCGCAAGGCCACATCGTCACGGTGGAGGACCCGATCGAGTTCGTGCACCCGCACAAGAACTGCGTCGTGACGCAACGCGAAGTGGGCATCGACACCGACAGTTGGGAAGCCGCGCTGAAGAACACGCTGCGCCAGGCGCCGGACGTGATCCTGATGGGCGAAATCCGCGACCGAGAGACGATGGACAACGCCATCGCCTTCGCAGAGACCGGCCACCTCTGCATGGCCACGCTGCATGCCAACAGCGCCAACCAGGCGCTGGACCGCATCATCAACTTCTTCCCCGAAGAGCGCCGCACGCAGTTGCTGATGGACTTGTCGCTGAACCTCAAGTCGCTGATCTCGCAGCGCCTGATCCCGACGGAAGACGGGCGTGGCCGCGTGGCGGCGGTGGAGATCCTGCTGAACACGCCGCTGATCTCCGACATGATCTTCAAGGGCGAAGTCGGCGAGATCAAGGAGATCATGAAGAAGAGCCGCAACCTCGGCATGCAGACCTTCGACCAGGCGCTGTACGACCTCTTCGAATACAACGCGATTTCGCTCGAAGACGCGCTGCGCAATGCCGACTCGCAGAACGACTTGCGCCTGCAGATCAAGCTCAACAGCCAGCGGGCGCGCACCACCGACCTCTCGGCGGGCACCGAGCATTTCGCGATCGTGTAGCTCGCCCCCAGGCTCCGCGCACTGCGTGCGCTCCTCCCTCCCCCTGCCGGGGGCAACACCAGCGGCCTGGCAAAGCCAGTTCCGCGGTGTTTCTGGAATGGGGCGGCAACGGCGCCTGAGGTTGCCCCGCGTTGATAAGCTTGGGTGATGACTGTTCAAATCAATTCCAAGAGCTACGACGCCACGCCCGCACGCAAGGTTGCCTTCCTCGGCCTGGGTGTGATGGGCTATCCGATGGCCGGGCATCTGGCGCTTGCGGGGCACAGCGTCACCGTCTACAACCGCACCGCCACCAAGGCAGCCGAGTGGGTTGCGCAACTCACCGAAGCGAAAGCGCCCGCGGCCCTGGATCGTGGCGCCACGCCGCGCGAAGCGGTTGCCGGCGCGGACATCGTGTTCTGCTGCGTCGGCAACGACGACGACCTGCGCTCGGTCGCGCTCGGTGACAACGGCGCCTTTACCGGCATGCGCAAGGGCGCGGTGTTTGTCGACCACACGACCGCCTCTGCCGACGTGGCGCGCGAGCTTTCAAAGGCCGCATTGGCCCAAGGCCTCCAGTTCATCGACGCGCCGGTGTCGGGTGGGCAGGCCGGCGCGCAGAACGGCGTGCTGACCGTGATGTGCGGCGGTGACGCGTCGGCCTTCGAACAGGTCAAGCCGGTCGTTGCCGCCTTTGCGCGCGCAGTCACCCTGCTGGGCGAAAGCGGCGCGGGCCAACTGGCCAAGATGGTCAATCAGATCTGCATCGCCGGGCTGGTCCAAGGCTTGAGCGAAGGCATTGCTTTCGGGCAGCGCGCCGGCCTCGACATGGAAGCCGTGCTCGCCGTCATCGGCAAGGGCGCGGCACAGAGTTGGCAGATGGACAACCGCGGCAAGACCATGATCGACGGCAAGTTCGACTACGGCTTCGCGGTCGACTGGATGCGCAAGGATCTGGGCCTGGTGCTCGACGAAGCCCGGCGCAACGGCGCAAAGCTGCCGGTGACGGCGCTGGTCGACCAGTTCTACGGCGACGTGCAGCAAGCCGGTGGCCGACGCTGGGACACGTCGAGCCTGATCACGCGGCTGAAGTAATTCCGCCGGGGTCAGCGAACCGGCGATGTCACCACGCCGTTGTTGGCCGGCGGCGAGACGTTCGTCTGCGGCAGCGGTGCCATCGGCGGCAGCGGCACGCGGGATGACGATGAAGACGACGATGACGCCGGCGTCGCATCCTGCACGGGTGCCGGCGTGTTCGGCGCGGCAATCCCGCCGGAACGCTGGCCGGCGGCCAGTTCGGCGTCGGTGACGATCTCGATCACGCGCACCACCTTCGACACGCCCGAAACGCCGCGCGCGATGTCGCTGGCGCGGTCGGCTTCGCGCCGCGTGGAGATGCCCATGATGTAGACCACGCTGCGCTCGGTCACGATCTTGAATGAGTTGGCAAAGATGTCCTTCGAGTCAAGCATCGAGGCCTTGACCTTGCCGGTGAGGTAGGTGTCGTTCGAGCGATCCTGCAGCGAGCTGCCCGGACCGACCGTCACCTCGTTGACCACCGAGCGCACGTTGTCGAGACGCTGGATCTCGATGCCCACGCGCTGCCTGTCCGCCTCGCTGCCAACCGTGCCGACCAGAAGCACCTGGCGGTTGTAGCTGATCACCGTGACGTTCATGTTGTCGTTGGCGATCTCGTGGATGCGGGCGCCGGCGCGCAATTCGATGGACTGGTCGTCGACTTGCGCACCCGAGCTGCGGCGGTCCGTCGCGACCATGCCCGCGCCGGCGACTGCCGCGCCTCCGACCACCAACGGCACACAGCCTGGAAGACTGGCACCCAGTGCGGCGACAGCAGTGAATGCAAGGAGCAGGCGTTGTGTGGATGTCGGCGTGTTCATTGGAGGGTATGTTCCTGTGCGTTTTCTTGTGCAGGCAGCGGGCTCGCGGTCAGTTTAGCCCACCGTTTTTTCACGCTCGCTCCACTCAGACCGGGAGCTGCGATGTGTCGTTTTCCTGCTCGCCGAGCAGTTGGGCGTCAACACCATCGCAGAGGCAGTGCAGCGTCAGAAGGTGGACTTCGTGGATGCGCGCCGCCCGCTCATGGGGTACGCACACTTGAACATCGGTTTCCCGCAACGCGCGTCCGACAACGCCGCCATTGCTTGTGCGCCCCCCGCCTGGCGCAAGGCCGAGCAAGGCAACGACGGTCATGTCGCGCGCATGCGCCGCCTCGACCGCGGCGAGGATCGCTGCGGATTGCCCGCTCGCGCTGAGCACGAGCAGCACGTCGCCGGCCTGGCCCAATGCGCGCACCTGGCGCGCAAAGCGATCGGCGTCGGCGGCTGCAGGTGTGTCGGCGAGCGGGTCGGCACTGTCTCCTGCGAGCGCGATGGCGCCGAGTTCGGGCCGGTCGCGTTCGAAACGGCCAACGAATTGGGCCGCGAATTGTGCCGCGAGCAAGCCGGACACGCCGGCCCCGCACGCGAGGATCTTGCCGCCGCTGGTGACGCAGGCCAGCAGTGCCTGCATTGCTTGCGAAATAGGCTTGCTGAGGACAGTGCCCGCCTGGTATTTGAGATCAGCGCTATCGATGAAGTGCTGCTGGATGCGTTGCTCGAGCATGGTGCGGATGATAACGATGGGTAGACGGATAGAAATTGGAGAGGCCCGCAAGTTCCGCGGGCCGCTCAGCCTGCATCGAACGCTCCCCGCAGCCATTCGATGCGGCCGGCCTCGACCAGCACCACGTCGAACCGGCACGGCGGCAGCGTGCGCAGATTCATCAGGTAGTGCCGCGCGGCGACGATGACGCGGTGCTGCTTGAGGCCCGTGATGCTGCCGCCCGCGCCGCCGTGCGAGCCGCTCGCGCGCCGCCGCACTTCGACGAACACCAGCGTGTCGTCGCGCGGGTCGCGCATGATCAGGTCGATCTCGCCGCCGCCGCGGCCCGGGGTTCGATAATTGCGCGCGACGAACGCGAGGCCCGCCTCGAGCAAATGCGCAAGCGCCGCGTCTTCACCCGCATCGCCGCGCTGCTTGGTCGTCACGCCGGCGCGCGCGGCACCTGTTCCTGATCGCTTGTTCTGGAGAAACACCTTTGAGCTCCCTGATCCCCGCCTCGTTCGGCGCCGCACTGCAGGCGGCGCGCGACGCCGCGGGTGCGCAGCATTATCCGCACGGCACGCTGTATGTCGCCGCGACGCCGATCGGCAACCTGGCCGACATCACCTTGCGTGCCCTCCATGTGCTGGAGATTGCCGACGCCATCGCCTGCGAGGACACGCGCCACACCCAGGGCCTGCTGCGTGCCTACGGCATCGACCGCCCGGCCGCTCGATTGCTGGCCGTGCATCAGCACAACGAGGCCGAGGCGGCACAGGGCGTGATTACCCGACTCGCGCAGGGTGAGCGCATCGCCTACGTCAGCGATGCCGGCACGCCCGGCGTGAGCGACCCGGGCGCGCGTCTCGCAGCAGCCGTGCGCGAGGCCGGCCATCGCGTGCTGCCCCTGCCGGGCGCCAGCAGCGTGACCACGCTGCTGAGCGCGGCCGGCCTGGTCGGTGCGGAAGACGACGGCAGCGCATTCGTCTTTGCCGGCTTCCTGCCGAGCAAGGCCGGCGAGCGTGACGCCGCCGTGCAGCGCCTGGCAACGGAGCCGCGCGCCGTGCTGCTGCTCGAAGCGCCCCATCGCATCGAGGCAATGGCCCGCGCGTTGGCCGTGCTGGGACCGAGACGGGTCACGCTGGGCCGGGAACTCACCAAGCAGTTCGAAGAGATCGCCACCGTCGCAGCCCACGACCTGGCCGGCTGGCTTGCAGCCGGCGCGCAGCGCACCCGAGGGGAGTTCGCGCTGGTGCTGCATCCCGCGCCGAAAGCAACCGACAGCACAGGCGACGGCGAGCGCGTGCTGAAGCTGTTGCTGGCCGAGTTGCCGGTGAAGACGGCAGTGAAGCTCGCGGCGGAGATCAGCGGCGCGCCGCGCAATGCGCTCTATGAGACTGCGCTGAAACTGCGCGCGGGGGAGTGACTCACCCCCGAAGCGCCGCAGGCGCCTCCCCCTCCAGGGGGCGATACCAGCGGCCCGGCAAAGCCGGTTCCGCGGTATCCCTGGCATTTGACCCGCCGGCTTCACGCGTCGCGGGTTCCGGTAGTCTCAATTCCGTTCTCCGCCACGCTGTTGAGTGACTCGCACGCATGAACCCAGGACGAGCACTGCGAAGTCTGTTCGTGGGCACCCGCGGAACCGGCTTTGCCGGGCCGCTGGGTGCGCCCCCTGGAGGGGGAGACGCCGCAGGCGCTTCGGGGGTGGTCAATCACCATCCAGTTCGGGATACCGCCGAAAAATCCCGTCCTCGTTGAACGCGATGCGGCGCGGGCTTTTCAGGTACTCGTGCACGCGCTGCCGGCGTGCGACGTTCGCATGCAGCTTGGCCACCGCAGGCGTCGCCGCCAACGCGCGCGCCGTGGCCTTGGGGAAGGCGTAGCGCAAGCCGTCCACCAACTGGAACAACGACAGGTCGGCATAGCTCAACGCATGGCCGACCAGATGCGTATCGCCGGCGGGATTGCGTCGCAGCACCTGCTCGAACCAGCCGAGGAACTTGGGAATGCGCTCATCGCGAAACGACTGGGCCACGCGCGCCGCCTCGGGCTTCTGGTCTTCGTAATAGAGGCCGGTACCGACAGGGTGATGGGTGTCGTGCACCTCGGCCACCGCGTCAGCAACGGTGAGCTGCAGCTGGTGGGTCCAGATGCGCTCTTCTTCCGTGTCGCCGACCAGGTGCAGGCGCGGGCCGAGATAAAGCAGGATGGCCGCCGTCTGGCCGACCACGATGGAGCCGTGGACGAGAAACGGCGGCGCGAATGGCGGCCAGGGGTTATGGGGGTCTTTGAGCCGACGCACCAACTCGGCTTCGCCGCCGCCGCGGCCGGGCGGCTCGCGCGCGACGTCTACATAGTCGACGCCGGCCGCCTCCAGCGCCAGCCGGACGAATTCGCCACGACCCTGGATGGTGGGCCAGTAGTGCAATTGGTAAGTCATCAGGGAGCCTCGCCATTTTTTTGACGTCCGTCTGCAAGCAAGCCCAGATTAGGCGAAGGCTGGGCCCGACGGCAAGCCAAGGACTTTGATCGACGCTCGAACAAATTCGATTTCGCCGCTACAGTCTGCTTCCCCGCTGTCTATTAATTGCCGAAAGAGTTGCGATGACCCATGCCATCTACCCCTCGCTGAAGGGCCGCACTGTCTTCATCTCCGGGGGTGCCTCGGGCATTGGCGCGGACTTGGTCACCGCGTTTGCGGCGCAGGGTTCGAACGTCGGATTCGTCGACATCGACGACGCGTCGGGCGAGGCGCTGGCGCAGAAGCTGGGGGCCGCCTCGGTCCTCTACCAGCACTGCGACATCACCGACATCGAGGCCTTGCGCGCGGCCATCGCCGCGGTGCGCACGCGCTTCGGACCGATCGGCGTGCTGCTCAACAACGCAGCCAACGACACGCGCCACAAGGTGGCCGACGTGACGCCCGAGTTCTTCGACCGCACGGTGGCCGTGAACCTCAAGCACCAGTATTTCGCGGCCCAGGCCGTGGCACCCGACATGGCGCAGATGGGCGGTGGCAGCATCGTCAACCTGGGCTCGGTGAGCTGGATGAACAAGAATGCCGACCTGTCGGTCTATGCGACCTGCAAGTCGGCCGCCCAAGGGCTGAGCCGGACGCTGGCGCGCGACCTGGGCAAGCAGAACATTCGTGTCAACACGATCGTGCCGGGCTGGGTGATGACCGAACGCCAGCTCAAGCTGTGGGTCAAGCCGGAATCCGCGGCCGAAATCGACGCCGCACAGTGCCTGCCGGGCCGCGTGATGGGCACCGACATTGCCGCCATGGCGCTGTTCCTGGCCGCGGACGATTCGCGCATGTGCAGCGCCCAGAACTTCATCGTCGACGCTGGCTGGAGTTGAGCTGCGACCCGGAAAAAGTAACCCTCAAGACACTATTGTGACTTTTTGTGAACTTTGGTGTGCTTAACTGCTAGCGTTTGAGACTGAATGTAAGCACAATCGCTTACATGTCACAAAACACACATAGTTCTCACGAATGGTGGAAAGACAAGTCCGATCCGACGGAGCTGGCTGCTTTCCGGGCTTCTTACCGGGAAAACGAGCGCGAACGCCGAAGGGCCGGTTGGCGCCGCAACGCGATGTTGCTTGTTCTTGGCGTTGCCATGCCGGTGTTGTTCCGCTTGCTGGTCACCCTGTGAGCTTTGAGAACCCATCCTTCGAAACTTCGGTTGAGCCCGCGGACGACGTGCTGCGCCTGACGGTCGACCAACTCCGTCAGATCGCCCGCGCCATTCGCGCACAGCCTCCGACCGACGCGAGAACCGCACAGGCCGTTGCCAGTGCGCTCGAATCCGTCGCGCTCCGGCGCGCAACGCGCGAACGCCTGCGCAAGGAACTCAGCACTTTCCCCTCATTTCGCCGGGCGGCGAAATGGGCGACTTCTACCTTCTGATATTGGGAAACCCGTGACTCGCGCCTAGAGGGCGTTGCGCCGGGCGACCGGCGACCGGCGACGAGTGCCGATGAGTCGAGTTCAGATTCCGATACGGAGTGCAGTAAGGGGACTGGCCCGGCGAGTCCGCGGCGAGGCGGTGCCGCCGGTGGCGGAAGTTACAGATGCTTCGCCAGATACACCATCGCAAGGATGAAGGCGAACATCAGAACCACGATCGTTACGAGATAACGCCAGACGAAATCCGCCTTGCGCGAATGACGTTTCACGCCTGTGAATGCGGCGGGGCGGCTGGGGCGTTCGGGCTTGTCGACCCACCATCCAAAGTTCGTTTCATGATCAGAAGGCATGAAACAAATAATACCAAATGTGTACAAAAATTACAGCAACGAATGATTTGGCATTACTGAATATTTTTGCGATCGAATCAGGCGCCAGTCAGCCTCATGCAGTCGGGAGATGCTCACGGATGGCCGTGACATACCCCCAGGCGAGTGCCGCGGCAAGTCCCAATGCGGCCTGCATGACCGCCAGCCCCGCGGGGCCCCATCGCTCGACCACCACGCCAACGGCCATCGTCAGCGCCGCATAGCCAATGGCCGGAAGCAGCGGCGACGTGCCTTGGCGGCTGCGTCTGTCGGGCGACCAGAGCTGGCCCGTCCAAGCCAGCGACCATGCGGCACCATGGGCCAAGGCCACGCCGAACAGGTTGTAGGGTGTGCTCGCCCAGATGGCCGCAATGGCGCCCGATGCCAGCAGAAGCGTGCACACCACCGCCAGAATGCGCGCCGGCCACTGGGCAACCGATCGCCGCAGCAACAGTGCCGGCACGAACATGGCGACGAAATGCAGCGCCACCATCCCTTGTGGCGCAACGGCCTCGGCACGGCACCATGCAACCATCATCGGCAGCGCCGCCATCATGGGCAGCATGGCGAGTCCGGCCAGCAATACCGGCCATTGCTGCGCGTCGTGCCATGCGCCTGCCGGCCAGGCTGGCAGCGAGCAATCGAACAACCCGGCACGGCAGCGGCTTGCGGCATTGCCGGGACGGTCGCTGATCTGCAGCAGTGCCAGCGCGAGGGCCGCGACCAGCACCAGCACGCCGAGTCGAAGCGACAGCGCCCGAGCGTCCGCCGGATCGGCGATCGCGATGGTGGCGCACACTGCGCCCAGGCTCGCGGCACCGATGGGCGGCGCAGGCCGTGCGCGCTGGGCCAGGCGAGCGCTGCGCACCACGCCGGAGGCAAGCGCCGTGAGCCCGGCCCACCCGGCCAGCGCCACAAGCAACGCGGGCAAGCCACCGCCGTGCGTCGACCATGCCAGCGTCGCGGCAGTGATCGCCGCGCAAAGACCCACGGCGATGCGCCGCGCCCGGGCGCGAAGGCTGTCGCGCGTGGCAATCGTGGCTGCGATGCCGAGCGACAGCAGCCATGCGGCGACGAGCGCGTAGACGCCATCCAGCCTCGGCGTCAATGACAGCGCCACGCCCCCCAGGCCGACCCATCCCGCCAGCAGCAATGCCCACGCCGTCGCTCGCGCGATGGTCAATCGCGCGACGGAAGGGCTGTGGGGCAGATCGTCGTTCATGTCGCCGCGGCGAGTGCTGCCGATGCGGGCCATGTCAGCACGTGGCCGGTGGATGCTGCGAAGCGCTCGAGGTCTTCGGGCGTGTCGATGTCGATGCGATAGCGCCGGTTGTCGGTGTCGAACCAGCGCACGCGTTCGGGATGCGACTGCCGCCAGCGCCGGCATGCAAGGTTGGCGTCGCCGGCCAGCCACTCCTCGCGCAGCGCCGCATCGAAGATCACCGGATTGCCTGGCGCGGTGCTGCCGTCTTCCTGGCGCACGCGCGGCACCACCATCGCCGCGTCGCCGCGCTTCTTGAAGGCGCCGATGAGGTCGATGACGTCCTGCGCATCGATCAACGGCTGGTCCGCCAGCGCGACCATCACCGCATCGAGCTTCGGCGACAGCGCCTGCAGTCCGATGCGCACCGACGAAGGCTGGCCGTCGTCGGGATTCGGATTGCGCACGAGTGTGATCGGGAAGCTGCGCACCGCCACCTCGACGGCATCGGCATGATGGCCGAGCACCACGGCGACCTCGTCCACACCGGCGCCCGACAGCGCGATCAGCTGCCGCAGGACCAGCGGCACGCCGCCAAGCTCGAGCAGCGCCTTCGGCCGACCGCCCATGCGCGAGCCCGCGCCGGCCGCGAGCAGCACCGCGCCGACCGTCATGCGGCTGTAGAGGCCGCTGTTGCCCTTGAGGATGCAGCCCATGTCAGGCTCCTTCTTCGAAGTTCATCTCGGTTTTCCACCTCGCTATTGCGTGACCCGCGGCGCATGTAACCGGTGTCGTCAGATGCCAGGGATACCGCGGAACCGGCTTTGCCGCGCCGCTGGTATCGCCCCCTCGAGGGGACTCGAGGGGGAAGTGCCGCAGGCGCTTCGGGGTGTTTCATCTCAGCGCCTCGATGAGGCGGGGCATCACGGCGCCGATGCTGGCGAGGTCAGCGCCGGGCGCCAGCAGGTCGAGGTGCGGCATCGCGGCCTGCATGCCCTGGCAAATCGGCGCGTAGCCCGGCCGATTGCACAGCGGGTTGAGCCAGACGATGCGGCGCGCACGGCGCCGCAGTTGCACGAGCGCATCGGACAACTGCGACGGCTCACCGGTATCGTAGCCATCGCTCATGACGATGACGGCGGTGCGGGAATGCACGATGCGCGGCGCATGCTCGCGGTTGAACTGCGCCAGGCTCTCGCCGATGCGCGTGCCGCCGGCCCAACCCTGCGCGATGAGGTGCAGCTGCTCCTGCGCGCGCCACGGATCGGGGTCGTGCAGGGCGCGCGTCACCGCCGTCACGCGCGTGTGGAAGATGAAGCTGTGCACGTCCGCCAGCTCGGCACCGAGCGCCCGCGCCAAGCGCAGGTAGAAGAAGCTGTAGGCCGCCATCGAGCGGCTCACGTCGATGAGCAGCACCAGGCGCGGACGCACGCGCCGGTGGTCTTTCCAGGCGAGGTGGAAGGGCGTGCCGCCGCTGGCCACGCTGCGGCGGATCGTCGCCGGCAGGTCGAGCCGACGGCCGTGGTTCGCGCGGGCTTCGCGGCGCAGCCGCAGGTGCTTGAGGCGGCGCGCGAAGCTGCGCATCAGCGCTTCGATGTCCAGCGTGTGCTCGCGTGCCGTGAGATCGCGGAAGTCGGTGGAGCGCAGGACTTCCTCGCGGCTGGCGGCGTCGCGGCGATGCGGGTCTTCATCCTCGTCGTCTTCGTCCGAGGCATCGCGGTCGCGCGCGCTGCTGTCGGGGCGGTCGCCGCTCAGGCCCTCGGCATCCGCGGCACGGCGCTCGGGCCGCTGCCAGCGGTTCGCGGGCAGGAACCACGCATCGAAGAGTTCGTCGAAGCGCCGCCATTCGTCGCGGCGGCCGCACAGCAGCGCCTGCAGGCTCCAGCGCAGGATGTGCGGGTCGAGCACGCCGACGCGCTGCGCGGTCTGCAGCACTGCGACCGCATCGGCACCGCCGACCGCAAAGCCGTTGGCGCGCAGGAAGCCGAGAAAGCCGGCAAGGTGCGTGGCCGCCCGGTCGTCGACCGAGACGTCTCCGGAGGAATTGGCGGAGGGGTCCAGCGTCAGCATGCAGCCGCCAGTCGCGCGACCGCCGCGCGCGGAAAGGCGGCGCGGTCGTCGCGGGTCTTGATCAAAGCACTCAGCGTTTCCATGATGCGCTCGGTGCCGTCGATGTCGATCACCGAAATGCCCAGGCGCAGCAGCGCAGCCGTCCAGTCCAGCGTCTCGGCGATGCCCGGCTTCTTCTGCAGGTCCATGCGCCGCACCGCCTGCACGAAGGACACGATCTGCTGCGCCAGTTGGGCTGCCGCATCGGGCGCCTTCTTGCGCACGATCGCCAGCTCCTTCTCGTGGTCCGGATAGTCGATGAACTGGTAGAGGCAGCGGCGCCGCAGCGCATCCGACAACTCGCGCGTGCCGTTCGAGGTGATCACCACCATCGGACGGCTGGTCGCGTGCACCGTGCCGAGCTCGGGGATGGAGAGCTGGAAGTCCGACAGCAGTTCGAGCAGGTAGGCCTCGAAGGCCTCATCGGCGCGATCGACCTCGTCGATCAGCAGCACCGGCGGCGCGTCGCAGGTGATCGCCTCCAGCAGCGGGCGCTTGAGCAGGTAGCGCTCCGAGAAGATGTCCTGCTCCTTCTGCGCCAGGTCCTTCGAGCTCGCGCGCTCGTCCTGTTCGAGCAGCTTGATCGCGAGCAGCTGGCGCTGGTAGTTCCACTCGTACATCGCCGCGTGCGCGTCGAGTCCTTCGTAGCACTGCAGCCGGATCAACCGCGTGCCGCGCACCTGGGCGAGCACCTTGGCGATCTCGGTCTTGCCGACGCCGGCATCGCCCTCGAGCAGCAGCGGACGGCCGAGGTCCTGCATCAGCAGCAGCGCGGCCACCAGGCCCGGTTCCGCGATGTAGCCCGCGTCGCCGAGCTGCTGCTGCAAGGCGGCGAGTTCGAGCGAGCGTGCGGCGAGCGTCATGCGCGTCTGGCGCCGAACAGCGAGCGCAGCCAATCCTTGAAGATGGCCCAGGCGAGCGCGAAGGCGTTGAGTTGCGGGGCTTCGGCGGGTGGCGGCGCGACAGCGGGCGGCGCGGCCGGTGCCGACGCGGACGACGCCGCAGCGGACGAGGCCAGAGCGGACGACGCAGCCGCAGCCGCAGCCGCCTCACCCACCGGCGCATCCGGCACAGGCGTCGCGGCTGCACCCAAGGCCTGCACCGCCTGCACCTTCGCCGCGAAGTTGCCCGCGAACTGCTTCAGCACCTGGTCCGCCACCGAGTCCATCATGCGTCCGCCGAACGCCGCCGCCTTGCCGCTCATCGACACCTCGCTGGTGCCCACGAGATTGCATGCCGTCGCATCGACGGCCTCGACGCGCGCCGTCAAGTCCATTGCCGCGCCGGAACCGCCGGTGGTGTCCGTCCCCTTGCCCACGAGGCGCAGCGTCCGGCCCGCGGCATCCATCGACACGATCTCCACCTCGCCGCGGAACGACATGCTCGCCGGCCCGAACTTCACGCCCACGGTGCCCTTGAAGTGCGTCGCGTCGATGCGCTCGGTGATCCTCGCGCCGGGCATGCAGCCCGCCACCGCATCGATGTCCTGCAGCACGGCCCACGCCGCGTCCGCGGACCCGGGCATCGCGAAGGTTTTTTCGAGCGTGACCTTCATGTGCGCTTGTCGATGCCCAGCGCATGGCATTGCTGCCATACGCGCCAGGCGGTGTGCGGCATGTCCATGTGCGTCACGCCGAGGTGCGCGAACGCATCGATCACCGCGTTGCTGAAGCACGGGATGCCGCCCACGTGCGGCGATTCGGCCACGCCCTTGGCGCCGATCGGATGGTGCGGGCACGGCGTCACGGTGTGGTCGGTTTCCCAGTGCGGCGTTTCCATCGAGGTCGGCAGGAAGTAGTCCATCAGGCTGTTGCCGAGGTGGTTGCCGTTCTCGTCGAAGGGAATCTGCTGCCCCATCGCCACCGCGAAGGCTTCGGTCAGTCCGCCGTGGATCTGCCCTTCGATGACCATCGGGTTGATGCGCGTGCCGCAGTCGTCGAGCGCGTAGAAGCGGCGCACCGTGACCACGCCGGTGAACCTGTCGACGTCGACCACGCAGAGGTAGGTGCCGAACGGGTAGGTCATGTTCGGCGGGTCGTAGTAGGCGACCGCGTTCAGGCCCTGCTCCATGCCCGGCGGCAGGTTGCCGGTGTGCGAGACCATGCAGATCTCCTTCATGGTCCTGGACGCGCCCGGGTTGCCCTTGACCTTGAACCGGTCGATCTCCCATTCGAGGTCGCCCTCGGCCACTTCGAGCAGATGCGCCGCGATCTTCCTGGCCTTGTCCTTGATCTTGCGCGCGGCCTGCGCCGTGGCCGCGCCCGACACCGGCGTCGAGCGCGAGCCCCAGGTGCCCGCGCCGTAGGGCGCCTTGTCGGTGTCGCCCTCTTCCACCACGATGTCGCTGGCCGGCAGGCCCAGCTCGGTGGCGATGATCTGCGCGTAGGTCGTCGCATGGCCCTGGCCCTGCGTCATCGTGCCGAGCCGCGCGATCACGCCGCCGGTGGGATGCACGCGGATCTCGCAGCTGTCGAACAGGCCGATGCCGAGGATGTCGCAGACCTTGGTCGGCCCGGCGCCGACGATCTCGGTGAAGGTCGCGATGCCGATGCCCATCAGCGACTCCGCGTTCGGGTCGGCGCGGCGTGCCGCCTGCTCGCGGCGGAGTCCTTCATAGTCGACGGCCTTCAGCACCTTGTCGAGCGCAGGCTCGTAGTTGCCGCTGTCCAGCGTCCAGCCCAGCGAGGTGGTGTACGGGAACTGCTCGGCCTTCACGAAGTTGCGCCGCCGGACCTCGGCCTTGTCGAGGCCGAGCTTGAGTGCCAGCACATCCATCATGCGTTCGATGAGGTACACCGCCTCGGTCACGCGCAGCGAGCAGCGGTAGGCCACGCCGCCCGGCGCCTTGTTGGTGTAGACCGCATCGACGCGGCAGTACGCATTGGGGATCGCATACGAGCCGGTGCAGATCGAGAACAGCCCCGCCGGCAGCTTGGTCGCCGACACATGCGAGTTGAATGCGCCGTGGTCCGCCAGGGCGGTGAAGCGCAGGCCCTTGATGCGCCCTTGGCTGTCGGCCGCGAGTTCGCCGACGCCGTGGTAGTCGCGCGCAAAACCGGTGGTCGAGATGTTGTCGATGCGCGATTCGATCCACTTGATCGGCACGCCGCTGACGATCGACGCGACGATCGCGACCACGTAGCCCGGATACACCGGCACCTTGTTGCCGAAGCCGCCGCCGATGTCGCCGCCCACCACGCGGATCTTGCTTTCCGCAACGCCCGAGAGCATCGCGAGCACGGTGCGCACGAGGTGCGGCGCCTGCGTCGTCATGTAGACGGTGAGGTAGCCCGTGGCCTTGTTGAACGACGCGACGCAGCCGCAGGTTTCCAGCGGGCACGGGTGCACGCGCGGGTTCAGGATCTCCTCTCGCACCGTGACTTCGGCGTTGGCAAAGGCCGCGTCGGCCGCTGCCTTGTCGCCAGCTTCCCAGGTGAAGATGTGGTTGGGATGCGTGCGCGGGCCGTGGCCGACTTCGGTCTTGTCGGCGATGTCCTCGCGGATGACGGGTGCGTCGGGCGCCATCGACTTCTTCGGGTCGACGATGGCCGGCAGCTCCTCGTAGTCGACCTCGACCAGCGCGGCGCCGTCGGCCGCGGCATAGCGGTCGGCGGCCAGCACCATCGCCACTTCCTGCATTTGGAAGCAGACCTTCTTGTCGGCCAGCACCGCCTGCACGTCGCCGCCGAGCGTGGGCATCCAGTGCAGGTTCACCGGCTTGAGGTCATCGGCCGTCAGCACCGCGACGACGCCCGGCGAAGCCAGCGCCTTCGATTTGTCGATGCCCTTGATGCGCGCATGCGCGTAGGGGCTGCGCACGATCGCGCCGAACAGCATGCCGGGCAGCTTGATGTCGTCGACGTAGGTGCCCTGGCCGCGGATGAACCGTGCGTCTTCCTTGCGCAGCAGGGACGTGCCCATGCCTTGAAGCTTGAGCTCGCGCTCCTGGAGTTCGGACATGTCGCCCATGGGGATTCTCCGGTTGTCGAGTGAGGGGGGAAGCTGGGGAACGGGCGTCAGGCCGTGACGGGCTGCGCGGCGGCGGTCTCTGCTGCGGCTTCTGCTGCGCCTTCTGCTGCGGCAGGCTGCGCCGGGGTGGCCTGCCTCGCCGCCGCGAGCTTCTTCGCGGCGGACTGCACCGCCTTGACGATGTTCTGGTAGCCCGTACAGCGGCACAGGTTGCCCGCGAGGCCATAGCGGATTTCCTGCTCGCTCGGGTCCGGGTTCTCCTGCAGCAGGCGGTAGGCGCGCGTGATCATCCCGGGCGTGCAGTAGCCGCATTGCAGGCCGTGCTCCTCGTGGAAGGCCTGCTGCAGTGCATGCAGCACACCGCCCTGTTCGAGCCCCTCGATGGTCACCATGTCGGCACCATCGCACTGCACGGTGAGCACGGTGCACGCCTTGACCGACATGCCGTCCAGGTCGACCGTGCAGGCCCCGCAGTGCGAGGTCTCGCAGCCGATGTGCGGACCGGTGTGCGCGAGCCGCTCGCGCAGCGTGTGGATGAGCAGCTCGCGCGACTCGACCGTCACGTCGACGGGCTTGCCGTTGAGCTTGAAAGACACGGTGTGCGTGTTCGCCATCTCTGACTCCTGCATCGTGGTGATCTGTTTTTCTTCGGGGTGGCGGCGCTACGCCCCGGCGGTGCGTGCGTGCGCGGCCAGCAGGGCGCGCCGCGTCATCTCGCCGCACATCGCCACCTTGTATTCCGCGTCGCCGCGCTGGTCGGGGGTCGGGTCGCAGATGCTCATCGCCAGGCGCGCGGCTTCGTCGAGGCTGGCGTTGTCGATCGCCTTGCCGACCAGCGAGGCCTCGGCTTCGCGCGCCTTCAACGCGGTGGCGCCGGCATTGGTCAGCGCAATGCTGACCTTCGCGACCTTGGCGCCGTCCATCTGCAGCAGCACCGCGGTCGCGGCCGTGGCGAAGTCACCGATCTTGCGCTTGAGCTTCTGGTACGACCAGCCCGTGCCTGCGGGCGGGATCGGGATGCGGATCTCCGACATCACCTCGTCGGGCTCCAGCAGCGTCGCGTACATGCCGAGGAAGTACCCGTCGGCCTTGACCACGCGCTCGCCCTTCGGCCCCACCAGCACGAACGACGCGTCGAGCGCCAGCATCAGCGCCGGATGGTCGTTGCCCGGGTCGCCGTGCGAGATGTCGCCGCCGATCGTGCCCTTGTAGCGCACCTGCGGATCGGCGATCCAGCCCGCGCCCTCGACCAGCAGCGGCACCTTCTCCGCCAACAGCGAGGACTTGAGCAGATCGGCCTCGGTGGTCATCGCACCGATGCGGATCTCGTTGCCCGCCTGCGAGATGCCGCGCAGGCCCGCGATCCGGCCAAGGTCGATCAGGTGGCTCGGCGTGGCGAAGCGCAGCTTCATCATCGGCAGCAGGCTGTGGCCGCCGGCGAGCAGCTTGGCATCGGGGCCCAGCTCGCCGAGCAGGGCGACGGCGTCCGCGACCGAACGCGGCGCGTGGTATTCGAATCCGGCAGGAATCATGGTCACTGTCTCCAAATGCAACGACTCGGACCTTATCGACTGTGCAGTGCAGCAATCGCATGCCATGCACGAACCGCGCGCCACCCCGCACGAACGGCGGCGTTCGGTGCACGACGAGCGCAGGATGGCCGCAGCCGCCCGGCGCCTCTCGTCGTCAGCGCTCGGCCACCGTCTCCGCGATACCCAGCCGGTCGAGCAGGCGCGGCACGCTGGTGCGCGCCACCGGCAGCCCGTGGTCGTCGCCGCCGCTCAACTTGAGCATGACCTTTCCGTCGTCGCGCACGATCTGCTCGGCGAAGTCGAGGTTGGCCACGTAGCTGCGGTGGATGCGCAGGAAGGAGCCACTGTCGAGCCGGCTCTCGAGGTCGCCGATGTTGAGGTTGCAGAAGCTGGAGCCCTGCGCCGTGTGCACCCAGGTGTAGTGGCCTTCCGAACGGATGAAGCGCACCGTGGACGCATCCACCAGCACGATGCGGTTGCCCGACACCGTGGGTATCTTGAGCAACTGGCGCTTTTGCCCGGGGCGCTGCCCCGCCGTGTCCTCGCGGATCACCGCGTCGGTGATGTCGTAGAAAACCAGCGTGTAGCCGAAGGTGTCGCCGCGCATGTCCGACATCTTGCTCACCTTGATCAGCAGCACCCGCTCGGGGATGTTGATGATCATCGTCATCGGCGGCGGATTGCTGACCGGGCATTCGGCCTGGTCGAGCAGGAACTTGACCTTGGACTGCGAGCGCTCCGGATGGAAGGACAGCACCATCTTCTCGAAGGGCTGCTTGTCTTCCACCGGCAGTGCGCGGCGCGCGAAGCTGTTCATTGCCACGACCTTGAGATCGCGGTCGAGCTGGACCAGCCCGACGTCGCTGCGCTCCAGCAGGTAGAGCGGGCTGCTGGTTCCCACGCGTGCATCCACGGTCGAATCTCCAGTAAGTCGAAAGTACCATTTAATCGCTCGGACCACCGGGGCGCATCGGGTAAAGCCCAAGGGCGTGTTCGGCAAAGGGTCGCAATCGAACGGAAGCGTCGACCGCCAGGACGCATTCTTTTTCGGCCTGCCTCATCCGTCGGCCTGCCCTCGGCGAAACTCCATCGACAGCCGTGTGCGCGTGCGCCGGCCACCGCACCGATGCACCTGCCTTGCCCGACGAACGCAATGACCGATTCCGCCCTTTCCCCTGGCTTCATGGCCGTGCACAGCAACCACCCCGAAGCCCTGCGCGACCTGATGCTGGCCTGGATGGCGCGCCATCCATTGGCGCCGCTGGAAGACGAGTGGGTGCTGGTGCAGAGCAACGGCGTGGCGCAATGGCTCAAGCTCTCGCTGGCGCGCGACGCGGACCACGGCGGCGTGGGCGTTGCCGCCGCGATCCAGACCGCTCTGCCTGCCAGCTTCATCTGGCAGGCCTACCGGGCCGTGCTCGGCGCGCAGGCCGTGCCGGCGGCATCGCCGTTCGACAAGTCCCTGCTGGTCTGGCGCCTCATGCGCCTGTTGCCTGCCCTGCTGGCGGAGGAAGTGTTCGCGCCTCTCGCCCGCTTCCTGCTCGACGACGCCGACCTGCGCAAGCGCCATCAGTTGGCCGAGCGCCTGGCCGACCTGTTCGACCAGTACCAGGTCTACCGGGCCGACTGGCTCGCCGATTGGGCTGCCGGCAAGGACGAGATCGTCGTCCTCCGAGGTGGCCCGCAACCCGTGCCGCCCGAATTGCGCTGGCAGCCGCGTCTATGGCGCGCGCTGCTCGATGACGTCGGCCCGGAAGGCGCGGCAAGCAGCCGCGCCGCCGTGCACGAGCGCTTCATGGCCAAGGCCTCCGGTTGGCAAGGCGGCCGGCCGGCCGGATTGCCGCGCCGCCTGGTGGTGTTCGGCATCTCGTCATTGCCGCAGCAGTCGCTGGAAGTGCTCGCCATGCTCGCGCGCTGGGTGCAGGTGCTGATGTGCGTGCACAACCCCTGCGAGCATGACTGGTCCCACATCGTGGCCGACAAGGATCTGCTGCGGGCCGGGCGTTGGCGCCAGCGGCGTCGCGCCGGCAGCGAGGGCGCCATCCCCGAGGAAGCGATGCACCTGCATGCGCAACCGCTGCTGGCCGCGTGGGGCAAGCAGGGCCGCGACTTCATTCGCCTGCTGGATGTCCATGATGAACAGGAAGCCTATGCGCAGCGCTTCGCCGCCATCGGCCAGCGCATCGCATGCTTCGACGCCAATCCGTGCGATACGCTGCTGCGCCAGCTGCAGGACGACATCCGCGACCTGCGCCCGCTGCCCGAGACGCGCGAAAAATGGCCCGCCGTCGACGCACGCGCCGACAAGTCGATCGCCTTCCACGTCACGCACGGCCCGCAGCGCGAGGTCGAGGTGCTGCACGACCAACTGCTCGCCGCCTTCGCGGCCGACGACACGCTGCGCCCGCGCGACGTGATCGTGATGGTGCCCGACGTGGCCGCCTATGCGCCGCACATCCAGGCCGTGTTCGGCCTGCTGGCGCCCGACGATGCGCGCCACATTCCCTACACGCTGGCCGACCAGGGCCAGCGCCACCACGACCCGCTGCTCGGCGCGCTCGAAAGGCTGCTGGCGCTGCCGCAGTCACGCGTGGCCGTGAGCGACGTGCTCGACTGGCTGGAGGTGCCGGCGCTGCGGGCCCGCTTCGGCATCGACGAAAGCCAGGTGCCGCTGCTGCACCGCTGGATCTCGGCGGCCAACATCCGCTGGGGCCTGCACGCGGCGCAGCGGCAGACGCTGGACTTGCCCGGGGCACTGGCGCAGAACAGCTGGGACTTCGGCCTGCAGCGCATGCTGCTGGGCTACGCGGTCGGCGCGAGCGATGCATGGGCCGGCGTGGAGCCGCTCGATGAAATCGGCGGCCTCGACGCCGCGCTGCTCGGCCCGCTGGTGCAACTGCTGTCGACGCTCGAATCGCACTGGCGCACGCTGGCCACGCCGGCCACGCCCGCGGCCTGGGGCGAGCGGTTGCGCGCACTGCTTGCGGACTTCTTCGAGACCCACGACGACGCCGACGGCTTCACGCTGCAAAGGATGGCGACTGCGCTGCAGGACTGGCTGGAGGCCTGCGCCACTGCAGGCCTGACCGAAGCGTTGCCCCTGTCGGTGGTGCGCGAACACTGGCTCGCGCAGATCGACCAGCCCACCCTGAGCCAGGCCTTCTTCGCCGGCGCCGTGACCTTCGCGACCCTGATGCCGATGCGCGCCATCCCGTTCCGCGTGGTGGCGCTGCTGGGCATGAACGACGGCGACTACCCGCGCAGCCGCGTGCCGATGGACTTCGACCTGATGGGCCACGACTACCGTCCCGGCGACCGCTCGCGCCGCGAGGACGACCGCTACCTGTTCCTGGAAGCGCTGCTCTCGGCCCGCCAGAAACTGCACATCAGTTGGGTCGGCCGCAGCATCCTCGACAACTCCGAGCGGCCGCCTTCGGTGCTGGTCGCCCAGTTGCGCGACCACCTGGCGGCCGGCTGGCGCCTGGCGGGCGACGAGACCTTGCCGCAAGACCGGGCCGGCCAGCGCCTGCTGCAGGCGCTGACGGTGGAGCACCGGCTGCAGCCATTTCATCCGGCCTACTTCACAGCCGGTGGGGACGAGCGGCTGTTCAGCTACGCGCATGGATGGCGGGCCGCCACGTTGTCGCAAGCGGCGGACGCATCCACCGGCGAAGCGCTGCCGCCGAGATCGTTCGAGGGTCCGTTGACCCTGCGTCTGCTCGCGGACTTCCTCAAGGAACCGGCAAAAAGCTTCTTCCGGTTGCGCCTCGGCGTCCACCTCGAGTCCGAGGATCGCGTCAGCGAAGACCAGGAGCCGTTCGAACTGAACGCACTGGAAAACTGGAAGCTGCAGGACGAATTGATCCAGGTCCAGCGAACGGCCCTGGCGGAAGGGTCGCCGCGCGAAGACGCCATGAACCACCAGCTCGAACGCATCGCCCGTCGCGGCGAGCTGTCGGCCGGCCCGTTCGGCGTGCTGCTGCAGCAGGCGCTTGCCGATCCCATGGAAAAGATGTTCGCCGAGTACGCCACGGCGCAAGCCGAGTGGCCGGTGGTACTGCCCGACGAGGCACTCGACTACTTGCCCCAAGGCATGGACGAGTCGCTGCGCCTGGTGGACTGGCTCGGCGAACTGCGCGCGAGTGCGAGCGGCGACAGATGCCGCCTGGTGCTGCACAGCGGCAGCATGGTCAAGGACAACCAATATCGCCGCGACAAGATGGTGGCCTTCTGGATTGCACATGTCGCCGGCCATCTGGCTGGAGAGCCGATCACCACCCGCATCATCAGCAAGGCCGGCAATGTGACGCTGTTGCCGCTGGGCATCGGCGCAGCACGCGAATACTGGCTGGAACTGCTGGAGGCCTGGCAGCAGGGCTTGCGGCAGCCCCTGCCACTGGCCTTGCGCACGGCCTTCGCCTGGCTCGACGGTGGCGGCAAGCAGGCCGAAACACCCGACCCCCGCGCCGAGAAAGACGCGCGCAAGTGCTATGGCGATCCCCCGACCGGCGCGGCCGGTGAAGCGCAATTCAGCGCCTACCTCCTGCGCGCCTTCCCCGACTTCGATGCGCTGTGGTCGCGCGGTGAATTCGCCCGATGGACCCTGGCGTTGCTGAAGCCGCTGAGCGACGCCGTGGGCAAGGCAGCACCCAAGGCCGCCAAGGCCGCGCCTGCCGCACCTGCCGCACCAGGCTCACCTGCCTCACCTGCCGCAAAGGAAAGCGCATGACGGTCGCGCCAACGCCCCCCTTGCTGGCGCCGCTGGCCTTCCCGCTGCGCGGCAGTCGATTGATCGAGGCCAGCGCCGGCACCGGCAAGACCTTCACCATTGCAGCGCTCTACCTGCGGCTCGTGCTCGGGCACGGTGGCCCGGCCGCATTCACGCGCCCGCTGACGCCGCCCGAGATCCTGGTCGTCACCTTCACCGAGGCCGCCACCAAGGAACTGCGCGACCGCATCCGTGCGCGCCTGGCCGAGGCCGCGGAAGCCTTCGCCGTCGACCCGGCCGCGGTGAAGCCGACGCCGCCCGGCAAGGACTTGCTGCATGACCTGCGCGCCGACTATCCCGAGTCCGAATGGCTCGCCTGCGCGCGCACCCTGCGCCTGGCCGCCGAGTGGATGGACGAGGCCGCCGTGTCCACCATCCATGGCTGGTGCAACCGCATGCTGCGCGAGCACGCCTTCGACAGCGGCAGCCTGTTCATCCAGACGCTCGAAGCCGACCAGGCCGAACTCCGCGCCGAAGTGCTGCGCGACTACTGGCGCACGTTCTTCACGCCGATGTCGCTGGAGGACGCGACGCAGGTGAGCGAATGGTGGGCCACACCCGCCGTCCTGTCGAAGTCGGTGAGGAACCTGCTGACGCTGACGGATTCGCTGGACGCCGGAACGCCGCCCGCCATCGCACTGCAGGCCGCGCGCGAGCAGACCGCGCTCGCGCTCGCCGCGATCAAGGCACCTTGGTCGAAGTGGGTCGACGAAGTGCAGGCGATCCTCGACAAGGCGGTCACGGACAAGCGGGTGGACGGCCGCAAGTTGCAGCCCCGTTACTACCAGACCTGGCTGGACGGATTGCGATCCTGGGCGGCGGGCGATGCCCTGCAACCTTTGCCAAGGGACAGTACAGCCTGGATCCGCCTGACACCCGACGGCATGGCGGAGGTCTTCAACAAGGGCACGCCCTCACCGCACCATCCGGCCTTCGACGACATGCTCACCCTGCGCGCCCGCCTCGCCGAGTTGCCCGACGCGCGCAACGACGTCCTGCGCCATGTCGCGCACTGGTCCGCCGCGCGCCTGGCCGCGGAGCAGGCGCGGCGTGCGCAGATGGGCTTCGACGAACTCCTCACGCGCCTCGACGCAGCGCTGCAAGGCCCGAACGGCCGGCGCCTGGCCGAACTCATCCGCAAGCAGTTCCCGGTTGCGCTCATCGACGAGTTCCAGGACACCGACCCGCTGCAATACCGCATCTTCGACGCCGTGTATGGCGTGGCCGCCAATGCACAGGACACCGCGCTGGTGCTCATCGGCGACCCGAAGCAGGCGATCTACGCCTTTCGCGGCGCGGACATCCATACCTACCTCGCAGCCCGCCGCGACGCGGCGGACCGCCATGCAACGCTGGGCACCAATTTCCGGTCGACGCAGGCCATGGTCGATGCGGTCAACCGCGTCTTCCAGCAAGCGGAGCAACGCGATGGCGGGCAAGGAGCCTTCCTTTTCCGGACCGGGACCGACGACCCGCTGCCGTTCCATGCCGTGAAGGCGCAGGGACGCAAGGAGCGGTGGACGGTCGGTGACGCGCCGGCCCACGCGCTGACCTGCTGGACCCTTCCGGGCGATGAACCCGTCGGCGCCGGCCAGGCCCAGTCGTCGATGTCCGCAGCCTGCGCCACCGAGATCGTGAATCTCCTCGCCGAAGCCCAGGCGGGCCGGGCCGGTTTCGTCGACGATGCCGGCAGGCTGCGCCCGGTCCAGCCCGGCGACATCGCGATCCTGGTCAACAAGGGCGACGAGGCGACTGCGGTGCGGCAGGCCTTGACCGCGCGCAACGTGCGCAGCGTCTATCTCTCCGACAAGGGCCTGGTGTTCCAGAGCGCGGTCGCCGAAGAGTTGCAACGCCTGCTCCTGGCCTGCGCCGAACCCGACGACGATCGTCCGCTGCGCGCCGCCCTGGCCTGCGCCGTGCTGGCCCTGAACTGGTCCGAACTCGATCGCCTCAATCACGACGAACTCGCCTGGGAAGCGCACGTCCTGCAGTTCCGCCGCTACCAGCAGACGTGGCAGCGCCAGGGCGTTCTGCCCATGCTGCGCCGCCTGCTGCAGGACTTCGGCGTACCGCAACGCCTGCTCGCCGCCGGCGACGAACGGACCCTGACCGACCTGCTGCATCTGGCGGAACTGCTGCAGCAGGCGAGCGTGCAGGTGGAAGGTGAGCATGGCCTGATCCGCTGGCTGGCCGAGCAGCGCGAAGAAAGCGAAACCGACAACGAGAACGACACGCGCAAGCTGCGCCTGGAAAGCGATGCCGACCTGGTCAAGGTGGTCACGGTGCACAAGTCCAAGGGCCTGGAGTACCCGCTGGTCTTCCTGCCCTTCGCGACGGCCTTCCGCCCCGCCAACGCCCGGGACTTGCCGCTGAAGTGGCATGACGACCAAGGCCGGCTGGTGGTCGCGCTGCAGGCCGATGACGAAGCGCTGGCCCGCGTGGACGGCGAACGCCTCGGCGAAGACCTGCGCAAGCTCTACGTCGCGCTGACGCGCGCCCGCTACGCCACCTGGGTCGGCATGGCGCCGCTGGCGGACGTGGAACGCAGTGCGGTCGGCTACCTGCTGGGCGGCGGCAAGCCCATGGCGCCTTCCGAACTGAACAAGGCGCTCGCGGACCTCGCGAAAGGCTGTGACGCCATCGCCGTTCGACCGGCGCCCGAGGCCGGTACCACGCGCTACGCCCCAGCCGACGCGGAGCTCCCGCCCGCTCCCGAACCGCCGCTTCCGGCGGGCCCACGCGAGCGCTGGTGGATCGCCAGCTATTCGGCCTTGCAGCGTGCGGACGATGCCACGACGGACGACGTCACCCTGCTCGGCGACGACGCCGAGCTGCCGCTGACCTTGCCCCTCAGTCCCGCCACGGCCATCGAGGACATCTACGCCGAAAGCCGCTCGTCCGACGACGCGCCAGCCGAAGCAGACGCTTCACGCGCTACCGCACTCGACAGCGGCAGCGGCAGCGGCAGCGGCAGCGGCAGCCTGCATTCCCTTCCCCGCGGGTCGGCCCCGGGGACCTTCCTGCATGGCTTGCTCGAATGGGTCGGCCGCAAGGGTTTCGCGCACGTGCACTCCGATGCGGAAGCCCAGGCCGACCTGGCGGACCTCATCGCGCGACGCTGCAATCTCAACGGCTGGAGCAACTGGACCGAGCCGCTGCGCACCTGGCTCCTCGCGTGGCTGGCCACGCCGCTGAATCTCGACGCGCTGGGGTCCACGCCCACGGCGCCGTCATCGCTCTGCCGCGTGCAGATCGAGATGGAGTTCTGGCTTGGCGCCCGCGAAGTCGATACCCGCGTGCTGGACGCGCTCGTCACCCGCCACACCCTTGGCCGCGCGTCGCGGCCCGCCCTGAGGCCGCAACAGGTCAACGGCATGCTCAAGGGCTTCATCGACCTGGTCTTCGAACACGAAGGCCGCTACTTCGTGGCCGACTACAAGTCCAACTGGCTCGGCCCGCGCGACGACGACTACACGCCCGAGGCATTGCGCAACGCCGTCCTCCATCACCGCTACGAACTGCAATACGTGCTCTACATCTTCGCGCTGCATCGCCTGCTGCGATCGCGGCTGCCCGGCTACGACTACGAGCGCCATGTCGGCGGTGCCGTCTACATCTTCCTGCGCGGCCATGCGGCGCAAGGACAGGGCCTGCATTGCGAGCGGCCGCCGAAAGCCTTGATCGAGGCCCTCGATGCGCTCTTCGGCGGCCTCGCGGTGCCGGAGTCACGTCACGGAGTCGCCGCATGAACACAACCGCCGTTTCTTCGCCGCGCGTCTTCCTGAGCCCTCTGCCCGCCCGCCACACGCCGCTGCTCGCGGAACTCGACAGGTGGGTGGCGCAAGGCTGGCTGCGCGCGCTGGACCGCAGCTTCGCCGCCTTCCTGTCCCAACAGGCGCCCGACGCCGACCCGCTGCTGATCCTCGGCGCCGCACTTGCCAGCCATCAACTCGGCCGCGGCCACGCCTGCCTCGACCTGCGCGCCGCGCTCGCCGATGCGGTGCAGGCCTTGTCGATGCCGCCCGAAGGCGTGGCGCGGGACACCCCCGAAGGCATGCCGACGCCCACGCCGCCTTCGACCCTGCTCGCAGGCGTCACGCTGGCGAAATGGAACAAGGCCCTCCGGCATCCCGCACTGGTCGCGGCCGGCCCCGGCGCAACGCCGCTGGTCCACGCCGGCGACCGCCTTTACCTGCGCCGCTACTGGCAGTACGAAATCTCGGTGAGCGAGGCCATCGCCCGCCGCGTCGCCATGCCCACGCCCTCTGCGGCGCCCGAGGCGCAAGCCGGCCTGGCGGCAGCGCTGGACGCCCTGTTCGAGCGCCGCGACGGGGCAGCAACGGACTGGCAGAAGATCGCCTGCGCCATCGCCGTGAAGCAGAGCTTCAGCATCATCACCGGCGGCCCCGGCACCGGCAAGACCACCACCGTCGTGCGCCTGCTCGCAGTGCTGCTTCACCTGGCGCTCTCGACCGACGACGGCACCGCCAGACGCCTGCGCATCCGCCTCGCAGCGCCCACCGGCAAGGCCGCTGCGCGGTTGAACGAATCCATCGCCGGCGCGGTCGCACGCCTGCCGCTGGACGGCCTGCCCGATGCCGAAGCCCTGCGCGCCTCCATCCCCACCGAAGTGACCACCGTGCATCGCTTGCTCGGCAGCCGCCCCGACACGCGGCACTTCCGCCACAACGCGCGCAACCCGCTCCCGCTCGACCTGCTGGTGCTGGACGAAGCCTCGATGCTCGACCTGGAGATGATGGCGTCGGTCTTCGCCGCACTGCCGCCGCACGCCCGCCTGATCCTGCTGGGCGACAAGGACCAACTCGCATCGGTGGAAGCCGGCGCGGTGCTGGGCGACCTCTGCGCACGCGCCGACGCCGGCCACTACAGCGTGGACACGGCGGCATGGCTGCAGGCCGTCACCGGCGAGTTCTTCGACCCTGAGCTCTGCGACGCCAAGGGCACGCCGCTCGACCAGGCCGTGGTCAAGCTGCGCGTGAGCCACCGTTTCAGCGCGCAAAGCGGCATCGGCCAACTGGCGGAAGCCGTCAATGCAGGCAACGATTTCGCGGTGCAACGCACCTTCGACAAGCCATACCCGGATGTGTCCCGGCAATGGCCCGTCGACGACGCCACCTTGCGCCGCCTCGTGGTCGACGGCGCGCCGGAAGGCTTTGCCGGACAGGGCCGGGGCCGCGTCGAACACGGCAACAGGCAAGTCGCGCCGCCGGTCGGCTACCGCCACTACCTGACGCTGATGCGCGAACGCCAGCCGAAGATCGATGCGCCGCAGCCCGACTTCGATGCCTGGGCGCAGGAAGTGCTGACGGCCTACGGCCAGTTCCAGTTGCTGTGCGCGCTGCGCAGTGGCCCGCAAGGCGTCGAAGGCCTGAACCTGCGCATCGCGGCGCTGCTGCGCGCCGAGGGCCTGCTCGAAGGCGAACACGGCGGCTGGTATCCGGGGCGCCCGGTGCTGGTCACGCGCAACGACTACGGCCTGGGCCTGATGAACGGCGACGTGGGCGTGACGCTGTCATTGCCGACGACGCTGCCCAGCGACCCACACCCGCGCTGGACCTTGCGCGTGGCCTTCGCGACCGGCGACGGCAAGGGCGGAATCCATTGGGTGCTGCCCAGCCGCCTTCGCTCGGTGGAAACGGTGTTCGCGATGACTGTGCACAAGTCGCAAGGCTCCGAGTTCACGCATACGGCATTGCTGTTGCCGGAGCGACCAAGCCCGATCGTGACGCGGGAGCTGGTCTACACCGGCATCACGCGGGCGCGCCATTGGTTCACGCTGGCGGCTGCGCCGGAAGTGCTGCGGACGGCGATTGCGAGAAGGGTTGACCGGGTGGGTGGACTGGCGGCCCGGCTCGGGGGCTTGCGGGCGGTTGAAACGTAGCCAGCGCTTGTGGGGACGGGGGGATCAGCGCGGGACATGGCTCGGCGCCAAGAAAGCGCCGGACGACCGCAGTGACCTCAGCGGACGGTTAGCGATGAACGGATGCCAGTCCTCCAGCCTCTTCTGCAGCAGAGCGATCGGCATCCGGTGAAACCCGTCCGTCAGCTGCAGTCGCTGGCCTGACCTCCTTTCAATTATCCGCTGCCAACTTCGGGGGCGAGGCCTCCGAAATGTCGGTACGCGCGGCCGTAGCTGGCAAAGCGCACGCCTTTCAAGCCGGTGAGGGGTAATAACCCTCCGACCTCGAGATTTCGCTTGCATTCAAGGGCGGCGCCTTCTTAAGATAACAACCTACTTGGTAGTATGTTATCCACAATCTGTCTCTATAACTTTCTGGGAGCCCGCCATGTCAGTGATTTGGATGCCACGTTTGGACGATGAAGCCGAAATTTGGAGGGGACGGGCCGCCGAACTCACCACGACGCGCTTTGCACCACTTGCCGACACCATCGACCGAGAGCAGCGCTACCCGGAGGAGCACCTTCCCCATCTGCTGAATAGCGGCATCTCCGGAATGTTTCTTCCCAAGGCCTTTGGGGGCGCTGGGGCGTCCCTCGTGTCGCTCAGCGCGGTGGTTGAAACCGTGGCATCGGGGTGCGCTTCGACGGCCGCCATCCTCGCGGCACTCTCCCTTGGAGCATTTCCGGTTCTGCTCGGCGGAAGCGAAGAACAAAAGGAAGTTCTGCTCGGCGGGCTCGCCTGCAAAGGGGAAGCCGTGAACTTCGCACTCAGTGAGCGTGGCGCCGGCTCTGACCCAGCGGCTGTAGAAACCGTGGCGGTGAAGGAAGGAGAAGGGTGGCGCATTCGTGGAGAGAAGTGCTGGCTCGGAAACGGCGGTCACTCGAAGCACTTCATCGTGTTTGCTCGGACTGCCGAAGTAGGAGTGCGGAACAACATCACTGCGTTCTGGGTGCCGAGAAACACCCAAGGTGCCGTCGTCGACTTTTACGAGGACAAGATGGGGATTCGAGGGACCACGACGACCAATCTGAAGCTCGACGTTTCGGTTCCCGCCTCCAGCGTCATCGGCCAGGAAGGTGAAGGGCTCAAGCTTGCACTGTCGACGCTGAACATCGGACGAATCGTCGTTGCAGCCCAGTCCGTGGGCATCGCCCTATGCGCCTACGCCGAGGCCGCAAAGTTCGCGGCGAATCGCGCGACCTTCGGCCGCGCAATCATCGACCACCAAGGGGTCGGCTTCATGCTTGCAGACTGCGCTACTCAGTTGTCTGCTGCCCGCATGATGCTTTACGAAGCCGCTGC
The DNA here is from genome assembly GCF_037889915.1 of Variovorax humicola. Classification (NCBI taxonomy): domain Bacteria; kingdom Pseudomonadati; phylum Pseudomonadota; class Betaproteobacteria; order Burkholderiales; family Comamonadaceae; genus Variovorax; species Variovorax humicola. The sequence goes on along the minus strand of NZ_JBBKZV010000013.1, from coordinate 15,079 downwards.
GGCATTTGACCGGGGCGAAGACATCAGCACCTTGGGCGGCATGGCGAAGCTCTATGCCAGCGAGGCCGCCCACAAGGTATGCGATGACGCCGTCCAAGTGCTCGCGGGCCGCGGCTATGTCAAGCCCAACGCAGTCGAACGTTGTTACCGAGACCAGCGCATCACCGAAATCTACGAGGGTACCTCCGAGATTCAGCGCGTGGTCATCGCCAGGGCCATCAAGCGCAGTGCCGTCGCGGCCTAACAGGAAGACGAACGATGAGCAATCAAAATCACCTCGAGCAGCAGCAATTGCGAGCATGGAACGCCGTCGCGCACTGGTACCACTCGTACTTCACCGGGCTCGTTCTATACACGGTGTCAAGGCTGGGCCCAGCCAAGGCCGAAGAGTTCGTCTACGAAGTGTTTTGCCATCAACGCCGAGAGAAGTTTCTCCCCGGTCTTGAAAAGCTGGGCCTCGACCAGCTTCCGCATGCCGTCGCCGCCGCCCAATACCACTACCTGTCGAACCACATCGGCGGCGTGTCCGTCGAGTACATGTACGAGTCCGATAGGAAAGCGTGGATTCGCTACGCTGCTCCTCGTTGGATTTGGTCGGGCACGGCGCTGTGCGGTATTCCTCCGGAGGTCTCCCGTGCGATGCTCGCCGGTTGGCACGCCCAGAACGGCGTAATGCTGAAGAACCCACGGCTGGGTTTCGTCTGTACTAAGCAGACCGTAGATGGCCAGTCAGGCCTAGAGGGCTACTACTTCGAATACGACCGAGACTTGGCACCTCACGAGCGACTGAGGTTCGCTCGGCACGAGGACGCACCTGACTTCGACCGACAGGCTGCGCCGAGGCTTCCCACTGAAACCTGGCCGGCGGCACGTCTTGCCAAGGCTCATCGCAACTACGCCATGGAGTATGTGCGCTCCGCGTATCCGGTCGCCCTTCAGCTCTGGGGACCCGACGAAGCAGCCCATCATCTTCACATGGCCGCCCGACTCGTGGGCATGCAGTTCTTTCATGAGACAGCGACCGGACTTGGTGGAACCTACGAAAGCGACGCCAAAGGTTTCGCAAAATTTCTGTGTGACCTCGCGATTGCTCAGGGTGACCGCGCCGCACTGAAGCCCGTGCCGGATGGATACCTTGTCAGGCAGGAAGGCTGGGCCTTCGCCGAAGGGTTGCCGTCGTTCCACCCAGTCTTCGCCCGGGCATTCAACGGCCTGGTGGACGGTGCGATGCAGGCACACAACCGCAGGCTGAACGTCCGCTTCCAGCACCTCGAAGAAGGTGGGAGCCAAGTCCTCGAATGGCATGTTTCAGACCGCTAGGAGCATCGCATGACCTCTCCAACAAGCATGGGTGCTCTTCATGGGCTCAAGGTAGTCGATGCCTCCCGCGTACTGGCAGGACCGTTTGCCGCGCAAATTTTGGGCGACCACGGTGCGGATGTCCTCAAGGTCGAGGCCCCCGAGGGCGATGAATGCCGTGGGTTCGGCCCGCCATTCGTCAATGGCAGTTCCGCATACTTCAACGCGGTCAATCGAAATAAGCGCAGCCTCGTGCTGGACCTCGGCAAGCCCGAAGACCGGGAACGCTTGTTTGCAATGCTTCAGAGCGCTGACGTGCTCATCGAGAACTTCAAGCTCAGCACGCTCAAGTCGTGGAATATTCCGGATGCCGGTTGGTTCTCCCGCTTCTTCCCTCGGCTGGTGCACTGCAGGATTACGGGCTTCGGCGACTACGGCCCCTACGGTGGGCTGCCTGGATACGACGCAGCGGTGCAAGCAATGACGGGCCTTCTCTCCATCAACGGAGAGGCCGGAGGCGAGCCGGTGCGCATGGGGGTGCCGGTGGTGGACTTGACGACCGGCATGAACGCCGCGATGGCTGCACTGCTGGGCCTGCAGGCGAGGAGCCGTACCGGACGAGGGCAGATGGCGGACATCTCGCTGTACGACTCCGCTGTTTCGGTCGCCCATCCTTTCCTGACAAACTTCCTGCACTCAGGGAAGGTTCCCGCGCCCACCGGCAATCAGCACGCCAATATCGTCCCATACAACGTCTATCGCACGCGAACCAAGCCCTTGTTCGTGGCTGTCGCCAACGACCGGCTGTTCGCAAAGCTCTGCAAGCAACTTGACGTTTCTCACCTGCCACAGGACGAGCGTTTCTCCACGAATCGAGCACGCGTGGTCAATCGCGAGTCCCTTGAGGTCGAACTCGGCAAGGCGTTCCTGGGCGTGGATGGCGAGGAAATCGGGCCACTGCTCCTGGCGGATGGCGTGCCCGCGGCCCCCATTCTTGACATCCAGTCCGTCGCGGAATCCGAGCACGCGCGGGTACGTGAAATGGTTGTCCGGCGGGAGGACTATGTGGGTCCAGGCAATCCCATCAAGCTCAGCGACACACCTGCAACCATCCGCCGTCCGCCTCCCGAGCTCGGAAGCTTCTCCGCTTCCGCGAACGAATCCGTATTCCTCTGAACGAGACATCACGCTGGAGATATTCAATGAAGAACTCGACCCGCTCGATTGCGGCAACACTGCTCGGATTGGCCTTTCTCGCGAATAGCTCTGCCGAGGAACCATATCCTCGCGAGAAACCGCTCAAAATTGTGGCCGCCTTCTCGCCGGGCAGCGCAACAGACATCAGCGCCCGCATTGTTGGAGAGGTGCTCAAGAACGAACTAGGCGCTACGGTTGTTGTTGACAACAAGCCGGGCGCGCAGGGGCTGATCGGGACGGAGGCTGCAGTCCGCTCTCCGGCAGATGGCTACACCCTCACCATCACGAGCAGTTCGCTGAATTCCATCAATCCGGGGCTTTTCAAGAAGCTACCCTATGACGCCGTGACCAGCTTCACGCACATCTCGCGGCTGACCACCATGCCGATTCTCCTTCTGGTGAAGTCCGACGGCCCTCACGCGAACATTCGAGACTTCGTATCCACAGCGAAGGTAGGGAAGCTCAGCTATGCGTATGGCTCCCCCGGCGGACAGGTCAGCGCCGTCGCGTTCAACAGCGCCGCCAAGTTCGATGCGCTGGGTGTTCCTTACAAAAGTCAGCCTCAAGCACTAACCGATTTGGCAGCCGGATTGGTGGACTACGTGCTGGCCGACCTTTCGGTGGCGACGACGCTGATGAAAGGTGGACGCATCAAGGCGCTCGCCGTGAGTTCCCAGCACCGGCTGCCCGAGTGGCAAACCGTGCCGACATTTGCTGAATCAGGCTACAAGGACTACGACCTGGTTGTCTGGGTGGGCCTTGGCGGACCCGCCGGAATGCCCGCTGACGTCGCCAAAAAGGTGAACTCAGCTCTGAACAAGGCGCTCAATCAGCCGGGCATCAAGGAAAAGTTCCGGGGCCTGGGCATGGAATCGGCACCAAACTCGCTCGATGAGCAAGACGCCTTCGTTCGCGCTCAACTGGCAGCTTGGCAGAGGCGGATGACGGAGGCCAAAATCCAGCCGGAGTGACAGATGCGCACGGCCCAGGGGCCGAATCGCGCGCAGTGTCGGCGCGGGCAAACTGGCCGGTATCATGCGACAGGTACCCTCAACCGATTTCCCGTTCCTGCTTTGACTAACCTTGAGCTTGAGGCCTGGCTTGGCACCAACTATGAGTCGATGCCGGAAATGCAGCTGGCCATTCTTGACGCTGCCGCCAAGGTATTCACCACCTTCGGCTTTGCCGCCGCCTCGGTCGATGTGATAGCGAAGGAGGTTGGTGCCACGAAGGGCAGCGTTTACTACCATTACCGAAGCAAGGCCGACCTCTTTTTCGCCGTTCACAAACGTGCGATGACGATGAATCTGCAGGCACAGGTTCCGGTAGCCAGAGACGAGGCCATCAACGCCCACCAAAAGCTCCACGATATGGCCTACCAGCATGCAATGTTGATGATGGACCATCTCTATTACCAGCGCGTTACTGTGCAAGGGGTCGAACTTCATCAGTCAGCTAGCACGACCCCCGCCGAGCGGCTCGCTTTGGCGGAGGTCGTGGCCATGCGTGACGCCTACGAAGAGCTCTTCCGTGGGGTGCTTCACGCAGGAATTGCCGAGCGCATCTTTGAAGCACTCGATTGCGACCTTGCCATCAAAGGGATTCTGGGCGCCTTGAACTGGATAACTGTTTGGTATCGCCCCCGTGATACCGACACGAAGCTCTATAAGGAAAAGGTGGCTCGGCAGTTTGCGCGTCAAGCCATTTTCGGCGTCGCACCTGTCCAGTAGCGCTTCTCCATCAATCTGGAACTCCTTAGTTGACGGAGAACGTGCTCGGGAGTCGGACGGGAAGCGCACTGTTGAATTCCAGCGCCCTTCAATCCTTCAATCGACGTTGTCAGGCACCTGATTGCTCACAGTCGATGGGGCAGTCGCCTCGGTGCGGAGGACCTCGGGCGAGTTGGTCATGCAGCGACGATGAGGCATGTGTCGGCCGGTCAGACTGCGATCCGATGCGGCGACGCTGACGACCATTGGAGCGGCGTCTATTCTGGCCTCCTCATGCGGTCTGTCGCTGGCGATCACGGCAAGAAGACGGTCATTTCAATCGCCTCGGACGGAGCTTGTTTGGCGAAGGCACACTTCTGAAGAACGAGCGTTGGCGCTACGAAGTTGCTGCGCTCGGCTGCGTGCGTTCAAGCGCCTGGCACTGGCTCTTCTCGTCCACGCAGAGCACCAGCGCGTTCTGCGGCGGGCTCAGGTACAGGCCGACCACGTCGCGCAGCTTCGCGATGAAGAAAGGGTCGGTCGAGCGGTCGAAAGTTGAAGCCTTCGCTGCGATGAGGTTGCAGCCCGAAGAGTTGGAAGTAGCGCTGCACACTGGAAATGCCGGTCTCGGAGGCAACCGATCGCACGCTCCAGTGCGTCGACCCATCGGCGGGCTTGGTGTGCAGCGTCGTCTTGATCAACTGCGCGATACGCTCATCGTCGATCGTGTGCGTGGCTTGCCAGGGCGAACGTCGTCGTAGAGCCCGGCAATCCGCCGTTCGATGAAGCGCATGCGCCACTTGCCCACCGTCGCGTTGGTGAGCTTCAGTCGTTGGGCAATCGACTTGTTGAGCTCGCCATCGGCACTGCTCAGGATGTCTGCGGAGCAATAGCCCAGACAAATCCGGCCAACTCACGCCACCGCCACGCAGATCTTATTGGCCTGCACGCCTCGGCTCGACAGCTGCGGGAATCGCCCGCATAGGCGCACCTGGGCCTTCCATGCGTGAGTGCGGATGCCAGGTGGCAGCGCCTTGCTGCGGTCGCGCAACTCCCTTGCTGATGCGCGCCGGGAAGCGGTAGTCCCACGCCGCCTCGGTCAACAGGCGCCGCGCGTGCGCATTGCCGGTCTTGGTAATCGAGCCACGGCGCACGCTGTTGCCGCTGGAATGCTCCGAGGGCACGAGTCCGAGGTAGCCCCCCGCAGGGCCGCCACGACCAGCTCGAAGCGCCAGCCCTGGACGGGCCTGCCGTAGCGCCGTGGTCAGTCGCTGCACGCGTTCCTCGGCCGCTTGCACCGACAGTTGGTACTCCGTCAACGCGATCTTGGCTGCGGGGTGGCTAAAGCACTGAGCGGCGATCCAGCGTTGATGCATCTTGGTCCAGGACGTCTTGCCGGCATAGCGCCGGTCCTGGCGCAGCAGAAATGCCTTGAGTTGCTGGCGCACCTTCAGACGCATGTTGACCGCGTCTTCGCGCGCCCGCCAGAGATTGCGCATCGCCTCGTGGGCCTCGTCGGGCACCCAGATCGCTTTGAGTTCGCCCGCCCGTGACAACTCGGCCAACCGCGCGCAATCGCGCCGGTCGGTCTTGATGCGTTCGCCCGCGCGCCGCGGTATCAAGGACGGTGCGATGATCTCGCAGCGATAGCCGCGCCGGCTTAGCTCTCGATACAGCCCATAGCCGGTGGGCCCGGCTTCATAGACCACGCTCACGTGCCGCGCCGGGCCGTACTTGCGCAGCGTCTTGATCACCCCCTGCACGTCAGGCCCCAGGGTGCCGACGAAACGGCTGGGCTCTCGCCCAGCTTCACACACGGCAACCGAAATGCTGTCCTTGTGGGCATCCAAACCAACGAAGAAATTGATACTCTCGTCCATGGCTCGCCTCCATACGGTTTGCGGCTGGGAAACCCGCCGCATGTGGCTCGGCACACTCGCAGAGTGCGCAATCCACGATACCGGAGACGGGCCTTCCTTCGCCTATAGAGCAACCATCATGTCTAGCTGTGGCGCTTGCTCGACGGGCCGCCGTGAGATTCGGCGTTGCGCGCGCAGGCATTCTGACGGCCCAAAGCGTATCGGCGACGCAATTTGCCCACCGAAGTCGCGCATCCCTAGACACAATTGCAAACTTGCACCCCTCGCAGACGAACAATAACTGCATTTTTGCTCCAGTGTGATTTCAGAATTAACTGCAGACACCCCTATCCAGGATCTACAATAACTGCTGAATCTCAATACCTTCGACACACTACAAATGATCGAACAGTTCGGAATCATCACGAACTGCACTGCGCGCAAACGAGCACTCGAACCGGTGGCCCGTCTGCGACCCGCGCAATTGAAAGGTGACGCGGCCAAGGTGGCCGACCGTTGGTGGTCTGCCACCGCCAACACGCAAGCCACGACCACGGCGGGAGAGTTGTACTTGGGCCGCGCGATGGCAGAGAGCAAGGCTGTCGCCGCCCAACTTCGCGGCTCCCTGCACGTGATCTCTGCAGGCTTGGGCCTGGCCGCGAAGGACGATCCTGTCCCAAACTACGATATGACAGTTTCCAGCGGACCGGGCTCTCTCGCGCCTGTACTCGCCGCGGCCGGTTCCAACACGGCGGACTGGTGGCAAGAATTGAACGCACGCAAGGGCACGCCCTCGCCCGTGAGCCAACTGGTCAATCGCTCCAGTGCGACCCGTTTCCTGATCGCTCTGCCATCGGCCTACGTCGAAATGCTGGAATGCGATCTGGCCCAGATTGCGGACAAAGCGCTCTCTCGCCTGTGCATCTTCACGTCTACCAGCGGGGCCAAGTCGGTACCGCCTCGCCTGCAAGCTTGCGTCTTGCCCTACGACGAACGCCTGGAAGGCCAGCAAGGCTACGCCGGCACTCGCTCCGACTTCCCCCAGCGGGCCATGCGCCACTTCGTGGAAAAACTCCAAGGCCACTACTTGGACAGCGCGCCCGCCCAGGCCGCGGTACGCCAAGCACTGGACCTCCTACAAAAGCCCACTATCCCCCAGCGCGTCCGTAAGACGGACGCAGAGATCCTGGACCTCATCCGCGCCCAGTGGTGCCACCACGCCGGCAGTTCGTCGCGCCTGCACCGATATCTCCGAGACACCGCCCTGGTCGCCTGTGAACAGGCGCGCTTCGGAGGTCTCTGGCGCCAAGTCAAGGCCGAGATGTCATGAAAGCCAACAAGCTTCCCGCTAAAAAAGAGATCGTCATCCGCGCACTGCACACCACACAGGGGCAAGGGCTGGATGTCTACGCTTTCTTCATCAAAGGCGCTGACATCGTGCGCGTGGCAGACATCTCTCGCGTGGACCGAGATGAATCCGAGGTCTTGAAGGGCTTCCAGCGTCCCGAGATCCGCAGCCATGTGAGGGGCATCGTCGACTACCTAAACCAGGGCGACGTCCTCTTTCCGAACGCCATCATTCTGGCTATGTCGCCGCAGGTCCGCTTCACCGCGTCACGCGGTACACGCCCAACCGGCGACGAGGGCTTGGCACAGGCCGGTACGCTGACCATCCCCATCAACGAAGCCGGCCAACGTGTGGCCTGGATCGTCGATGGTCAACAAAGATCGCTGGCCCTAGCACAGGTCACGAACCGCAATGTCGCCGTTCCGGTGGTGGGCTTCGTCTCCGACAGCCTGGACTTGCAGCGACAGCAGTTCATCCTGGTCAACAAGGCGCGTCCTCTGCCCTCGCGCCTGATCAATGAACTGTTGCCCGAAACTAGCGGCATCCAACTGCCCAAGGATTTGAGCGCCCGCAAGGTCCCGTCGGAGATTTGCAACCTCCTCAACCGCGACCCCGAGTCGCCGTTCTTCAAGCTGATCAAGCGCCCCTCGGATCGGAGCGACGCCGCGGCCATCGTCACCGATACCGCCGTCATCACCATGATCCGCAACAGCATGAACAACCCGCTGGGCGCACTGGCGCCCTACAAGGCCAGCGCGCGCGAGGGTGCTGACGTGACCTCAATGTATCGTCTGCTCTTGAACTTCTGGACGGCGGTCAAGAACACGTTCCCGGAAGCCTGGGGCAGAGACCCTCGCCACAGCCGACTCATGCACTCGGCTGGCATCGAAGCTATGGGCGTCCTCATGGACCGCATCTACGCGCGCTTCTCCGATACTGATGGCACGTACGAGGCCATCAAGAAGGAGTTGGAGCGCGTCGCTCCGGCCTGCCGCTGGACCAAGGGCCATTGGGAAACCCTGGGCGTTGCTTGGAATGAAATCCAGAGCACCCCCCGCGATATCAAGAAATTGCAGGACGCACTGGTGCGCGCCTACACGACAAGTCCCCCGAAATGAAGTTTTTGTATTCCGACACGCAGGACTACGTCGATCCCGCGTACGACTTTATCAATGACCGCAACGCGCCAACGCGCGAGCGGTATTGGGGTGATGTCTATGCCCATGAAATGATGAAGCCGCCCCCCTATGACGGTCTCCTGGTCTCGATGAGCGCCGTGCGTCAGGCTGAGGGCGTTGCCTCCTCCAAGGTGCGCTACTCCACCAAAGAAGAGCAGCGCATGCTGCGCGACGGCGCACGCAAGTTCCTGCGCTATGACGGGCCGGAGTTCAAGGACTGCATGCTGATGGGCGACTGCGGCGCCTTCGCCTACGTAGAGCACGAAAAGCCTGCCTACTCCCCGGAGGAAGTGGTCGAGTTCTACATCGAAGCCGGATTCACCCACGGCGTCTCCCCCGACCACATCATCTTTGACTGCGACCTCAGTAACCCGCCGAAGTCCAAGATGCCCGAAGCAACGCAAAAGCGCTTCCGCATCACGCTAGACAACGCCAAGGCTTTCCTGAAACTCGTCAAGGAAGAAGGCCACCCCTTCGAACCTATGGGAGCTGTCCAAGGCTGGTCACCCGCCAGCATGGCCGAGGCGGCCGTCGAACTGGAGAAGATGGGCTACAAGTATCTGGCCATTGGAGGTCTGGTCCCGCTTCGCGTGGACGCCATTCACGTGGTTTTGCGCGCCCTGCGTGATGCCATCAAGCCGGAAACCAAGATCCACCTTTTGGGCTTCGCCAAGGCCGACCAGATCCAGGAGTTCACCGGCTACGGCATCACCAGTTTCGATTCCACCTCGCCGCTCATTCGCGCGTTCAAGGACAACAAGTCCAATTACTACATGGGCTCCCCCACGGGAACCGGCCTGGACTACTACACCGCCATCCGAATCCCGCAAGCCATCGAAAACTTCCGCCTGGTGCAAGGCATCAAGAGAGGCATCTTCAGTGCCGAAGATCTGCAGCGACGCGAGCAAAAAGCACTCAAGGCGCTACGCAGTTTCGACAGAGGCGAAGAAACCGCCGCCAAGACCCTCACCGCCGTGATGGACTACCACCGCTTCTTGGTAGAGGGCGAGTCCGAAGACACCGCCAAACATCAACGCGAACTCGCCAAGATGAGGGAGCTCGTCGGCCGGACCCTGCAGGACGCCCCATGGAAGCGTTGTGGTTGCGACGTCTGCCGCGACGCTGGCGTCGAAGTCATCATTTTCCGCTCGAGCAATCGCAACAAGCGCCGGGGCTTTCACAACCTCGGCGTCTATCACAAGCACCTCAAAGCCACCATGGAGAACGCCCAGTGAGCAAATTCAAGTTCACCGCCATCCGCGCTCGTCAAGCCGACGGCCATGACGTGTTTTCCTTCGCTGCCACGCCCAATGACGTCCTGGCCTTCTCCGAGATCGAACGCGTTGGTCGCCAAGATGATGGCCAACTCAAAGGTTTCCAGCGTCACCAGATCGCCTCTCACATTAAGGAGATCCGTGACTACTTCACCCGTGAAGACGCCCTGTTGCCCAATGCGGTCATCATTGCGTTTATCGATGGCATCAAGTCCAAAGACCGCGGCAACGGTGTCGTCGACATTGAAATCGATGCCACCAAGACCAAGCCTGGCTTTGTCGTTGACGGCCAGCAGCGACTGAGTGCCCTTTCCGGCCTCGAGAAGCCGGGTTTCCAAGTATTCGTCTCCGTCCTGGTCTGCAAGGACTACAACGAACTGCGTCAACAGTTCGTCCTGATCAACAACACCCGGCCACTTCCCAAGACCCTGATCTACGAACTGCTGCCGAACGTGGAGGGCCTACCCGAGAGGTTCACCGCGCGCAAGTTCTCAGCCCGAATCGTGGATCGCTTGAACTTCATGCGGGGTTCGGCCCTGTACGGCGAGATCCGGCAGCACACCAATCCCAGGGGCGTAATCAGCGACACCGCCGTGCAGAAGTTGATCATGAACTCGGTTTCGGACGGGGCCGTTCGAGACTTCATTCGCCTGGATGACTATGAAGACCGGGCCTTCGAACTCGTAAACGAGTACTTCGAAGCCATCCGCACGGTCTTCGGCCCTGAATGGACGGGCATGACGCCGCGCACCTCTCGCCTCAAGCATGGCGCGGGCATCGTCGCCATGGGCTTCGTTATGGAGTTGCTGTACTCCGCAGAAGGTGCAACCAGGCGCGACCAGTTCGCAGCGGCGCTGGAACTCATTAAGCCCTACACAGCCTGGACCAGTGGGCAGTGGAACTTCAGCAGTGAAGACATCTGCCCCTGGAACGGCGTTCAGAACACCCCGGCGGACATCGACGTCTTGTCCAACCATCTCGTGCGCTTGACCAAGCGTGCCCTCCGCAAGAACCGCCTCGTTGCGAACGGATAACGCCATGAACTCCAAAGCACTAGTCCTCTTCTCCGGTGGCCAGGATTCCACCACCTGTCTGGCCTGGGCGCTGGAGCGCTACGACCACGTTGAAACCATCGGTTATGACTACGGACAGCGCCACGTCGTCGAGTTGGAGTGTCGCAAGAAAGTCCTGGAGCGACTTCGGTCGCGCTTCCCGCATTGGGCCCCCAAACTCGGTGATGACCACATGCTGGACCTGTCCGTGCTCGGACAGATCAGCGACACAGCCCTGACGCAAGACAAGGCCATCGCTCTTAGTAAAAGTGGTCTACCCAACACCTTCGTACCCGGAAGAAACATTCTCTTCTTCACCTTTGCCGCGACCGTTGCCTACCGCCGCGGTCTCGAGGTATTGGTCGGTGGCATGTGCGAGACCGATTACTCTGGCTACCCCGACTGCCGCGACAACACCCTGAAGTCGCTGCAAGTGGCCATGAGCCTCGGCCTGGATTCGCCCATGGTTGTCGAGACTCCTCTCATGTGGTTGGACAAGGCTGCCACTTGGGAGATGGCGAGAGATCTCGGCGGGGAAGCACTGGTGGAACTGATTCAACAGGACACCCACACCTGCTACAAGGGCGATCGCTCCAAGCAGTACGACTGGGGCTACGGCTGCCGCGATTGCCCCGCCTGCGAACTGCGCAGCAAGGGCTTTGCTGCCTACAAGGCCGCCGCATGACCTACAGCGTCAAGGAGATCTTCTACACCCTGCAAGGTGAAGGCGCCAACGCCGGTCGCCCGGCCGTCTTTTGTCGCTTCGCCGGGTGCAACCTATGGAGCGGAAGAGAGGAAGATCGCGCGACCGCCGTTTGCACTTTCTGCGACACAGACTTCGTCGGCACTAACGGCACAGGCGGAGGCAAGTTCCGCTCGCCGGAGATCCTAGCTGCCGCTGTGGAGGCGCAATGGCCCTCCGCAAAGCGGGAGCGACGTTTCGTCGTACTCACCGGGGGCGAACCCCTCCTGCAAGTGGATGCCGAACTGATCTCGGCCTTGCACGGCAGAGGCTTCACGATCGCCATCGAAACCAATGGCACGCTTACTCCACCTGAAGGCATCGACTGGCTCTGCGTTAGCCCCAAGGCGGACGCCCCGCTCGCCGTAAGCGGCGGACAAGAACTCAAACTGGTGTATCCCCAGCCCGGGGTTGATCCCGGTCGATTCGCAAGCCTCAAGTTCGACAACTTGTACCTACAGCCCTTGGATGGCCCTGACCGTTTGGCAAACACCGCCGCGGCGGTCGCCTACTGCCAGCAGAACCCTCAGTGGAACTTGAGCGTTCAGACCCACAAGATGATTGGCATCCGATGATCTACGAACTGAGCCAGAAGTTCTTCTTCGAGGCTGCGCACACGCTCAATCGAACCACAGTTGACGCCGCCGGCAGCCGTCGCATTCACGGCCACACCTACCGCGCTGAAGTAATGCTGCTGGGCGAGCCTGATGCCAAGTCTGGCATGTTGCAAGACCTCGGCAGCGTACGCCGGCACATCGACGCAGTCAGAGAGTTGCTCGACCATCAGTTCTTGGACGATGTGACGGGTCTGGGCCCAGCAACATTAGAGAATCTTTGCAAGTTCATATTCGCAAACCTCGTCCCGCGCTGCCCCCACCTCGTTGCAGTATCCGTAGAGCGCCCGGCAAGTGGCGACAAGTGCGTTCTAAGAAGGTCGCGCGCGATTGCTCCGACGCAACCTGGCACGAACATCCCTCAAACCAGTCCTTCCGATCTAGCTGCCCAGTCAACATAAGCGTTCACAAAAAACAAGGAGGCCCGTGAAGGCCTCGTCGTCTACAAACCTAGCGCCCCCGCCGGTTTCGGCTGAAGATGGCCGGTGGACCGGGAATCTAGATCGACGCCGCTTAGGCGCTGTTACTCCAGACAAAGTTCCGGCAATCGTGCTCAGTCCCTGCTAGGGGCAAGTTGCTGCCCATGACTGAATTCTGATAGACCGAGTTCACAGGCAGAATGACACAACTCAAGCCGCCAACATTCGTTCAAGGAAGAACGTGAAAATTTTTGATTACTTCAAAGGAAGAAAGCAAATCATGAACACGGAGCACGCGGTGGTCGCCTCTGCGCTTGATCAGCGGATCGACAGTCTAGAACGGTTCTGGTTCTTGGCTGACGCGCCAATGTTTGTGGACGGTGAACAAATTGAACGTCTTTACGACGCTATATTTAGACCAGAAGTGGAACTTGCCAGCCGTTCGGACTCCGGAACTGGAGAGTTCGCTACAAAGGTGGTGAGTGCCGCAAAGGCAGCTGTCGAAGTTCAAGCCAAAGTGCCACCGGCGCTGGCACTTTTCGGCTTTGAGTTTGGTGGGAAAGGGAGCTTAGAAGGATCGAGTTCCGGCGAGGAGGGCACACGCCGCGCTAAGACCGACACGAACACGTATGTCACCGTCAAGTCAAGTGAGCGGCACCTCGAAAAACTGATTTCCCTGTACGCGAACAAGTATCAGGACAGGATCTTTTGGGTCAATTCAACGCTCGTTGGCGGCAGCAGTCTCAAAGAACCGAAAACAACAAGAACTTGGCAAGAGTTGGAGGAGGTGCTTGAAAAACCTGGTGCCCGCCCTCTCATCGTGATTGACTTTGAGGAAGGCACCAAACTAATGCCCATGTACGGCGAACTGAAAAGCGGCAAGAATTGTGAATTGATCAAGGACTACTTGGCCGAGCGCGCGAAGAAGAACGAAGCCGAGTACCCCATCCCGAAATATCCGGGGGGCGGCCTGTCCCCCGAAAAGGAAGCAACCGAGAGACGCGACTATTGGCAGAAAATCTTTGACCGCTTCGAGTCCCACGAAGTTCTCCGCGCGATTGAAGAAGCCTCTGGCACGGTCAGCGAGCGATTCGAGTGGATAGATTTTCGCGCATTAGTTGACATTTCAAAAAACAGTGAGATCACCCAACCGCCGCATTTGCACTTCGTTGCACGAGGAATGTACCCAGCAGGAACATTCGCGTATCAACTTGTCCGACGCGCCAAGCGCTACGGGGTTCGCGTTGTTGGCACTTTAAAAAAAGGGCAAGACATTAACGTTTTGGCGGTTTACGAACGCTAAGCTAGACTATTTTGCACGGTAGGCGATTTAATAAACTCTTGAATTACACGATGCAAAATGCAGTGATGCTAGTCGACGCAGATAATACGTTGTGGGATACTGACGGGGTATTTGCCAACGCGCAGCTAGCACTTTTAACAGAGATTGAGGCTCTTTCCGGCATTAAATGCCCTGAACAAGATCGACTCGCCTACGTGCGTCGGCACGATCAAGCTCTGGCAGCAGTACATCACCAGCACTTGAAATACCCAATTCAAATGCTGGGCTCATCTTTGCTTTCTGGACTCAATGGACAAACGGCTGAGGATGCCGCGACTGCCTTGGTGAATGGTCGCGCCACCCGAGTTTCTTTTAAGACAGCAATTGTCGATCGGGCAATATCTCATTACGCAGACGCGCTTGGAAAAATACCTGAGCTGCTGCCCTCCGTAATTGAGGGGTTGCAGGCTGCATGGAAAAGAAATATTTCCATTATTGTCTTGACTGAAGGGCGAATCGAGAAGCAACGGAGCACCATCGAAGCGCATCACTTGGGCGGTTATTTTTCTGGCGTTTGGGAAGTGAAGAAGGACCGGGAGCAGTTTGAACGTCTGTGTCGGCGTTTCGATGGTGCGTTGGTAGTTGTTATCGGAGATCAACCTGATCGGGACATCGTCCCAGCCAAGCAGGCCGGCTGCATGGCGGTTCTGGTGCCGAGTCGGTTTCGTCCGAGTTGGCGCACGGAGGCAGACGAACAGGCGGCGGACTTCGTCGCAGAGAACTTTTCAATCGCGATCAAGTGGAGCATCGACGCAACGGACGGCGACTACCCCACGCGACGTTGAGAGGCTCGCTCTTCCCTCGGGGACACTCCAGTCGCCGCGCAGGCGTAAGCGCGCGGCGATCCCGCTTGAACTGCGGAGTCGTGTGTATGACGATGGTGTCCGCCAAGGATCTAGGTGAACACCATGGAAGACGCCAAGTGAGTCCGCGCCGTAACCGGCCAGTGATCCCATCTTGAGGCCAGAGGCCAAGGCGCTGACCATGATGTCCATCTAAGTTTTGATGGACGTCTATGCATGTCAACAGGAAGCCGCGCCGTCGGC